>CAJFUR010000169.1 GCA_904420215.1 uncultured Eggerthellaceae bacterium
CACCAGCGGCGACTTGAGCTTCGTGGCGGCCGACATCCCCGGCCTCATCGAGGGGGCGCACGAGGGGCGCGGGCTGGGACACGAGTTTCTGCGCCACATCGAGCGCACGGCGCTCATCGTGCACGTGGTGGACCTCACGGGCGACTACGAGGGGCGCGACCCCGTGCAGGACTACGACGTCATCAACCGCGAGCTGGCTCTGTACGCGGGCGACTTGGCGTCGCGCCCGCGCATCGTGGTGGCGAACAAGATAGACGTGGAGGGCACCGACGAGGCGTGCGAGCGCCTGGCCGCGCGCGTGCGGGAGGACTCGGTGGCCGCAGCGGGCGGCGACGAGTTCGGCGCGAGCACCATCGACCCGAAGCTCTACCGCATCAGCGCGCTCACCGGGGAGGGCGTGGATTCCCTGAAGGCAGCCATCGCCACGAAGGTCCACGAGCTGCGCGAGGCCGCCCGCAGCCAGGCGGCCGCCGACGTGCAGTACGACCACGTGTGGGAGCACCGCCGCGCCGAGCGCGACAGGCAGTTCTCGGTCGTGAACCTGGGAGGCGGGGTGTACCGCGTGCAGGGCGGCCAGGTGGAGCGCATGGTGGTGCAGACCGACTGGGAGAACGAGGAGGCGATCGCGTTTCTGCAGCACCGCCTGAAACGCTTGGGCGTGGAGTCGGCGCTCGAGCGCGCCGGCGCCGTGGACGGCGACGAGATACGCATCGTGGGGCGCTCGTTCGAGTTCGAATCGGCCCGCACGGCCGAGGACGCGTTCAAGGAGTTGGACCTGTGAGCGGCGCTGCGGCGGATGCGGCGCGGGAGCGGGGGCGTGCCGACGCGGCCGCCGGGACGGGCACGGGCGCGCCCGGCGCGGCGGCTGAAGGCGCCGGTGCCGCGCGCGGCGGCGCAGGCCGGCGCATCGTCGTCAAGATAGGCTCCTCCACGCTCACGACGGGCGACTCGTCCATCGACTATGCCTACTTGGAGCGCATGGCCGACCAGATAGCGCGCGTGCGCGCGGCGGGTTGGCACCCGGTCATCGTGACCTCGGCCGCCATCGCGTGCGGGCTGGAGGCGCTGGGCATTGCGGAGCGCCCCCACGACATGCCGAGCCTCCAGGCGGCCGCGTCGGTGGGGCAGGGCGCGCTCTCGGCCGCCTACGCGCAGGCGTTCGCGGCCCACGGCCTGCTGACGTCGGTGGTGCTGCTCACGCGGCGCGACACGGCCGACCGCACCGCCTACCTGCACGCGCGCGACACGCTTCTGCGCCTTTTGGAGCTGGGCGTGGTGCCGGTGGTGAACGAGAACGACACCGTGTCGGTAGAGCAGATACGTTTCGGCGACAACGACACGCTGGCCGCGCTGGTGGCATGCCTCATCGACGCGGACCTCATGGTCATCCTGTCCGACATCGACGGGCTCTTCGACGCGAACCCGCACCGCGTGCCCACGGCGCGGCTCATCCGCCGCGTCGAGCGCATAGGCCAGGACGTCATGGACGTGGCGGGCGAGGCGGGAACCACCGTGGGGTCGGGCGGCATGGTCACCAAGGTCAAGGCGGCGCGCGTGCTCATGGCCGCCGGCATCCCCATGGTCATCTGCAACGGGCGCGCCGAGGACGCGGTGGTGCGCGCGGCGGCGGGCGAGGACGTGGGCACGCTGTTCGTGGCCGCCGAGCAGCCCCACGAGATAACCCCGAAGAAGCTGTGGATAGCGCTCGGCGACGCCGCGCGCGGCTCCATGACGGTGGACGACGGCGCCAAGGACGCGCTCGTGCGGCGCGGCAGCTCGCTTCTGTGCGTGGGCGTGTCCTCGGTGGAGGGCCGCTTCGACGCGGGGGACATCGTGGACATCAAGGACGCGGCGGGCCACCTGTTCGCGCGCGGCAAGGCGGCGTTCGCCAGCGATGAGGTGGAACTGGCCTGTGGGCGCACGCGCGGGGAGGTGCAGCACAACCGGCTGCTCGCCCCCTTGGCCGAGCGCCCCGTCGTCCACCGCGACGAATTGATCGTGTTCGAGTAGCCGAGTAGGAGGAAGGACGCATGGCCGAGGAAACGGTGCGGGAGCATGTGCGGCGCTTGGCGCTGCAGGCGAAGGGGGCCAGCGCGGGGCTTGCCCAGGCGAGTGGCGAGGCGCGCGCGGCGGCGCTTCTCGCCATGGCGGCGGCGCTGCGCGCCCGCGAGGCGGACATTCTGGCCGCGAACGCGCGGGACATGGAGGCGGCGCGGCAGGCCGGCACCAAGGAGAGCCTGCTCGACCGGCTGTATCTGGACGCCGGACGCGTGGAGGACATGGCGTCGGCGCTGGAGGACGTGGCGGCGCTTCCCGATCCCTTGGGCGTGGTGCAGGAGGAGCGCCTGCTGGAAAGCGGCATCCGGCTTGCGCGCACGAGCGTGCCGCTCGGCGTGGTGGCCATGGTGTACGAGGCGCGCCCGAACGTGACGGCGGACGCGGCGGGCGTGTGCATCAAGTCCGGCAACGCGGCCATCCTGCGCTGCGGGCGCCTGGCGGCGGAATCGAGCGCGGCCATTGCCGGCGCCATGCACGACGCCGCCGTCGCGGCCGGCATGCCGCGCGGCTGCATCGTGCTGGTGGACTCCGCCGACCGCGACGGCGCCGACGAGCTGATGCAGCTGCACGGCATCGTGGACGTGCTCGTGCCGCGCGGCGGGGCGGGCCTCATCCGGCACTGCGTGGAACACGCCAAGGTGCCGGTCATCGAGACGGGCACGGGCAACTGCCACGTGTACGTGCACGAGAGCGCCGACGCGTCCATGGCGCGCGCCATCGTGCTGAACGCGAAGTGCCGCCGCTTCGGCGTGTGCAACGCGGCCGAGACGCTGCTGGTGGACCGCGCCGCCGCCCGCGGCTTCCTGCCGGAGGCGATGGTGGCCCTTGCGGGCGAGGGCGTGGCGCTGCACTGCGACGACGAGGCGTTTCGCTGTGCGGAGTGGGCCGCGGGCGAGGCGGGCCGCACGGGCGTCGAACTGCGCTTCGACCATGCGACGGAGGAAGACTGGGCCACCGAGTACCTGGCGCCCGAGCTGGCCGTGCGGGTGGTGGACGGCGTGGACGAAGCCATCGCGCACGTGAACCGCTACGGCACCAGGCACTCCGAGGCCATCGTGGCCGACCCCGCCACACCCGACGGCGCCGCGGCCATCGAGGCGTTCCTCGCGCGGGTGGACGCCGCCGCCGTGTACGCGAACGCCTCCACGGCGTTCACCGATGGCGGGCAGTTCGGGCTGGGCGCGGAAATAGGCATCTCCACGCAGAAGCTGCACGCGCGCGGCCCCTTCGCCCTTGCGGCGCTCACGTCCTACAAGTACGTGCTGCGCGGGTCGGGGCAGGTGCGCGCGTAGTGGCGGCGCCGGAGGCGGCCCGGGCGGCGGGGCGGCCCGGTGGGAAAGACGCGGCCGTGCCGCAGGGCGCGCGGGACGCCGGCTTGCCGGCCCCGGTGGTGTGCGCGCGCTTCGACGGCTTGGGCGCCGACGGCGCGCCGGCGCGGCTGGGCATCATGGGCGGGACGTTCGACCCCATCCACATCGGGCACTTGGCCTGCGCCGAGCAGGCGCGCGAGGCGTTTGGCCTCGACGCCGTGGTGTTCGTGCCGGCGGGCAGCCCGGTGTACAAGAAGCACCAGAAGGTGACCTGCGCGAAAAGGCGCCTGGAGATGTGCCGCCTTGCGGTGGAGAGCAACCCCGCCTTCGACGTGAGCGCGCTCGAGATCGAGCGCGGCGGCGACACCTACACCGTGGACACGCTGCGCGAGCTGCGCGCCCACTACCCGGACAACGTGGAGCTGTTCTTCATCACGGGGGCCGACGCCGTGGCGAACATTGTGCGGTGGCGCGAAAGCCGCGCGGTGGCGGGGCTTTCGCGCTTCATAGCGGTGACGCGCCCGGGCTTCGAGCTGGGGGAAGACGGGCTTCGCACGCTGGCGGGGCAAAGCGACTTCTCCATCGACTTCCTGGAGGTGACGGCCTTGGCCATATCGTCGAGCGACTTGCGGGCACGGGTGGCGCAGGGCAAGTCCATCCGCTACCTCACCATGGGGCGCGTGAACGACTACATTGCGGAATGCGGCCTTTACCGGGAAGGGGCGGACAATGGCGCGTGAGGGGGCGAAGCCCGGCGCGGCGGGGAAGGCGGGCAGCGGGAAGGGCGCGCGGGCTGCAGACGCGCCCGGCGGCTCGGCGGCGGCCGGCAGCGCGGCGGCGCGGGACGCAGGGGCCGGCGCGCAGGGCGCGGCGGGCGCTGCTGCGGAGCCTTGCGTGCCCGGGTCGCGGGTTGCCGCATCGACGCCCGGCGCGCCCTGCGCGCTTTCCCCGGAGTTCTTCGCCGCGCGCGAGGCGGAGCTGCGGCGGCGCGTGAGCGCCAAGCGCTTCGCCCACGTGCAGGGCGTCGTGCGCATGGCCGAGCGCCTGGCGCGCGTCTACGGCGTGGACGTGCCGCGCGCCCGTTTGGCGGCGCTTTTGCACGACTGGGACAAGGGCTACGACGACCCCGGCATACGCGCCCGCGCGCGCGAGGTGGGCGCGGACGTGGACCCGTGGGTGGCCGAGCACATGCCGCGCCTGCTCCACGGCCCCACGGCGGCCTGCGCGCTCAGATGCGCGCATCCCGGCATCCCCCGCGAGGTGCTCGTCGCCATCGAGCGGCACACCACGGGCGCGCCCGACATGGGGGACTTGGACATGGTGCTCTACGTGGCCGACGCGCTGGAGGAGGGTCGCACGTTCGGGCGCGTGGAGGAGCTGCGCGGGCGCATCGGGCGCGAGAGTTTGGAAGAACTCTTCGTGGACGTGCTCGGATACTGGACTATACTGATCATCGAAGCGGGCAAGCCGCTGCATCCCGACACGGTGGGCGTGTGGAACGCCTACGTGATGAAAAGGCAGAAACCCTTCGTGCATGGAGAGGAACGCGCGTGAGCGAATCTATGGAAAGCAAGGACACGGTGGAGGAAACGGCCCCGGAGGCCCCGGCGCAGGAAGCGGGCGCCGCGGAACGGGGGCAGGCCGCAGCGGAGCGGGCGGCGGACGGGACGCAGGAGGCGGGCGCCGCGGTGCCAGCAGCCTCGCCGGTGCAGGAGGCGTCGTCGCGCGACTGCGCGCTCATCGCCGCCAAGGCGGCCGACGCGAAGAAGGCCACCGACATCATGGTGCAGGAGGTGCGCGACCTCATATCGGTGACGGACTACTTCGTCATCGCGACGGCGGCGAACCGCCGTCAGGTGGAGGCCATCGTGGACGAGGTGGAGGAACGCGTGCGCAAGGAGGCGCATGCGAAGCCCCTGCACCGCGAGGGCACCGAGGACGGCATGTGGGCGCTTCTGGACTACGGCAACTTCGTCGTGCACGTGTTCCAGCCGGAAACCCGCGAGTACTACCGCCTGGAGGCGCTTTGGAACGACGCTCCCGTCATCGACTTGGCAAAGGAAGCGGGCCTTGTGGACGTGGAGTATTCCGACCGCATTGCCAAGCTGCTGGGGAAGAAGTAACTTGCCCCCGCGCCCGCGCGTTCCGGCTGCGTGGGGGCGGGGGCATGCGGCGCGCCTTCAAGCCCCGGTGTCCCGCCACTTGGGGTGGCGCGGGCGGTGGGGCCGTCGGGGCGTTTTCGCACCGCCCGCATGCGCGGCTGCGCGGCAGGCGCCCTCCGCGCTAGGCCACGTCGCGCGCGGCAGGCAGGCCGAAGGCGGCCTCCGCGTGCCGCACGCCCGAGACGATGGCCTGCTGCATGGCCTCGGTGGCGAGCATTGCCACCACGTCGGTGGCGGCGGGCGCGTCCCCCGAGGCGAACGTGAACACGGTGTCCCCGTCGTTTTGGGTGTGCACGGGCTTGATGGCGCGGGCGTAGGCGTCGTGCACGGTGGAGGACACCTTGGTGGCCTGCGCCTTTGTGAGTTGCGCGTTGGTGAGCACCACGCCGATGGTCGTGTTCTCGCACGGCCCCGCCGCGCCAGCCGCAGCGTTAGCCACGTCTCCTGCGCCCGCCGCAGCGGCGGCGAGGGGGCTTGCGGCCAGCGCGGCCAGCGGGTCCATCACCTTCCCGGCCCCGTCGCGCACGCCGGCCACCCACGTGCCGTCCCCGTCGCGCACGCACCCGAGCGCGTTGACCGCCACGAGCGCCGCCGCCACCACGTCGCCCGCGCGCAAACACGCCCAGCCGAAGCCGGACTTCATGGCGCGCTCGGGCGCGCCCAGCTTGCCCACGGTGGCGCCGCAGCCCGCGCCCACGTTCCCCTGGGCCAGCGGCGCGCCCGTCCCGCCGCCCGCGCGTGCGGCGAGCGCGTTTTCCGCCGCGAGCCTGCCCATGGCCTTGTCGGGGTGGGCGGGTGCGCCCACCAGCAGGTCGAACAGGCAGGCCCCCACCACGATGGGCACGCACGCGTCCCCCAGCGAGAACCCGATGCCGCGCTCGGCGAGCGCGTCCATGACGCCGCACGAGGCCTCCAGGCCGAAGGCGCTGCCGCCCGAAAGCACCACCGCGTGCACGGCCTCTATCATGTTCTCGGGCCTGAGCAGGTCGGTCTCGCGCGTGGCCGGCCCGCCCCCGCGCACGTCCACGCCGCACGCGGCGCCCTCGGGCGCCACGACGACGGTGCACCCCGTGCCCGCCTGCGCGTCGTGCGCGTGTCCGATGCAAAAGGCGGTCAGGCTTTCGAGGGGGGCGGGGGAGAACATGGCGGCCTCTTTCTCTAGGGGGAACTGCCGATTCGCAGCCTATTGTACACCGCCGCGCCGCCCGCGGCACCCACGCGTGCCGCAACAGGCGCGCCCCAGCTGCGTCCCCGCGCCCGCCGCGCCGCCTGCGGCGCCCGGGGGGTGCAGCGGGCGCGGGGACGCGTCGGTCCCGACGCCCTGCCGCTTGCGGCCCCCCTATTCCGCCGTTGCGCCTCCGTCTGCGACGCCCGCGCCGCCGCCGGACGCCGCGTCTTCCGTGTCCGTACCTGTTGCCGCGCCTGTTGCCGCGCCCTCGCCCGACGCCGCGTCTCCGCTTGCATCCGCGCCGCCTGCCGTGCCCCCGCCGCCCGTCTTGTCGGCGCTTGCCCCGGTGGCGTGGTTGGCGGCGTTGCGCGCCGAGTTCACGTTGTTGGCGTTGCACGTGCCGCCCACGTTGATGGTGTAGATGTTGCGGTAGAGCATGCAGCCGTCGGTGCCGACGGCGTACAGGCCGGCAATGGGGTTCTTATCGGCGTCGAGAGCCTGCCCATGGCGGTTCGTCTCGATGCCGCCGATGCCCACGAGCAATTCCTGCGTGAGCTTGCCC
The DNA here is from genome assembly GCA_904420215.1 of uncultured Eggerthellaceae bacterium. GTDB lineage: Bacteria > Actinomycetota > Coriobacteriia > Coriobacteriales > Eggerthellaceae > CAJFUR01. Next base: position 7,261 of record CAJFUR010000169.1, read on the forward strand.
ACGTAGAACGGCGCCTGGGCGATGGGCACCAGGAACTCGGGCGCCTTGCCGAAGTCGGTGTCCACGCCCGCTTCCGCCAGCTGGTTGTAGCGGTCCACCGTGGCCCGGAGCGCGTCCGGGTCGAGGCCGATGGCGCTTGCCGCCTCCTCCAGCGTGTTGGCCTTCGCCAGCGCCGCGTCGTCGGCGGCGTCCACGGTGGCAAGCTCGTCGGGCGCGTCTTTCAGCCACGCCTCCAGAATGGCGCGGTCGAACACCGTGTACAGCTGCTTCTGCGTCATGGCCGGCACGCTTTGCAACTCGAAGTTGTCCTGCGCGAAGTCCTCGTTGACGAAGCGGTCGGCGTTCTCGTTCACGAACAGGCACGTGCCGCCGCCGCCCGCGTTCCAGATGAAGACGCTCTTGTACTCGAACTCGCCGATGGTGTTCGTGGCGTTGAACGTGGAGTTCTCCACGAAGTTGCGCGCGCCCACGGCGGCGGCCATCGTGATGCCGTCGCCGTCGTGGCCCTCCACGCCGCCGTAGCGGATGTTGTCCCAGGAGAATCCCCGCTGCGTGACGTAGTCCTTGCTCTGCGCCCAGCCGCCGGTGGCGAGGATCACGCTCTTGGCGTTGATCTGCAGGGTTCCGCGCTCCTTGCTTTCCGCGTAGGCGCCGGTGACCGCGCCTGCGCCGTCTTGGACAAGCCCCACGGCGGGCGCCTCGAGGATCATCTCCACGCCCAGCTCGCGCGCCTTGTCGGTCATCTGGGGGACGTAGCCCTCGGACGCCACGTTGCCGGCGAACCAGTGGAAGTCGGGGTAGGCGGAGTTGCCGTGGTAGTCGTCCACGACCCCGGAGAACTTCACGCCCTGCTCCATGAGCCAGTCCACGTTGGCGCCGGAGCTGTGCACGAGGTCGAGCCACAGGTCGCCCCCGCTCGCCCACTGCGACGCCTCCAGCTCGCCGCGCACGATCTCGGCAGGGTCGATCTCTATGCCCTGGGCGACCTCCAGGCTCGATCCCACTGCGAAGATGCCTTCGACGCCGATGCCGTTGCCGCCGGTGGCGTTCGCCTTCTCGATGCCGATGACCTTGGCGCCGTTCTCGGCCGCCTGCACGGCGGCGGCCAGCCCCGACATGCCCAGGCCCACCACCAGCACGTCGGCTTCGAGCGTCTCGGCTATGTCGGTGGGCGCCATGTTCGCGTCGGCCTGGTATTCCGCGTTCTCCTGCGCCGTGGGGTCGGGGTCGGGCTTCGGCGCGCATCCGGCGAGGCCGGCGCCGGCCGTGGCCAGCCCGCAGGCGGCGGCCACGCCCAGAAACGAGCGGCGGGAAAGGGCGTTGCCGGGGTTGGGGGAGGGGGAGGGCGCGTCCGCCTGCGGGGACGCGGGCTGGGGCTGGAACTGGGACCGGGGGGATCGTTTTTCGCGCTTCATGGAAACCTTCCTTCGTAGTCGGTTCGGCGGCTGGTTCGCCTCGCTCTTGCGACCCCCACCTTACCTGCCGCCACGGGGCGCGCCCGCGGCGGTGGGCGAAGCGTATCCGGCGCGTCTCCGTCCCGTTGCCCGCGTGCCGCGCCCCGCCGACCGCCGCGCGCTACCATTCGAGCGCCTCTTCGGCCTCGATGATGTCGCGGTAGAGCTGGACGGTGCGCACGGACGGGTCGATGCCCAGTTCGTTGGCGAGGTACTGCCGGCAGGCGAAGTAGGTTTCCAGCGCCGCCGTGCGCTGGCCGGCGGCGATCTGCGCCTCCATGAGCGCGGTGTAGGCGTCCTCGCGCGAGGCGTCGCGCTTGAGCGCCTCGCGCGCGAACCACAGCCCTCCGCGCACCTCGCCGGCCTCCACCAGCCGCGCCGATGCGGCGACGAGGGCGTCCACCAGGCGCACGCGGTACTCGTCGCGCGTGTGCACAATGAGCTCGCAGGCGCTCTCCCCGGGCAGCAGGTCGTCGGAGAACCCATCGCTCACCTGGGCGAACATGGATTCCCACGCTTCGGTGGGAGCGCCCGAGAACAGCAGGGAGCGGCACAGCGCCTCGAAACGCGCCACGTCGCTGTCCACCAGGCGCGCGTCGAGCCTGCAGCCGCTTTGCGAGCGGACGAGGTACGGGCACGCGCCGTCCGGGGTAGCGAGCGCGCGGCGTAGCTGCGACCAGATGGAATACAGGTTCTTGCGTGCCGATTCCAGCTTGCTGTCGGGCCACAGCGCCTGCGCCAGCCGGTCGCGGGTTATCTCCTTGCCGCGGTTGAGCACCAGAAGCGCCAGCAGCGTGCGCGCCTTCTGGCGGCGGAGCCGCTGCGGGTCCACCGGCTCGTCGCCGACCCATGCCTCGAAGCCGCCGAAGAGGTTCACGCGCAGAAGGGGCGCCCCCGCAAGGGAGGGCGCGGGCCCCCCGCGGGAGCGGCGGTCGTCGCGGAAGGCGTTGAGATGGGTGGTGCAGTAGTCCTCCCGGCGGCGCCGGTGCTCCTGCGCTTCCTTGCGGTAGGCGGCGCGCTGCTCGAGAACGGACGCCTCCACTTGGCGCGCCGCCCGCGCGCCGGCCGGCGGGAGCGCGGGCGCGCCTTGCAGCGCGCCTTGGGCGGCCGCCCTGTCGAGGGCGCGCGCCGCGGCCGCGGCGAAGAAGCCGAGGGGCGCTTCCGCCTCCGTGGCGGCCCCGAGGCGCTCCCGCACGAAGCGCGCCGCCTCGCCGAGTGCGGCCTCGCATGCGCCTGCGCCCCCTTCGCGCGCGTTCTTCCCGCCTGCGTCGCCTCCGCCTGCCGCGGCGTTGAAAAGAAGCGCGGCCCCCATGGAAAGCGCCCCCTCGTCCGCCCCTCCTTCGCGGGCCGCGAGCCAGGCGTCGGCCGCTGCGGGAAGCCCGGCGCCCAAGGCGACCATGACGGCAAGGAGCGGCGCCCAGAACGCGGCGTTGTCCGAGGCGCCGGCCCCCTCGGCGCCGGCGTGCTCCTCCGCGCCTCCCCGCGCGGCGCGAAGCGACGCCTCCCGCGCCTGCAAAAGCCCCTTCGCCGTGCGCCGCGCCCGCAAGCGGGCATCGGCGCCGCCGCAGGCCATGACGACGGCAAGGGCGAACGCCCGGTCGTCGGCGGGCGCCGCGTCGGCGAAGGCCACGCGCTGCGCGATGGCGCAGGCGCGCTCCCCGTCGCCCAGGGCGGCAAGGCGCCACGCCTCCGCGACGCCGAGCGACAGGCGTTCGGCGCCGCGCGTGCGGCCGGCGAACGCGCACAGGTCGTGTGCGGGCTTGAGGCACGCCCCCTCCAGAAGCGTCCGGCGGTGGCGGGAAAGCCAGGAGGCGCAGGCGGCCTTCGAGGCGACGGTTTCCATGAGGTCGCATGCCCGCCCTCCCTCCGCGCGGGCGACCAGCGCGTCGGCGAGCCGGCAGGCCAGCGCGTCGCGCCCGTCGAACAGCGAGCGCGCCGCCAGGACGTCGAAGGAGCCGTCGAAGGCCGCGGCGACGGCGCGCATGGGGAAGCGCGCGGCGCGGTAGCGTTCGGCGTGGCGGTCGATGCCGAGGAACGGATAGCCGCCTTCCAGGAGATCGATCAGGTCTTTCCCCATGCCCGCAGGCAAAAACGCCTCCAGGTCCGACCAGCCTCCCTCCTGCAGCGCCAGCATGGCCACGAGCGCCAGGGCGGCGTCCCCGGGCAGCTCCTCGCGCCCCACGCCCGCGAGCAGCTGCGTCCCGTCGTCCGACCCCCACCACAGGCAGGCCACCCGTTCGGCGGGAGCCTCCGCCCGAAAGCCGCGGTCGGCGCCTGCGCCCGCAGGGGCCAGGGCGCACTCCGCCTCGGTGAGGAGCAGGCCCGCCGCGTCGAGCTTCGTGCGGTCGCGGTGGCTTCGCGCGTAGGCGTCGCTTGTCGGCACGCACGTGGCCAGCACTTCCTCGCCCGCGTCCAGAAGGTCGTCCACGGCGTGGGAGAAGCATGCGGCCCGTTCCGCATCGAGGCGCGGCACGTCTTCGAACACGGCGAGGAAGGGCGCGGAGTCCAGCCCGCGCAGGCGCGCCGCGATGTCGCCCCGGTCCAGGTCGCGCAGGAAGCAGGGGCTTTTCCCGTTGATCCAGAACACGTGCTCGAAAGAGAAGACGGTGTCGGCGTACTCGCAGGCCAGCGAGCTTTTGCCGAAGCCGTCGGGGGCAACCAGGAACCGCGCCACGTGGCGTTCGCGCAGCAACTTGGCTATGAGGTCGGGACGGAAGAAGCGGCGCTGTGCCGCCACGCGTTCGGGCCTGCGGCCCCTGCAGGCGGCCGCTTCCAGGAATTCGGGCATGGCAACTCCTTTTTGCGGGAGCGCGACCGCCCAGTCGGTGCCAAAAGTCAGCGGCCCCATGTTACTCCTGCGCCCGTGGCCTCCGCAAGACCCGACATGCGTTCGCGCCCCCGCCCCGCACGCATGCCGCCCGCCATGCCCCGTGCACTTCCTTTTTCCCTCGCGGATCGACGTGGACGGCCACTTTTTCGCCGATTTCCGACATCGTTCGCGCGAGGGGGCGTTCGGCGAAAAATCCCGAACTGGCCTTTTGCGGAACAAGGGCGGTTTCGGCCAGTCGAAGGCTTTTTTCAAATGCAGGAATCGGCGAAAAAGCGGCAGATGCCCCGCTCCCGCGCCCCCGCCGCCCGCATCCCGCGCAGCGCCCCCGCCCCGCCCCCGCGCCCCCGCCGCCCGCATCCCGCGCCGCCGCCGCGCGCCTTCGCCCGCCGGGCGGGGGAGGGGCGCCCCGCGCCCGCCCGCGCCTGTTCGCGGTATGGATTTCCTCTGATATGGGGCGCGGTATGCTAGAGTAGCTACCGTCATCAACACAAGAGAAAGACGGCGGTTACATGGCAGGTTTCCTTTCAAAGCTGCTGACGCTCGGCGAAGGCAAGCAGATGAAGCGCTACGAAGCCACCGTGGCGCAAGTGAACGCCCTCGAGCCGGACATGCAGGCGAAGTCCGACGGGGAGCTGCGCGCCCTCACGGCGGCGTTCAAGGAGCGCGCGGAGGCGGGCGAGGACCTCGACGCCCTGCTGCCCGAGGCGTTCGCGGCCGTGCGCGAGGCGGGCGTGCGCACGCTGGGGATGCGCCATTTCGACGTGCAGCTCATCGGCGGCATGGCCCTGCACGAGGGGCAGATCGCCGAGATGAAGACCGGCGAGGGCAAGACGCTCGTGTCCACGCTCGCCGGCTACCTGAACGCGCTTTCCGGCAAGAACGTGCACATCGTCACGGTCAACGACTACCTCGCGCGCCGCGACAGCGAGTGGATGGGGCAGATCTACCGCTTTTTGGGCATGGAGGTGGGGCTCATCCAGAACGGCATGAAGCCCGAGCTCAAGATCCCCGCCTACCGCGCCGACGTCACCTACGGCACCAATTCGGAGTTCGGCTTCGACTACCTGCGCGACAACATGGTCACGCGCGCGTCCTCGCGCGTGCAGCGCGGGCACCACTTCGCCATCGTGGACGAGGTGGACTCCATCCTCATCGACGAGGCGCGCACCCCGCTCATCATCTCGGGGGCGGGCATGCAGGCGGCCGAGACGTATAACAAGTTCGCGCGCGTGATGCCGCGTCTGCGCGAGGGCGACGACTACGACATGGACGAGGCGAAGCGCACCATCGTGGCCACGGAGAGCGGCCTGGAGAAGATAGAGGCCATGCTCGGCATAGACGACATCTACGCCGACCCCTCCGGGCAGCTGGCCAACCACCTGCAGCAGGCCCTGAAGGCGCAGTTTTTGTTCCACCGCGACGTGGACTACGTGGTGGTGAACGGGGAAGTGAAGATCGTGGACGAGTTCACGGGGCGCATCATGGAGGGCCGCCGCTACTCGGAGGGCCTGCACCAGGCGCTCGAGGCCAAGGAGCGCGTGCTCGTGCGCGAGGAGAACCAGACGCTGGCCACCATCACGCTGCAGAACTACTTCCGCCTCTACGACAAGCTCTCCGGCATGACCGGCACGGCCATGACCGAAGACGCCGAGTTCCGCGAGATCTACAAGCTGCCGGTGGTGGCCATCCCGCCGAACCGCCCGGTGGTGCGCAAGGACGAGAACGACCTCGTGTACCGCACGGTGGACGCGAAGTTTGCCGCCGTGGCCGACGACGTGGCCGAACGGCACGCGGCGGGGCAGCCCTGCCTCATCGGCACGGTGTCCATCGAAAGCTCCGAGCGCCTCTCGCGCCTGCTCGACAAGCGCGGCATCAAGCACGAGACGCTGAACGCGAAGAACCACGAGCGCGAGGCCCACATCATAGCGCAGGCAGGCCGCGTGGGGGCGGTCACCATCGCCACGAACATGGCGGGCCGCGGCACCGACATCCTCTTGGGCGGCAACCCCGAGGCCATGGCCGACGACGTGCTGCGCGAGCGCGGGTTCGACCCGGACCTCACGCCCGAGGACGAGGCGGCGTGGCAGGCGGCGGTGGAGGCCGGCGAGGCCGAGGCGGACGCCGGGCGCGCGCCCGCGCCCACCGACGAGGAGCGCTCCCGCGCGCTCGAGGAGGCGCGGCGGGTGTGCGCCGAGGAGCACGAGGCGGTCATCGCGGCGGGCGGGCTTGCCGTCATCGGCACCGAGCGCCACGAGAGCCGCCGCATCGACAACCAGCTGCGCGGCCGCTCGGGACGCCAGGGCGACCCTGGCACGACCCAGTTCTACCTGTCGCTCGAAGACGACCTGATGCGGCTTTTCGGCGGCAACCGCATGGACTCCATCGCGCGCATGATGGAAAGGACCGACATGCCCGACGACATGCCCATCCAGGCGGGCATGGTGTCGAAGGCCATCGAGGGCGCGCAGCGGCAGGTGGAAAGCATGCACTTCGCGGCGCGCAAGAACGTGCTGGAATACGACGACGTCATGAACCTCCAGCGCACGGCCATCTACGAGGAGCGCAACGCCATCCTCGACGGCAAGGACATGGGCGAGCGCATCCCCGACATCGTGGCCGACGCCGCGCAGGGCGCGGTGGACGGGAACTGCCCGGCGAAAAGCCCCAGCGACGACTGGGACATGAAGGCGGTGGACCGCTGGGCGGCGAACATGACCGGCCGGGACGACTTCTCCGCCGCCGAGGCGGAGCACGACGACGACCCCGGTCTTCTGGCCTCGGCGCTGGAAGACTACCTGCTGAGGGTGTTCGACGAGAAGGCCGAGATGCTGGGCGCCGACGTCATGCGCAACCTGGAGGCGCAGGTGATGCTGCGCATCATCGACACGCGCTGGATGGCGCACCTGCAGGAGATGGACTACCTGAAGACGGGCATCGGCCTGCGCGCCTTCGGGCAGCGCGACCCCCTGGTGGAGTACAAGAACGAGGCCTACGCGGCCTTCCAGAACCTGACGTCTTCCATCTACGAGGACTACCTGCGCACGCTTTTGCGCCTGCAGCTGGCGGTGCCAAAGCCGCTCGAGGAGCAGAAAAACCCGCTTGCGGGGCAGGTGAGCTACTCGTCGCCCGAGGCCGCGCTCTCGTCGCCGGGCACCGCCGCGGCGCGCCCGCGCCCCGCCGCGTCGGGCATGCCCCCGCAGACGCCCAAGCCCGCGCCGCCCAAGCCCGCAACCTACGTGAAGGACAAGGACGACCCCTTTGCGAACGTGGGCCGCAACGACCCGTGTCCTTGCGGGAGCGGCCTGAAATACAAGAAATGCCACGGGAAGTGAGTTCCGCCGTCCGGCGGGGCGGCGGGGGTTCCCGCCGACGCCGGCGGGCGCGGGCTTCGACGGTCTTCCGCAGCACTCTGTCTTCGCGCGATGACGAAGGCTCGCGTACCGAAGTACGCTTCGCCTCCGCCGCCCTGCGAACCCAGGGCACTGCGAAAGCCCTCGCTGACATTGACAAACCGGCGAGTCGTTAGGACGGACGGACTCGAACGCAAGTTGTGAAAGGCACCATGGCTGAGAGAAACGACATAGAGCAGGCGGCGCAGCGCGTGAACGACGCGCACGGGTACCTGCACATCGACGACAAGCGGGCCGAGCTGGCGCGCCTCGACGAGGAAAGCGCCCGTCCGGGCTTCTGGGACGACGCGGCGCGCGCGCAGGGCGTGTCCAAGCAGGCGTCGAACCTGCGCGAGACGATCCGCGAGTACGAGGACGCCGCGGCGCTTCTGGAGGACGCCCGCGCGGCGCTGGAACTGGCCGGCGAGGACGAGGCGTTCGCCGCCGAGGCCGAAGACGCGCTCGAGCGCCTGGACGGGATGCTCGACGCGCTGGAAGTGACCTCGTGGTTTTCCGGGCGCTTCGACGGCGGGGACGCCATCCTCACGGTGAACCCCGGCTCGGGCGGCCTGGAGGCGCAGGACTGGACCGACATGCTCTACCGCATGTACACCCGCTACGCCGAGAAGAAAGGTTGGAAGGTGCAGGTGCTCGACGTGGTGCCGGGCGAGGGCATAGGGCTCGACAAGGCGACTATCCAAGTGGAGGGGCGCAACGCCTACGGCATGCTGAGAAGCGAGCAGGGCGTGCACCGCCTCGTGCGCATCAGCCCCACCGACGACAAGAAGCGCCGCCACACCACGTTCGCCGGCGTGGAGGTGCTGCCCGTG
>CAJFUR010000170.1 GCA_904420215.1 uncultured Eggerthellaceae bacterium
CAGGTTGTCGTCGATGGAGTACGGGCGGGCGTTGGTGGTGGGCACCTCCACGCCGTGCTCGCGCGCCCAGGCCATTTCCTGCGGGCGCGACTTCAAATCCCATTCGCGCACGGGCGCGATGATGACGAGCTCCGGGTCGAGCGCCGCGATGGACGCCTCGAAGCGCACCTGGTCGTTGCCCTTGCCCGTGCAGCCGTGTGCCACGTACTTCGCGCCGTACTCGTGCGCGATGTCCACCAGGTGCTTGGAGATGAGCGGGCGCGAGAGCGCGGAGAGCAGCGGGTACTTGTTCTCGTACAGCGCGTTCGCGGCGATGGCGCAGGTGAGGTAGTGCTCGGCGAACTCCTCGCGCATGTCCGCCACGATGCACTCGATGGCGCCGGTGCGCAGCGCCTTCTGCCTGACCTGCTCAAGCCCGTCGTGCTCCTGCCCCACGTCGCCCACCAGCGCTATGACGTCGAGGTTCTTCTCGTCCTGCAGCCACTTGATGCACACCGACGTGTCCAGCCCGCCCGAGTACGCCAGGACGACCCGATCTTTCTGCTCAGCCATGTTCGTTCCTTTCGAATGGTCTTGCGGCTTGCTTTCCTTGCGCCCGGGTCTGCAGCGGGGCGGATCCGGCCTGCGGCCTCCGGGGCGAAGGCTCCGGGTGCGGGTGGCGCGATCCGTGCGCGTTGCGGCTTTTCGCGGTGGCGTGAGCGCCGGGCAGCCCTCACGGCTTGTCGCTTTGCAGCGTTGGGGGAAAGGGGAGAAAAGCGTCCCCTGTGCGAATGCGGCAGACGACTAGCGTCGTCGCAGCCGGCTGGCCGCGCGCAGGGCGCCGGAGGCGGCCCGAGGCGAGCCGTCCTGTGCATGCATGCGGATGCAGGAAGCGCCTGAAAGGGCGCGGGAAACGTCGGGGAAATGGTGACGGTGCTTCATGCCTCGTGACTTTCGTCGTGTCCGGTTTCGTTCCCTCTGCGCGAAGGGCGGCCGTGCCGGCCTCCGCGCAGGACATGCGGCTATATTACCGCAGAAACGCGCCGAGGGAACCTAAAAATTACAAAAGGCCAACAAGTTTTTCCACCAGCGCGTCCACGTGCCGCTCCTCGCACACAAGCGGCGGCAGGAAGCGCAGGGTGCGCGGCCCCGTGGCGTTCAGCAGCACGCCGGCGTCCAGCCCGCGCGCCACCACGTCGGGCGCTGCCGGGGCCTCCGGCGCCAAGTCGGCGGCCACCATGAGGCCGAGCCCCCGCACCTCGGCCACGCCCGGCAGCGTGGACAGGCGTTCGCGCAGGTAGGCGCCCACCCGCTCCACGCGCTCGGCGATGCCCTCCTCGAAAAGCGCGCACAGCGTGGCCTCGGCGGCGGCCATGGCAAGGCAGCTCCCGCCGAACGTGGAGCCGTGGTCGCCGGGCTCGAACGCGTCGGCCACCTCGGCTCGCGCGCAGCAGGCGCCCATCGGCATTCCCGAGGCCACCCCCTTCGCAACGGTCACCACGTCGGGCACGATGCCGAAGTGCTGGAAGCCGAACGGGTAGGTGCCGCACCGGTAGACGCCGCACTGGATCTCGTCGCACACCAGAAGCGCGCCCGCCTCGGCGGTGAGCCGGCGCGCCGCCTGCAGGAACTCCGCCGTGCACGGGTGCACGCCGCTTTCCCCCTGCACGCACTCCACCATGACGGCGCACACCTCGCCGCCGCGGCGCGCGAACAGCGCCTCGAGCGCAGCCACGTCGTTTTGGGGAACCGCCGCGAACCCGTCGGGCAGGGGCTGGAACGCCTCCTGCTTGGCCGGCTGCGCCGTGGCGGCCAGCGTGGCGAGCGTGCGGCCGTGGAAGCTCCCCTCGAGCACGACCACCAGGCGCGCGGCGCTGTCCTGCGCCGCCTGCGCGTCGCCGCCGCAAGCCGCCGCGCGCGCCGCCGCGCGCTTGCGGGCATGCAGGCGCGCCAGCTTGATGGCGCACTCGTTGGCCTCGGCGCCGGAGTTGGCGAAAAAGGTCTTCCACGCCCCGCGCGCCGCGGACGGATCCGCCGGGGACGCGAGAAGCCCGCCGTCTGCGGCCTCCTCCCCCGCGGGGGACGCGCCGCCTGCGCCCCCCTCCCCCGCCGCATCCTGCGGCCCTGCGTTCAACAGGTCGGACAGCATGCGCGCCACCTCGCCGCGATGCTCCACGTAATAGTAGTTGCTCACATGCACGAGCTTCCCGGCCTGGTCGGCCAGCGCGTCGGCCAGCGCCGGATGGCAGTGCCCCAGGCTGACCGCGCCGATGCCGCCTATGAAGTCGAGGTATTCCCGGCCCGCGTCGTCGAACACGGCCATGCCCTCGCCGCGCACCAGCTCCACCGGCTTGCGGGCGAAGGTGTTCATGACATAGGCCGATTCCAGTTCCTGTTCGGTTTGCAAACTCACGGATTGCCGCCTTTCGTCTTGCCGGCGCGGGACGGGCGCGGCCGCTTGCGCGCCGCCCGTCTCACACCGGCCGCCCTTGTTCCGTCTTCCCGCCCCCGAAGAAGGGACGTCTGGGGTTGCGCCAGCCCCGCCGCCGGCCGCCCAGGCACCGCCGCGCGCGTGCCCTACGGGCGCCGCGCCTTCCTGCGCGCGGCCTCCGCGCGGGCAAGCGAGCGGTTCTCCAAGAGTTTGGAGGCGAAGTTGCCCAGAGGATGCGCGTCGAAGTCCGCCGATTCCTCGGCGGGGTGCATGAGCGTGCCCACGCCGGGGTCGGTCAGAAGTTCCAGCAAAAGCGCGTGCGGCGTGGTGCCGTTGATGATGTGCGCGCGGAACACGCCGGCCTCGAGGGCGTGAATGCACGAGCGCAGCTTGGGGATCATGCCCGCCGACACCGTCTCGTCAGCCACCATGCGGCGCGCCTCGGCAAGCGTGAGGCTGGAGACGAGCGATCCCTTGTCTTGGAAGTCCTCGTACAGGCCGTCCACGTCGGTGAGGAAGACCACCTTGTGGGCCCCGATGGCGGCGGCGATGTGCCCGGCCGCCATGTCGGCGTTCACGTTGTAGCACCCGCCGTCCTTGCCCAGCGCCACCGAAGCCACCACGGGAATGTAGTCGTCGGCCACCAAGTCCTCGATGAGCTGGCTGTTGACGCGCGTGATGCGCCCCACGCGCCCGAGCGCCGGGTCGGCCTGGTCGGCGATGAGGATGCCCGCGTCGGTGCCGCTCACCCCGACGGCCAGGTTCCCATGCTCGTTCATGGCGCCCACGAGCTCCTGGTTCACCTTGCCCGTGAGCACCATGCGCACGACCTCCATGGCCGCAGGCGAGGTGACGCGCTGCCCGTCCTTGAACTCCACCGGCAGGCCGAAGCGCTCCATCGTCTCGGTGATGGCGCGGCCACCGCCGTGCACGATGACCGGGTTCGCCCCGATGATCTTCAGCAGCAGGATGTCGCTCATCACGTCGGCGCGCAGGGCCTCGTCCACCATGGCCGACCCGCCGTACTTGATGACCACCGTCTTGCCCGTGACGTTCTTGATCCAGGGCAGCGCCTCCACCAGCACGTCGGCCGACTGGGTGGACGCGCCGTCCGGACGCATGTCTCTTGCGTACTTCATGTGCGATAGTCTCCGTTGATCGTGATGTATTCGTGCGTGAGGTCGCAGGTCCAAACCGTCGCCTGCGCGTCCCCGGCCCCCAAGTGGACGTCGATGCCCACCTCGGGGCGCTCGAAGCGGGAAAGCGCCTCGCCTTCGTCGAAGGGAACCGCGCACCCGCCGCGGCACACGGGAAGACCCATGATGTCCACGGCCACGTCCTCCTGCCGGAAGGACGCCCCCGACTTGCCCACGGCCGCCACGATGCGCCCCCAGTTGGCATCGTGACCGTTCACGGCCGTTTTGACAAGGGGGGAATTCGCCACCGCGCGCGCTGCGGCGTCGGCGTCGGCGGGAGTGGCCGCCCCCGTCACCCGCACCGTCACCAAGCGAGACGCACCCTCGCCGTCGGCCGCCATGGCGCGGGCGAGCCGGGTGCACACGTGCTCGAGGGCCTCCGCGAACGCGCGGAAGGCGGCGCCGCCGCGCGAAAACGCCGGGAGGCCCGGCGCGGCGGCGCCGTTGGCGAACAGGAAGCACGAGTCGTTGGTGGACGTGTCGGAGTCCACCGTGACCTTGTTGAACGTGCGCGCCACGGCGGCGGAAAGCGCCGCATGCGCGTCGGGCGCGGACACGGGCGCGTCGGTGGCGAGCACCGCGATCATCGTGGCCATGTCCGGCATGATCATGCCGGACCCCTTCGCCATGCCGCCCACCGTGAACGTGCAGCCGGCATAGGCGGCGTCCTCGACCGAAAACGTGCAGGCGGCCTCCTTGGGGCGCGTGTCGGTGGTCATGATGGCGCGCGCGGCGCTGGCGCCCCCCTCCTTGGAAAGGGCCGCCACGGCGGCGGGCAAGCCTTCCTCGAAGGGGGCGAGCGGCAGGTGCTGCCCGATCACGCCCGTGGACGCCACCACCACCTCGCGCTCCTCGCAGCCAAGCGCGCGCGCCGCCATGCGCGCCGTCGCGCGGGCGGCCTCGAGGCCCCGCTCGCCAGTGGCCGCGTTCGCGTTGCCGGAGTTGACGACCACGCCGCGCGCCGTGCCCCACGCCGGCCCGCCCTCGGGCGTCGCGCCGCCCTCGGAAAGGTGCATGCGCGAGACGCGCACCGGCGCCGCGCAGAACGCGTTGCGCGTGAACACGGCGGCGCAGGCGCACGGCTCGTCGGCGGCCACCACGGCCAAGTCCAGCCGGCCGGGCTCCTTGCGGAAGCCCGCATGCACGCCCGCCGCCGAGAACCCGCGGGCGCTCGCCACCCCCCCGCCGGGAAGCGGCGTGCAGGGAAAGGCCGCCTCGGGCGCGGGGCCGGCGGCGTGCAGCGGGGCGGGCGGATTCGCGGCGGCCGCCGCGGCGACGGCGGCTGCGGCGGAGGCGCCGGACGGGGCGGCTGCGGCACCCGGGGCGCCCGCGCCGCCCGAGAAGACAGACGAAGTCATGAGCGTGCTCCCTTCTGGCCCTACACCGGCATGGCCACGGCCTCGAGGCCGCGCGTCTCGGGAAGGCCGAACACCACGTTGGCACATTGGACGGCCTGACCGGCCGCCCCTTTGCCCAAGTTGTCGATGGCTCCCACGGCCACGATGGCGCGCGCGCCCTCGGCCACGCCCACGCCCACGTGCGCGCGATTCGTGCCAACCACCGACGCGGTGCGCGGCAACGTGCCGGCAGGCAGCACCTGCACGAACGCGTCGCCTGCATAGAACGCGGCGTAGCGCTCGGCCAGATCCTCCACGCGCGGCAGGGGCGCGCCGGGCGCGAGCGGCAGCGTCACCGTGGACAGGAGGCCGCGCCCGAGCGGGGCGAGGTGCGGAGTGAACACCACGCGCCCCGGGATGCGCAGGATCTGCTCGATTTCGGGGGTGTGGCGGTGCGTGCCCACCCCGTAGGCCTCCAGGTTGCCGTCGGCGAAGCAGAAGTGCGTGCGCTCGGTGGCCTTCTTGCCTGCGCCGGTCACGCCCGACACCGCGTCCACCACCACGATGCCCGCCTCGTCCACCAGCCCGCTTGCCAGGGCGGGCGCGGCGGCCAGCGAGGTTGCCGTGGGGTAGCATCCCGCACAGGCCACGAGCGCCGCCTTGCCCTCCGCACGCGCGGCGGCGGCGCGCTCCAACTCCCCGCGCGCCAGCTCGGGCAGCCCGAAGGCCGCTTCGGGCAGCAGGCGGGAGGCGGTGTGCGGCGTCTTGTACCAGCGCTCGTAGACCGCGGGGTCCTTGAGGCGGAAATCGGCCGACAGGTCGATGACGGAAACGCCGCGTGCGAGCAAACCCGGCGCCATGCCGAGCGAGGCCGTGTGCGGCACGGCCAGAAAGGCCACGTCGCAGCCGTCGAACGCGGCGTCGTCGCAAGCCGAGAAAACCAGGTCGGTCTGCCCCGCGAAGGCGGGGTACGCCTGCGAGACGGGCGTGCCCGCCAGCGCGTCGGACGTGACCGACGCCAGTTCGAAGTCGGGGTGGCGCAAAAGCAGGCGCACCAGCTCGATACCCGCAAAGCCAGCCGCCCCCACCACCGACGCCCTGATGTTCATGTGCGCTTTCCCTCGATTCGCATCCCAATGCCGCGCGCCAGGCGGACCGCCCCCACAGGGCGCATGCCCCGCGCTCCGGCTGCGCGGCGCCAAGGCGGGGACGCAGGAACCCGCCTTGGCAATGCCCACGAGCGCCATGCCCCCTTGCGGCGCCCGCGGCAAAAGTGAACAGACGAGGGGTATCGTAATAAAACGCGCCGGGTGTTTGCAAGGCAGGCAACCAAATAGTTACAGAAAAGCGTCGGGCTTTGTGCGTTTTGTGGCGCAAGCCCGCGCCCGTCCGCCGCTTTCCCACGTTCTTCCACGCAGGGGGCCGGCATCGTGATACCATGTGCGCCGATACCGCGCCGAGACGCGCCCGCGCGGCGCACGGCGAGAAGCGACAGGAGCCTCCATGACCGACCAAGCCAGCGCCGCGGGCGTGCCCGGCGCCGGGCACGCCCGCGGCGGGCAGCCCGCCCGCGAAAGCAACATCGACACCATCGTCGCCTACTTCGAAAGCGGCATCACGCAGGATTCGGGACGGCTGGGCATAGAACTCGAGCACACCATCGTCCACGACGACCTGCGGCCGGTGTCCTACAGCGAGCCGTTCGGCGTCGCATGGGTCCTGCGGCAGCTGCAGCCGCACTACCCCCAAGCCACCCGCGACGCGGAAGGCGACCTGCTCGGCGTGGCGCGCCCGGGAGAGGCCGTCACGCTCGAACCCGCCGCCCAACTGGAGCTTTCGGCCGGCCCCTTTTCCCGGCTCGCCGACGCGCGGGAGTGCTTCGACGCGTTCGAGCGCATGCTCGAAGGGGTGCTCGAACCCGCAGGCGGGCGCGTGCTCACGCTGGGATACCACCCGAGCGCCCGCGCCGCCGACATGGAGCTCATTCCCAAGCGGCGCTACCGGTTCATGGATCTGTACTTCCGCGGGAAGGGCGCTTTCGGCACCTGCATGATGCGCGGCAGCGCCTCCACGCAAGTGTCGATAGACTACTCGTCGGTGCCCGACTGCCTGCGCAAGCTCCGGCTCGCCTTCGGCCTTGCCCCCCTCTTCTCGCTCGTGTGCGACAACTCCCCCGTCTTCGAGGGCGCGCCGCGCACCCACGAGCTGGTGCGCACCGAGATCTGGCAGCGTTGCGACCCCGACCGCTGCGGCGTGGTGCCCGGCGTGATGGATCCTGGCTTCAACCTGCGAAGCTATGCGGCCTACCTGCTCGACGCGCCGGCCATTCTGGCGCCCTGCAAGAAGGAGCAGTGGTGCTATTCCGAGCGCACGTTCGGGGAATTGTACGCCGAGCGCACGATGACCCGCGCCGAGATAGAGCACGCCGCCTCCATGTTCTTCACCGACGTCCGCCTGAAGACCTACATAGAGATCAGGCCCGCCGACGCGCTGCCCGTCCCCTACGCCATCGCCTACGCGGCCCTCGTCAAGGGGCTGTTCTACCATCCGGGAAGCCTCGATGCGCTCGACGCGCTGCTCGCCGAAGTGCGCGCCGGCGACATTGAGGAGGCGAAGGCCGCCCTCATGGCGGAGGGCTACCGCGCCGAGGTGTACGGGCGGCCCGCCGCCGCGTGGGCGGACGACCTCGTGGCGCTTGCCCGGGCGGGGCTTGCCGAGGACGAGCGCTCCTTTCTGGATCCCCTTGCCGGCCTCGTGGCGGCGCGCGAGACGCTGGCCGGCCGCGCCGGGCGCGCCAGGGCCTGAGCGGGCCGGGCCGCGGCGTGCGGTGGCGCAGCCCGTAGGTCACGTTTCCCCCACTCGATCCGGCGGAAACCGCGCCGGGCGCGGGGCCGGGCCGGGCCCCGGCGCGCGGCAACCGGGCGCGCCGGGGCTGGGCCGCGCGGGGGGCGCCATGCAGCCGAAGCCGCCCGCCCGCATGCGGTTGTGGCGACTTGGAGCAGGTTCCGCTCCCCGGCCAGCCCCGGACGCGCCATCGGATAGACTGGTTCCCACCGTTTTCCAACAGAGAGGAGCCTTTCCGTGAGCAACGAAGGGAAGAAGGTCAAGGTCCATTACACCGGAACGCTCGACGACGGCACGAAGTTCGACTCGTCGCTCGACCGGGGCGAGCCGATCGAGTTCACCTGCATGGCGGGCATGATGATCCCCGGCTTCGACGCGGCCGTGAAGGACATGCAGGCGGGCGAGACGAAGACCGTGCACATCCCCGCCGCCGACGCCTACGGCGAGCGCCGCGAAGACCTGGTGCAGAAGGTGCCCGTGAACCAGATCCCCAACGGCGAGAACCTGCCGGTGGGCCAAACCATTTACATGCAGGGGCCGGGCGGGCAGCCCTTCCCCGTGTTCGTCGCCGCCATCGAGGACGGCGTGGCCACGTTCGACATGAACCACGAACTGGCCGGAAAGGACCTGAACTTCGAGATCACCCTCGTGGAGGTCGGCGCCTAGGAAGCCGGCTTGCCCGCGCACCCGAAAAGCGCGCGGGCCGGCGCGGCGGCACGGGCTTCGCAACGCAGGTTTCCCGAGCGCACAGGCACACAGGCGGCCGGATGCGCCCGGCGCGGGCCGGGTTCCCGGGGCCCGGGAGCGGAATGCCCCTCGCCGCCCCGCATCCGGGCCGCGCCCAAGCCGTCCCGGGCATGCTCAGTTGGCGTACATGCTCGCGTAGGGGCGCGACGACGCGGGGCGCAGGCGGTAGAAGCCTTGGGCGGTCTCGTCCACGGGTTCTTCCAACTCCCCCGCGAACGCCCGGTTGTACTCGGAAAGGAGACTCCGGAGAAGCTCGCGGTCGCGCTCGTCTGCCGGCTCGTGGACAAGGCCCGCCATGACGGACGGGCCTTCGAGGCGGCCCTTCGTGTAGATGACGCCGCCATGCATCCCCGTTGCCAGATACGCGCCCGGCTTACCCAAAAGGACGATGACGCCTCCCGCCATGTACTCGCCCAGGAAGCTGCCCGCATCCCCGCCGATGACGATGGCGGGGCGATGCGCCTCGTACTCCTTCATGTGGATGCCGACGCGCCAGCCGCAGTCGTCGCGCACGAGTATGGTCCCGCCGCGCATGCCGTAGCCCGCCGCGTCCCCGCAGCGGCCGTGGACGACGATGCGCCCGTCGTTCATCGTGTTGCCTATCTGGTCCTGCGCGTTGCCGAAGACTTCGATCTCCCCGCCGTCCATATAGCAGGCCATGTCGTTTCCGGGCGTGCCGTGTATCTTCAGGCGTTTCCCCTTGGGCATCGTGCACCCCAGGTAGCGCTGGGCGTACACGTCGTGCAACTCCACGACGTCGAACTCGTCCAATGCGGCGCGAACCTTCTCGTTCGCCTCCCTGAAATGGGCCGTCCCCAAGGAAACGCAGGCCGGCGTTTCGGTTGCAGCCATGTCACGCACGCTCCTTCCAGCCCAGTCGGTTCCGGTCGCCCGGATAGCACTTGTGCAGCCGCTCCCACCGCGCGTCCGCGGAAAACGCGATGTTTTCCGGCGCGGCGCCGAACGGATCGCCTTCCAAGTCGGCAAGGGCGGTGCGCTGGTCTATGAGCGCCGTGTAGATGCCCGCATTCCAAGGACGGTTCAAGAGGATGTAGCCGACCAGCCGCCCTTCCCGCATGACGAACTTCGCGTAGCTCCCCTCTTCCACGCGCACGTCCACTTCGAAGCCCGCATCCGCAGGCGGGTTGATGATGCCCGCAGTGAGCAGCGACGCGTCGAAGAAATCGACGGCGTTCACCGCAAAGCCCCCCTCGAACGCCTCCGCATCGGGCACGCCCGCCATATGCAGGCCGGCAAGCCTTCCCTGCCGCACGGCGTTCGGCCACAGCGCGAGGGGGCGCTCGGACCCGTCGAGCGAATCGGTGACCTGCACCACGTCCCCCGCCGCGTACACGTCGGGAAGGCTCGTCTGGAGGTCCGCCCCGCACACGAGACCCCGGCCCTGTTCGGCACCGGCCCGGACGGCAAGCGCCGAGTTCGGGCGGACGCCCACGGCGGCGACTATCATGTCGCAATCCGCCTCTTCGCCGTTCGTGAGCGCCACGCCGGTGGCCATGTCCCCCTCCCCGAGGATGCGGCTCGCGGAAACGCCCGGCAGGCACGTCACCGCATGGTTGGCAAGCGTGCCCTGCAGGATCCCCGCCCCCTCGTCGTCGAGCACGGCCGGCAGGATGCGCGGGGCGAGTTCGAGCACGAGCACCTCGTCTATGTGGTGGGAAAGGGCCTCGGCCGCCTTCAGCCCGATGAGGCCCGCCCCTATGACCACCGCGCGGCTTTCCCGCCCGGCCCCATGGGCCTCTTCCGTCGCCCGCCTCGCCTCGTCCCATGCCCCCTTCGCGTCGTCAAGGGTGAGGAAGGCATGCACGTTGCGCTTGCCCTCGAGCCCCTCGATGGGAGGGACGAAGGGGGTGCTGCCGGTGGCCAGCAGGCATTTCCCGTATTCCACGGCATCCCCTCCGGCAAGGCTTGCCACATGGCCGGCGGGGTCGATTTCCACGACCTCGAAACCGGACCCGAGCAGCGCTTCGATGCGCTGGTCTTCGTAAAAGCCCGCGTCCTTGAGACGCATCCTTTCCTCGGTTGTCTTCCCCTCCATCAGGTACGATATGAGCGGGCGGCCGTAGGCCGGGTGCGGGTCGCGGTCCACGACGACGATGGAGGCATCGGCCGCATGCGCCCGGATGCTCTCCGCCGCCGTGACGCCCGCCGCGGAGTTGCCGATGATGAGATAGTCTGCATTGCGCACGGCCATGCTAGCACCCCTCGCTTTCCACGTAGACGAGCGCACGGTTGGGACAGGCCGCGACGCAGCTCGGCTCGCCGGGCTGGCCCTTGCCGTCGCCGCACAGGTCGCACTTGTAGGCGACCCCCTTGCCGGCGGCCTCCTCGACGTGCACCGCGCCGAAGGGGCACAGGGACACGCAGGTGCGGCACCCCACGCATTTCTGCGGATCGGACGTCACCACGCCCGTTCGCGGGTCTTTCCGCATGGCGCCCGAAATGCACCCCTCGACGCATTTCGGCTGCGCGCAGTGGCGGCAGTTCACCGCCAGGGACAGCTGCCTGCCGCCCTCGACGCGTATGCGGCTTTGCGGCACGGGGTATTCCACCTTGAAGGCGCGCACGGTGTCCCGGCTCTTGGAATGGAACGTCTTGCAGGCGACTTCGCAGCGCCTGCAATCGACGCACCAGGCTTCGATGGCGTAGATGCGTTTCATGTCATCACTCCCCCGCGTACTTCACGCCGAGAATCTCGAGTTCCTTCTCGTTCAGGCCGACGCCGCGCAGCATGAGGCGGTTGCCCCGCAGGCTGTCCACGGCGTTGATGCCCATGCCCCCCATCATTTCCTGGATCTCGTGGTTCCAGCCGCGCACGAGGTTGACCACGCGCTCGGCCGCTATCTCGGGGTTGAGGCGCTTCGTGAGCTCCGGGCGCTGCGTGGCGATGCCCCAGTTGCACTTGCCGCTCGAGCAGTCCTGGCACTGGTGGCACCCAAGCGCGACGAGCGGGGCCGATGCGCAGTACACGGCGTCCGCCCCCAGGGCGATGGCCCGCACCACGTCCGCCGACGAGCGGATGGAGCCCGCCGCCACGAGGCTGACCGTGGAACGTATGCCCTCGTCGCGCAGGCGCTGGTCCACCGCCGCGAGCGCAAGCTCCACGGGAATGCCCACGTTGTCCCGGATTCGCTTGGGGGCGGCGCCCGTGCCCCCGCGGAAGCCGTCGAGCACGACGATGTCCGCCCCGGCGCGCACCATGCCGCTCGCAATGGCCGCCACGTTGTGCACGGCGGCTATCTTGACCGCCACGGGCTTGGCGTAGCGCGTGGCCTCCTTGAGCGAGAAGACGAGCTGGCGCAGGTCCTCGATGGAGTAGATGTCGTGGTGGGGCGCCGGGGATATGGCGTCGGTGCCCTGCGGTATCATGCGGGTGCGGGACACTTCCCCGTCGATCTTCTCCCCGGGAAGGTGTCCGCCGATGCCGGGCTTCGCGCCCTGGCCTATCTTGATCTCCACCGCCGCGCCCGCGTTCAGGTAGTGCGGGTCCACGCCGAAGCGCCCCGACGCCACCTGCACGATGGCATGGTCGGCGTATGCCTCGAGGTCGCGGTGCAGCCCGCCCTCGCCCGTGTTGAAGTACGTCCCCAGCTCCCTGGCCGCCATGGCGAGCGCCTTCTGCGCATTGAGCGATATGGAGCCGAAGCTCATCGCCGAGAACATCAGGGGGACGTCAAGCTTGATCTGCGGCGGCATGTCCGTCAAGACGGCGCGCTCCCGCTCGTTCACCTTGAGCGCATCGGGGCGGCCCCCCAAAAAGACGCGCGTCTCCATGGGCTCGCGCAAAGGATCGATGGAGGGGTTCGTCACCTGGCTGGCATTGAGCAGCAAGTGGTCCCAGTAGACGGGATAGGGCTGCGGGTTGCCCATGGACGCCAGCAGCACGGCGCCGGTCTGCGCCTGCTTGGCAATGTCTTGCAGGTAGTCCAGCGTCCAGTTGTTCGACCCGTTGCCCACTTGGGGCCAATTGGCAATGGCCAGGGCCTGCGTAGGGCACATGACCACGCAGCGCTGGCAGTTCACGCACCGGGCATGATCGGCGACGACGCGCCCGAGTTCCCCGTCCACGCGATGAACCTCGTTCGAGCACGAGCGCTCGCATACGCCGCACTGCACGCACGCATCGGCGTCCCGCAGCACTTTGTAGCGCGGAAGCATGTAGTCGAGCATGGCGTCTACGCCCCTTTCCTCCGGTTCGGCAACACGCCCACCTCGTGCGGATGGGGCTTGTCTTTCGCGAAAACGTTCTCGGCCGACGCGGTGCTCTTGCGCCGCGCCACTTCGTCGAGCTGCACCACGAACGGCACGCCGCCGTCGATGGCGCGCACGTTCTCGGCGTCGGGGCACACGATCTCTATGGCCGCCTGCTCGCTTGCCAGATACACCATGCTGCCCTTCTCCGCCGCCATGAGGGCGCGCAGCTTCAGGCGGTCGTTCAGGGCGAGCAGGCCCTCGTCCGACCCGAGGATGACGGAGAACGGCCCGTTCACGAGCGCGCTCGAATACGCGATGCGCAGCGCCGTCTCGAAGCGGGCGCGCTCGGGGTCCATGCGGTCGATCTCGTCCCACGCGTTGGCCGTCATGATGTGCGCCGCCATTTCCTGGGAAAAGCCGTGGCGGCGCGACAGGAGGTCGAACAGGTAGGTGATAACCTCGGTGTCGGTCTGCAGCTCGCATTCGTAGCCGAACTGCTCCACGTAGCGGCGGTTGGCGTCGTAGCTCGATATCTCCCCGTTGTGCACGATGGACCAGTTGAGCAGCGTGAAGGGGTGCGCGCCGCCCCACCAGCCGGGCGTGTTGGTGGGGAAGCGCCCATGCGCCGTCCAGGCCCAGGCCTTGTAGTCGCCGATGCGGTAGAACTCCCCTATGTCCTCGGGATAGCCCACGCCCTTGAACGCCCCCATGTCCTTGCCCGACGACGCCACGAAGGCCCCGGGGATGTGGCCGTTGATGTGGAACACGTGCTGCATGGTGTATTCCGCCTCGTCGAGCTCGCTCATGTTGAGCCGGACCGGATGCGGCACCAGGAAATAGCGCCAGATGTCCGGCGGGTTCTTTATGGAGCGCACGTTCTCGGTGGGAATGCGCTCCTGCTTCTCGCTCATGAAGTAGGTGTCCAGGTACGCCTCCGTCTGGGTTCGGGCCTCCTTGCTCTCGTACATGATGTGGAAGGCGTAGAGGTCCTTGTATTCGGGGTAGATGCCGTATGCGGCAAACCCGCCCCCCAGCCCGTTGCTGCGGTCGTGCATCAGCGCGATCGACTTCAGGATGGCGCTCCCGTCGTGGCGCTGGCCGCTTCTGTCCATGATGCCCGCTATGGCACAGCCGGAAGGTATCCTCACGGCGCCTTCCCTCAATGCGTCTCGCCCGCCCATGGATCCACGCTCCTTGTCTCGTCCTTGCCGCGCATTCGGCCCGCGGCCTGCGCGCGCCGCCGCAGGGCGCGCCCGCCCATGCGGCGGCGAACCGCGCGGCCCCGCCCCGTTGCGCCTCCGCACCGCATGCGGCCGGGCTTGTGCGAGCGCCGCCAGCCGCAGTGGATGTTTCGGGTCCGGGGCGCAGCAAGCCATCCGAACGCATCGCGTGCGTTTCTTCGGGTGTCAGAATAGGGTTAAACTGTTTCGACCAAGTATGCGATTTGTTACCACTGTGTTTCGGCGCGGCACGCGCCCATCGGCTTTCAGGCCCTTTCGCCGGAAAGCTGCTCGTAGAGCGCAGTCAGCTGCGCGACGGAGCCGTCGCACGCCTCGAGCGCCTGCAGAAGCGCCAAGTCGGCCAGTGCGCCCATGACGGCCCCCGCCGCCCGGCAACCCGCGGGCCCGCAGTCGCAGGCGCGACCGTTGGCAAAGACATCGCCAGACCCCTGCGCCGCCCGCCCGCCGGACGGGCCGGCATACAGCGGGCCGGCGTGCAGGCAGGCACCACCCTTCGGCATCCCGCCGCAAGCATTCCAGCTGTTCCTTGTCGCCCCGCGTCCGCCCGCATGCGCGGCGGGCACGTCAGTTCACCCCCAAGGCGCAGGCCAAGTCGAGCAGGGCGTTGCAGTTGCCAATCCGGGCGTTGTGGTTGAGCACGGCAATGATGTACGCCAGCTTCTCTCGGTAGAGACGGTCGAACCGGTCGGTCGCCATCATGCTCAAAAGGCCGGCAGGGGCCTTTTCCGGATTGCCGGCGGGGGCGCCGGCCGCGGGCGCCGCGGCGGCTCCGGACTCCCCAGCCGCGTCACCGCACTGCGCGAAAGCCCGCTCCCCCGGCTCGGCGGGAGAGCCCTCGCCGCCTTCGGCCCGGCCGGCCGCCGCCTGCCCCCATGCCGCCCCGCAGTCGGAATTCTCCCGCATGCGATCCTGCTCGAAACCGTAGAAAGCCATTTCCCAGAAGGCGCTGGCAAGAACCATGTAGTGCTCGCGCAGGCAAAGCGTGTCCGGTAGCCAAACGCGGTACGCGAGCACCTTTTCCCACGGCACCAGCGTGTAGGCCTGCGGCTCCAGTTCCTCGGCCTCTATCACCGCCAGCCGGCGCTTGTCTTTCAAGATGCGCTTGACCTGCTTGTAGCTGCGCGCACGCTTTCCAAGGGCCTTGCGTGCCCGCTTGACGGCAGGAACATGGCGCAAGTCGAAAAGCGAGGCGGCGAGCCGCCGCTTGATCATGCCCGTGCGCCCATCGAGGGAAAACGATTCCTCCGGGTAGAGGACGAGCTGCCTTTTCCCCTTGCGGCGCACGTCCAAGGAGCACATGGCCTCGAGCGTTTCCTCGATGCGCCGCTCCATCGACGCGCGTTGTTCCTTCCCCGCCGTTTCGCGCGGGAAGCTTCCTTGCACCTGGTCGGCCATGACCACCCGCACGAGCAGGCTGCGGTCACACGAACGCAGCGCGTCTTGCAGGGTGGGCAGGTCTTCGAACGTCATGTCTGCATTACGAGGCGAGGGCATACCGGGACACCCCTTTCGGTTGTTCCATGGTGGAGAGGATCTTGCAAGCGTGGTACGGGCAAACGTGGAACACCGTTGTCGCTATGGACTGCTCGGCCGAGCGCGCTTCGGCATTGCGAGGGCAGCGCTTGCACTGGCTCTTTC
The DNA here is from genome assembly GCA_904420215.1 of uncultured Eggerthellaceae bacterium. GTDB lineage: Bacteria > Actinomycetota > Coriobacteriia > Coriobacteriales > Eggerthellaceae > CAJFUR01. Next base: position 15,626 of record CAJFUR010000170.1, read on the forward strand.
GTTGGGTCCAGTATAGCACGGGTGTACGAACATTTGTTTGCAAACGGGAAAATTCAAACAAATGTTTCCATAAAACCGCCGCGACGCGCCCCTGCTTCGCGCAGTGGCGCGCGCCCTCGAAGGGCGCGCCCCTCCGCGGCGCGCGCCCTTCGGCTTTTCGGCGGCAAACGCCCTGGTCCATCATACGTCCGACCCCCCTGGCCCCTCCGGCGCCGACTGTCGAAGCCGTCCGGGGAGCGCATCCCTTCGTGCCTTTTCCTCAACGATCCGTTTCTTGCGAAACGCCTGCGGGAGCACTGCCTCTCGCCGGGACAGCCGCAGGCGTGGGCGCATGCCCATGTTGGATTATAGCAACAAAACAGGGCGAATGGGCGGATCGGCGAAAAACTGCATCGCACGCATGGCGCGCATCCGCCCACCGCGCGCATCCGCCCTCCCTCCCCGGGCGGCCGCGCGGCCCGCACCGCGTCAGTTGCCCGCCGCACGCGCCGCCTGGTATGCCTCCACCAGCTTCTTCGTCACGTCGTGGGGCGCTTCCTCGTAGCCTTCCAACATGATGGAGTACGAGCCGCTGCCGCGCGTGATGGAGCGCAGGTCCTTCGTGTACGTCACCACTTCGGCGTAGGGCACGCGCACGATGATGACCGTTTCCCCCGCGTCGTTGGAGTCGGTGCCCACGATGCGCCCGCGGCGCGTGGAGATGTCGCCCATGACGGCGCCGGCGTAGTCCTCGCCCACCACGATGTCCATGCTGGCCATTGGCTCGAGCAGCACGGGATCGGCCTTCTCGCACGCGGCGCGGAAGCCGATGCGCGCGGCCGTCTTGAACGCCATTTCGTTGGAATCGACCGCATGGTAGCTGCCGTCGTACACGGCGCACTTGATGTCCACCATGGGGTATCCCGCCAGGAAGCCTTCGGCCATGGCGTCCTGCACGCCCTTGTCAACGGCGGGGATGAACCCGCGCGGGATCTTGCCGCCCACGATTTCGTCCACGAACTCGTAACCGGCGCCCGGGTTGGGCTCGAGGCGCAGCCAGCAGTCGCCGAACTGGCCCGCGCCGCCCGTCTGCTTCTTATGGCGACCCTGCGCCTCGGCAACCTTGCGGATGGTCTCGCGGTACGGGATGCGCACGGGCACGAGCCTCGCCTCCACGCCCGTTTGCTCCTTGCAGCGCGCGAGCAGCGTTTCCACCTGGGTGTCGCCCATGGCCGTGACGACGGTCTGGTGCGTCTCCTCGCTGCGGCCGATGCGGACGGTGGGGTCGTTCTCGGCGAAGCGGGTCAGGAACGTGCCCAGCTTGTCCTCGTCCTTCTTGTTCACCGCCTCGATGGCCACCGGGTACTGGGGCGTGGGCAGCGCCAGCGGCTCCACCGCTATCTCCCCGGTCTCGGACAGCGTGTCGCCCGAACGCGTTTCGGCCAGCTTCGGCACCACGATGATGTCGCCGGCCTTCGCGCTCTTCACGTCGGTGGCCTCCTTGCCCATCATGACGTACAAATGGCCCAGGCGCTCCTTCTTCCCCGTGCGGGCGTTGACGAGCTCGATGCCGGGCACCAGCACGCCGGCGAGCACCTTGAGGAAGCTCAGGCGCCCCACGAACGGGTCGGACACCGTCTTGAACACGAACGCGGCGGGGCGCTTGGACTCGTCGATGCGGATGGAGTCGCCACCGGCCATCTGGAAGCGCCCGTGGCTCGCCGGATGCGGGAAGTACGTGCAGATGTCCTCCATGACGCTCTGCACGCCCTGCTTGATGATGGTGGACCCCACGAACACCGGGATGAACAGCTCCTGCGCGATGGCCTTGTCCAGAAGCGACTCGAGCTCCTCCTGCGTGAGCTGCTCCTCGCCGTCGAGGTACTTCATCATGAGCTCGTCGTCGGCCTCGGCCACCAGGTCGCACAGCTTGTCGCGCGCGTTCTGCGCCACGTCGGCGAATTCCGGCGGTATGTCCTCGATGCGCTCGGAATCGCTGTCCTCGTCGAAGTAGCGCGCCTTCATGCGTATCACGTCGATGACGCCCTTGAAGTCGGCGTCCACGCCGATGGGGATGGTGACCGGGCCAAGGCGCGAGCCGAAGCGCGCGTGCAGCGTGGCCATGGCCGCGTCGAAGTCGGCGTTCTCGCGGTCGATGTGGTTGATGTACACGGCGCGCGACAGACGCATGCTCTCGGCCTCGCGCCACAGCTTGGTGGTCATGACCTGCGGCCCGGCAACCGCGTCCACCACGAAGAGCGCCATTTCGGCGGCCTGCATGGAAGCGAGCGTGTCGCCTATGAAGTCGGGATGGCCCGAAGTGTCCAGGAGGTTGATCTTGAAGTCCTTGTAGGGGATGGGGGCGAGGGAGGTGCTGATGGTGAACTTGCGCTTGATTTCTTCGGGGTCGTAGTCCAGATACGACTTCCCATCGTGGGTGGTGCCCATGCGGGGCGTCTTGCCAGAGACGTGGAGCATGGCCTCGGCGAGCGAGGTCTTGCCGGCCCCGTCCTGGCCGACAAGGACGATGTTGCGCACGTGTTCGGTAGCGGGAGCTGCCATGTTGACCACCAACTTTCCTGTTGCGTGGCCGTGCCTTCTTGCCGCATCCAAGGCACGAACCACTTCGAGCCTGAATCCTACACGAACTACCAGCTAACCAACGAAAGCCGTTGGAACCAGTGTAACGCACTTTCCGTGCAAGGAGGCGAGAAAACGCGGACGGCGCGCGTCATTTTACCGGGGGCGCGCGGGGCGCTGCGGGGGCAGGCATGTGGGGAAAGGGAAACGGCGGAGGGGCGGGCGCCGCGCGGGGCGCTGCGGGGGGGCGGGCGGGAATGCGGCGTTTGGACGATTCGGCGAGATTTTGTTACCGGACGGTGACGGTTTCGAAAAGAGCGCCCGGGAACGGGTGCGCGTCCTCTAAGGTGGAAGGCAGACTGGCGAAAGGCGGACACCATGGACGAAAGCGGACGAACCATCATCGACATAGACCCCATCGACCACGGCAGCGACCGCCTGCGGCGGCGCGCGGCGGCAGGTGCGGGCGCAGGCGGCGGCACGGGGGCGGCGCGGGGCGCGGGCAGGGGCCGCAGCGCCGCGGCCGCCCCCGCCGCCGCGGCGGCGGGGGACGCGGGCGGCTATTACACGTTCGCCGACCCGGAGCATGGCGACGCGGCGTGGCACCCCAAGCCGCACGGCCCGGCAGTGCGGCCGAGTTGGGCCGTGCGGCCCGCCTGCGCCGCGGCGGCGCAGGCCGTAGGCGGGCCCGCCTACGCGAAGGTGGAGGCGGCCGGGAAAGCGGGCGCCAAGGCGCCTTCCGCCAAGGGGCGCCTCGGCGGCGTGGCCCAGCTGGTGGCGGGCAGCGCGATCGCCGCCGTGGGCGTGCCGATGCTCGTCCTGCCGGGACCGGGCCTCTTGGCCATCGGCGGCGGCGTGGCCCTGGCCGCACGCGGGGCGAAGCGCGCATTCGGGCGCAGGTAGCGCGCCCCGGCGGCGGCAGGCGCGCATCCCGCGCCCCCGCCACGCCCGGCGCGCGGGAGGCGCACGGCGCACGACATCGTCCGCCGCTTCGCGCCGGCCGGGGGGGGGCGGGCACCCAGCGTGCAAGAGACGCTCAGCGTACCGGGATGACCTCGGCCAGCACCGAGTCGTAGCGCAAGTGCGTGCCGTCGGTGTAGTCCACTTCCCATATGCGCGCATCGGGCGTGCAGGCCCCGCCCGCATCCCCGCCGCCGCGCAATGCCTCCTCGGCCTCCTGCAGGGCGGCGTCTATCTCGTCTTGGGTCGGCTCGTCGCGCTTGCGCTCGTCGGCGGCGAAGCCCACGCCGCCCAAAGGGGCGCCCGCCGCATGGGGCGCCGCAGCCGTGTCGTCCCCGACTGCGGCGGCGCGCTCGGGGGCAGAGGCACCTCCCACGGCGCAACCGGGAATGCTGACGCAGGACACGTCCTCGCCGAACGCGCGGGCGACCAGAAGCTCGCGCGCACGCTCCACGAAGCCGGCGGCCTCGGGAGGGATGGCCCCCTCCTCCAGCGCCAAGGAGATGGCGGGGCCGCCGCCGAAGCGCACCTCAATGCGCGCCACCGAAAGCTCGGGCCGCCCGACGTTGCGACGCGCCTCGTTCTCGCGTTCGATCAGGCCAGTTGCCTGCTCGAACGTTTCCGCCAGCCAGCCCGTGAAGGCATCGTGCCACACGGGGTCGCACACGTCGCCGGCGGCGTCCTCCCCCACGGAGAATTCCAGCACGTCCTCGCGCTGCGAAGAAGCGCGGGCGCGCTCCACCTCGGTGGGAGCCAGCTCGGAGAACCGGCGCTCCGTCTCGGATTCTATGTCGCCTTCGTAATGGTCTTTCTCGAGGGAGAGATGGAGTTCCAAAGTGGGGTGAATCGTGGCGGCCATGAGGCGCTCCTTTCGTCGCACGCGGACCGCATGCCCGCCCGCCGGTGCGCCGGCGCCGCAGGAGGGGCGCGAGGCCGCAGGGAAACGCAGGCGGCGCGCGGCCACCCCGCTTCCGTGCGCCGGGCTCGGGCGGAAACGCGTCTTGCAGGCGGCCCGCTTCGGTTCTCGTTCGCCAGCATTGTGCCCCACGCGCCCCGCGGCACCCCGCCGCGGGGCGCCCCCGTTGCGCGACCGTTGCGCCGCCATCAAGAAACGGCAACCGCGCGCCTGCAAAGCCAAGGCCGGCAGCGGGGCGAGCCGCAGGGCCGGACGGGCCTCGGCACCACACGCCCCGCGGCCCGTCCGACACGCCCGGCACGCTCGGGGGGGGGAAGCCCCGCCCCGCCGCCCAGGCCGCACGGGCAACGAGCGCCCTCCCCTCCCCCGACCCCGTCCGACAAGGGGGCCGCCCCTGCCCGACGGGCGGGGCGGCCCCCTTGCCTCCTGCTCGGCTTTGCGATGAGCCCGGGCGTCACGCCTCGGCGATGATGCGCCGGGTGCGCTCCTGCACCTCGGCCTTCGCGCGCTCCACGTCGATGTTCGGCCACTGGCCGTCGCGGTACACCACTTCCCCGTCCGACATGGTGAGCACCACGTCGGAGCCGTGGCTTGCGAACACCGCGTTCACGAGCGGGTTCGTCATGGGACTCCACGAGGGACCCGTCACGTCGAGCACGCACAGGTCGGCCTTCATGCCCTCGCGCACCAGCCCGCAGTCCTCACGCCCCTGAGACAGCGCGCCCATGCGCGTGGCGGCGGCGAGCGCCTGCTTGGGCGACACGACGGCCGGGTCGAGCGCGGCTCCCTTGTACAGAAGCGCCATGAGGTAGAGTTCCTGGAACAGGTCGTGGTTGTTGTTCGAGGCCATGCCGTCGGTACCCAGGCACACGTTCACGCCGGCATCGAGCATGGCCGGGATGGGGGCGAAGCCGCTGCCCAGCTTCATGTTGGAAGCCGGGTTGCAG
>CAJFUR010000171.1 GCA_904420215.1 uncultured Eggerthellaceae bacterium
GATCATCCAGAACATCTCGAAGGACGGCATCACCGACATCAGCTTCACGTGCCCTGGTGCCGACGAGAAGCGCGCCCGCGAGACCGTGGAGCGCATCCTTCCCGACATCAACGCCCGCGAATACGAGGTGGACCAGGACATTGCAAAGGTGAGCCTGGTGGGCACGGGCATGAAGTCGTCTCCCGGTGTGGCGGCCCGCGCGTTTTCCACGCTGGGGGAGAACAACATCAACATCCTGGCCATATCCACGTCTCCCATCCGCCTGTCGGTGGTGGTGGACGCCGCGCAGGCCGCCGCTGCCGTGCGCTGCCTGCACACGGCCTTCGATCTGGACAGCGACAGTGTGTTCGAGGAAACGCAACTGAGCGCGGAAGAAGTAGCTGCGAAGATGGCGAAGGGACGTTGACGTTCCGGCGGCCTACGGCCACCGGAACCGGCCGACGCTGCGAGGAGCCGGTGCACGCCGCCTTCGCGCGATCCCAGAGACTCGCGTACCGAAGTACGCTTCGCCTCCGCGATCCCGCGAATTCGGCGCACCCCAGCCCCTCTCGCTGATTTGCTGCGCCAACCTATGTTCGAAGGCAAGAAGGGCGGGCATGTCGTGGGTGCGGAAAATGTACGAACGTGCGACAAAATGATGCGTTGCATGGTAGAATGAAAGCGAGCCAACGGAGGTAAGTCCTGAGCGCTGGGCGGCACCTGCTTTTCCGAAAGGAGGTGATCCGCTTGGATGCGAGCCTGCTGTTCCTGAAGCTGGCAGTTTCGACTGTCGCTCTGGCGACTGCGGTCGTCGGATTGCTGAGGGAGGTGATGCTGTTCGCCAAGGCGCTTGTGGCGCGCCAGAAAAAGGATGACCGCTAGCTGGAACTAGCGGTCGCTCATCCTGAACGGTGTCGCCCGCTACCACCTCAGGCGCTCCGTTGACTTTCTCATTATATACTGGTTGCAGACAGCGATGCAAGCGAATGCAGAAGGAGCGCATGATCATGCAGACGAAAAAGATGCCGGCGAATCCGGTGGTGGCCATTGCGGGGGCGACGGGCGCGGTGGGCGCCGAGTTCCTGCAGGTGCTGCACGACTTGGACTTTCCGGCAAGCGAGGTGCGGGCCTTGGCAAGCGCGCGGTCGGCGGGCAAGAAGCTTGCGTTCGCCGGGTGCGGGCAAGTGCCGGCCGGGGAGCTCGTGGTGCAGGAAATGACGCCGGAGTCGTTCGGGGGCGTGGACATCGCGCTTTTCAGCTGCGGCGCGGAGCGCTCGAAGGAATTCCGGCAGGCCGTCGTTGACGCCGGGGCCGTGATGATCGACAACTCGAGCGCGTTTCGCATGGACGAGGACGTGCCGCTGGTGGTGCCCGAGGTGAACCCGGGCGACGTGGCGTGGCACAAGGGCGTGATCGCGAACCCGAACTGCTCCACCATCCAAATGGTCGTGGCGCTCAAGCCGCTGCACGACCTGGCGCGCATCAAGCGCGTCGTCGTCTCGACGTATCAGGCCGCCAGCGGGGCGGGCGCTCCCGCCATGGCCGAGCTGTACGACCAGACGCGCGCGTTTCTGGACGGCACGCCCGACGACGAGCTTGAAGTGAGCGCGTTCCAGCACCGCATCGCCTTCAACTGCATTCCCCACATCGACAAGTTTCTGGACGACGACTCCACGAAAGAGGAGTGGAAAATGGTCGTGGAAACGAAGAAGATCATGGGGGACGAGGGGATAAAGGTGGCGGCCACGTGCGTGCGCGTGCCCGTGCTGCGCTGCCACGGCGAGGCGGTGAACGTGGAGTTCGCAAGCGAGGTGGGCGTGGATGCCGCGCGTGCCGCGCTGGCGGCTGCCCCGGGCGTGACGCTTCTGGACGACGTGGCGAACAACGTGTATCCCATGCCGGGGCTTCTGGCCGGCACGAACGACACGTATGTGGGGCGCGTGCGCGTGGACGACACGGTGGAGCATGGCCTGGCCCTGTGGGTGGTGGCCGACCAGATCCGCAAGGGCGCGGCCCTGAACGCCGTGCAGATTGCCCAGCTGCTGCTGCCGTAAAGCGCCCCGCGCGCCGCGCGGCGGATGCACGGGGCGACCGTCCGCCCGTCAACTCACGACGAGGCGGGCGTAATCCTGGCTTTGATGGAAAATGTGCGCCACCACAATCTCGTCGTCTTCGCGGTAGTACAGCATCACATATGAGTTGACGAGGCAGGCGCGATAGCCGCGCGCTGCAAGCGAAGGAACCTTCGCGAAACCATAGTCAACGACGCCGGAAGCCAAGAGATCGAGCTGCTTGCCGTATTCGTCCATGAAGCGCGCAGCCGTGGCCGGTCCGAATTGCAGAAGGTATGCGCTTATGCTTTCGAGTTCGGCTTCGGCGGTGGGCAGGATGCGCGCCTTATAGGCCATGTCGCGCCCTTATGTCGGCCAATGCTTCGAAGGCGTCTCTGCCGGCATGTTCGGCGCGCTCGCGTTCGGCCGTCTCCATGCGGGTCATAAGGCGCGCGAGCGCGTTTTCTTCCGCCATGGCATCGTAGTCGGCTGCGCGCATGACCACGAACTTGCTGTAGCCGTTCTTGGTGACGGTGACGGGGCCTGCCGCCTTTTCCACCAGTTCGGAGAATCGTGCGGTGTCCCGCATGTCTTTTATGGGCACGGCGAGGGGCATTTCCACCTCCTGTTGCAAGAGCATGTTTATGTGCATAATTATGCCTCATTTGCGTGCGGCCTACAACGAGGAAGTTTGGGGTGGCGTGTTGCACCGCCGAGCGCGGCGGCGGGGCGCTGCAGGCGGGGCATGCCGGAGGATTGCCGTGGTGGCGCGGACGTGCGCATCGTCCGTTGCCGCGTGCGGCGCTGCACCGGCTGCACGGGTATAATGGGGCCATGAAGAAAATCCGACTGGACACGTTGCTGGTGGAGCGGGGGTATTTCCCGGATGCGGGCGCGGCGCTGCGCGCGGTGCTGGCGCACGAGGTGAAGGTGGGCGACGTGTACGCCACGAGCGCGGCGTTGCGCGTGGCTCCCGACGCCGACGTGGAGGTGAAGGGCCGCAAGCGTTTCGTTTCGCGCGGCGGCCACAAGCTGCAGGGCGCGCTCGACGCGTTCGGCCAAGACGTGCGCGGGATGCGCTGCTTGGATATAGGTTCTTCCACCGGCGGCTTCACCGATTGCCTGCTGCAAGCGGGCGCTGCACACGTGACCTGCGTTGACGTGAACTATGGCCAGCTGGCGTGGTCGCTGCGGCAAGACGCGCGCGTGACGGCGTTCGAGCGGACGAACGTCAAGCACGCCGACCCCGCCGCCCTTGGCGCGCCGTTCGACCTTCTGGTGGCCGACCTGAGCTTCATCGGCCTCGCTTCGCTCGCGCCGGTGTTCGCGCGGTTCTGCCGGCCGGGAACGGTGTTCGTGGGCTTGGTGAAGCCGCAGTTCGAATCGCGTCCGGACGAGACGGAGCGCGGCGTGGTGCGCGACGAGGGCGTGCGGCGTCGCACGGTGGACGAGGTGCGCGCCGCGCTTGCCGATGCCGGGTTCGCCCCCACGGGCGTGGCGGAGTCGCCCATCACCGGCCCGGAAGGCAACGTGGAGTACCTGGTGCGCGCCGTGTTCGGCGGCTAGGCGGGACAGGTAGCCGGACGTCGGGCAACGGGGGAATTGGGCGCTCGGGGTGCGGGCGGCGGCCGTCCAGACGGCCATGTGGCCAGGCGGCGGGCGTTGTGGGGGTCAGGCGGCTGGGTTCTCGCCGCCGTGGCCTTTGGGCGCCGTTTCGGCGGCGAAAAGCTTCCGGTACTGGTGCGGGGGCATGCCGAAGCGTTCCCGGAACGCTTCGGAAAAGCTGCCTTGCCGCGAAAAGCCGACGGCGGCGGCAACGGAGGAAAGCGCC
>CAJFUR010000172.1 GCA_904420215.1 uncultured Eggerthellaceae bacterium
ACATGGACGTGCGGGTGGCGTGCAGGCCCCCCTCGTCCCAGTGCAGCCGCTCGGGGTACAGCCCCATGTTGTACTCGTTGTTGTAGTCCATCACTCCTCTTTTCGCTCGTTCGTTTACCCGTCAGTCCAGCTAGACGAAAATCAAACCGCCTATGGGGATAAGCAGAAGCGCAACCAGGCCAATAGACGCCACGCCAACGCCGCCGAACGTCCACACGTCCTTGGCGCTCACCCATTCGCTGTTGCCATACAGGATTGCCGCATTCGGACTGGCGGAAGGCAGAAGAACGCCCGCATTCGAAACGACGATGACCAGCACCGTGGCAAGAATGGGATTGACGCCCATGGCGGCAACGAACGGATACATGACCGGGATCATGATGGCGGTCACGGGGGCATTCGCAATGATGTTCGTCAAGATCAGCGTCACCAAGACGATGATGACGCAGAACATCGTCGCACCCGTTCCCGCCAGCATCGGGGAGAACAGGCCCAGCAACGTGTCGGTGAATCCCGTGCCTGCACTGGCGAGGGCGGTTCCCGTGTAGATTGCAGTACCGATCATGAAGATGGCGGGCCACGGTATGCCGGCGTCGGCAAGCTGCTTGAAAGTTACGAGCGCCCTGCCCTCCTTGTTGCGCAAAAACGTCACGACGGCAATGAGCAGCAGCGTCAACCCGGCAAGGCCAATCTGGTCGAGCACCGCCTTCAGAGGATTGCCGGCAGGAAGCACGCTCGGCAGCACCACCACGAGGATGAGGCCGACGAAGGCGGCCAAGGCGACCTTCTGCTCGGTGGTGAACGGTTCGACGTCCATTTGGTTGTCAACCGTGGCCAGCCGCGACATGTCCGGTCGGAACACCACCCGCAGCAAAAGGAAAAACACGGCCGTGAGCAGCACCAGGTACAGAATGCCGAAAACCATGTATTGGAACGAGTTGAAGCTGTTGATGGCATCTCCCGAGGCGGCGTACAAATAGGCGAAGGGGCCGATGACACCCGCTTGGAACGGCATAGAGGCCACGCCGGCAACGACGGCGATCAGCACGGCGACTACCATCATGCGGGGCCATTTGTCGGCCTTCGTGTATCCGGCCTGCTTGCTGATGGAATACACGAACGACCAGCACAGCAAGATGGCGGCAATGCCGTTGCCCAAGGCGGCAACAAGGGCGGCCGCCACGAAAATGAAGACAGACAGGAGCCAAGGACGTCCCTTGCACAGCTTCGAGCCGATCAGCCTCTTGGCCAATTGTGCGCCCAATCCCGTGATCTCGATGATGGCCGAGAAAGCGAAAAGCCAAATGAGCATTTGGAGCACGGGGTTGCTCACAACGCTGGTCAAAACAGCGGCAACGCCGCCAGTTTCCACATAGCCGGAGAACCCGATAAGCACCAAGCCGACGATGCTGGGCCAGATCATGTCAACCGTGATCCAGGCATACAGAAGCCCAAGGAAAATGCCCAGAAGCTCCATTCCCAACGGCGTCATGGCGCCGAAAGGCGGAATGAACCTGAAACAGACCATCAAGGCGACCGCAATGGCGCTGTTGATGAAGTATTTCGTGTTCGTGGCCGACGACTTTTCCATGCCTCTCCTCTCTCTCGATTTCCCTCTGAAACCAATGTAGGAAAGAAAGAGGCGGAGAAAAAGCAACTGGTCGTTTCGACGTTGCCGCATGCGGCAACCCGCGGTTTACACCATAATTCTAAGATGAAAACAGATTTATTTGGATATAGTTTGGAACGGGAAAATCAGGAAACGCGCCCGACAAACGAAAGGCTAGAAAAACCGCTCGATGGCCTTCTTCTTCCCAATCTCGTCTTGCAGGATGTCCGCAAAAAGGTTGTTCTTGAGCGTTTTTCGCACCAGCATATAGGCCGCCAAGGAGATTTCCGGCTCCAAGGGAATGTAGCAAACTCCCTGCAAAGGCCGCATAGTCACGCTCGGGTAGGAAACGAAGGTGAAAACTCCGGCATCGCGCGCCATCTTCGACGACAACTCCACATCGGCGCAGTAACTCACGTTTTGCAGTTCGTAGCCCGCTTCCTTGAACTGTTGTTCTATCCCTCCCTGTTCGCCCGGTTCTTCCACAATGAGCAGGGGAAGCTTCGCGATGTCTCCCCAAGACACGCTTTCCGCCTCGCACAGTTCGGAGTTTTCGGACACCTGCAGGCAGACCTTGTCTTGATAGAGCAGAAAGCCGCAATAGTCGCGCGAACGCGCTTTCCTGATAGCGGCAAGCTCCCCCTCGTCGTCGCTCGATAGAATGACGTCGGGAAGACCGACACCGTCCCTAGAGTTTTTGACAATGTCATTCAAATCCCCACGAGTCTTTTGAGACAGCTTGATCTGGGTTTTGGGGTCTTTCACGAATGCATCGACCATGCTCTTGTTGACGAAAACGCTGAGGGCGGGGCAGCAATACACCATGACGGGACGGGAAGCGTCTGTCCCGCCGCTTTTGGCGCCAAGTGCCGCCTTCATGCCATCGATCTCCTCTATGACCCGTTTCATGCTGTCGTACACGATCTTGCCTTCGGTCGTGACGGCCACGCCCTTAGGAACCCGGTCGTACAGCACGACGCCCAGCTCCTGTTCCAATTGGATCATCGATTTGCTGACGTTTTGAGGCGTCGTGTAGAGCTTCTCGCTCGCCTTGCGCAAAGACCCCGTTTCGACCACTTTGCAGAACTCGTAGAATTGCTCGAGACGCATACCGCCTCACCCCCTTGACGCAAAGACGCCCGCGAAAGCCGGATGGCCCTCCATGATGTCTCTTGCCGCAATGCAATTATAGACGCAGCGGCTTGCGAGGTGAAGCAAGTTTCGCCGAGGAGAGTTCCCCCGCCGAGCGCCTCTAGCGTGCGGCATCCCCCTGCGCCCCACCGTTTCCCGTGGATCCTGCAGCTTCCGCCCGGCAGGCGGCCTGCGGCTTCGCAGGTTCGACGAGCCTGGCAGGCTCTGCCGTCTGCGATCCAACAGGGTCAGCCGCCCGTGGCGCAACGAACCCGGCAGCCTGCGGTCCAGCGGGTTCGGCAGGTTCGTCGGTCGGCGATCCAACAGGTTTCGACGCCTGCGGGTCACCGGGATCGGCAGGCTTCGCAACCTGCGATCCGGCAGGCTCGGCTGCCGGATGCTTCGCCACCTGCGAGGCGGCGGGGTCGGCGGCCGGAGGCTCGGCCGCCGGGTCGGCAGACTCTACTTCGATCGGCGCACTCGTCGCCTCCTTGCGGCACCTGCGGGCGCTCCATCCGTGCGAAAGGGAAACCACCAGCCATTCGACCAGGGGAATCGTCAAGAACGCAACCCAAGCCGGATGCGGCTGGTTCAGCACGAACGCCATGTAGCAGAACCACGCCACCACGCCCAAAGGATAGGCGGCCGACACGAACGGCGCAATGCGCCTGCGCCCGATGGCGCTTCCCACCAAATAGTACAGCGGAATGGCGAAGAACAGGAAAAGCCCTGTTCCCCATGCGTCACAGAAAATGCCCAGAAGCAGGTAACCCAGAATGGCCACAAGCGGAAACGGGAACTTCACCCACGCCCGCCCGAATGCGCCCAAGTAGTGCTTGCGCACGGGGATGTCGGTGCCCACGCCGTCGCCGTACTTTTTCCGCGCCTCGTCCAACGTGTCGAAATACTCGCCGCGCACGGTGTAGCCGCACGGCTCGCTCCAACGGCTTTCGCCGCCCCAATGCCCGCTGCCGTCCCAGCGACCCTCCCCGTCCCAGCGGCTTTCGCTCCAGTGACCGGCGTCATTGCGACGGCTCCTTTCGCGCGTGCGGCCCTTGCGCGCATGCCCGCGCCCGTAGTGCGCACGCTCCTCCCGCCACGAGTCGAAATGCTCTCCGTTGATGGTCACGCCTTCGCGGTCCACCTGCACTTCGTTGCCTTCGCCGTCGGCGGCGGCGAACCCTGCGCCCTTTGCGCCCACGCGGCCTTCCCGAACACGCACGCCGTCCCAACCCACATGCACCTCATCGCCCCGCGAGCCGTCGTGCACGCGCACGCCCTCGCGCCACGACACGTGCACGTAGTCGCCGCCATCGAGCACATGAATGCCGCCCGGGCCTATTTTCACCTCGGCCGTTCGCGGGACGGCATCGGGCGCGACATCGGTCGCAGCGGTGCCGGGCACGGCGGACGCGCCGCAAGCGCCAGTCGAGGCAGTGCCAGACGCAGCACCGCCCGCCGCGCCACCTGCACCACCCACGCCCGCAGCCCCAACGCCCATGCCGCCCGCGCCGCAAGCGCCAACCGCCCCGCCGCCATGCGGGCGCACCTCGTCCCGCCGTTCGGCGGCACGGCATGCCGCCTCGAACGACACGTCGTCTTTTATGTCGTCGTCCACGTACAAAAGGTCGTCGAGCGACACGCCGTAAAGCTGCGCGAGCGCAATGAGGTTGTCGGTGTCAGGCGACGACTCCGAGCGCTCCCATTTCGACACCGCCTGCCGCGACACCCCCAGCCGCTCCGCCAGCGCCTCCTGCGAAAGCCCCGCCTGCTTGCGGCGCGCCGCCAAACGTCGTGCGATCTCCACGTTCATGCTTCGCTTCCCTTTCTCGTTCCGTCCATCATAGCGCACCCCAAAGATTAGGGTTGCAAGGAGCCGGACGCGACCGATTCTAGTTGGAATTTTCCGCAACCTTTGGTTGCCGCCCCTGCCACCCCGCATCTGCAACATGCTTTCGAACTGGGAATTTGCCGCAGGCGCAGGACGCCACGGCAGTCAAGCACAGAGACGCCAAAATCTTTCGACATTTTAGATACCACCATTGCCTGATAATTATAAATCATTTATAATTAACTCATCAGGGAGAGGGAAAGGAACCCGATGCCGAAAGAGCCCCGAGACACGAGAAAGGTCATGGCAAGGCTTTTGAAGGAAGGATGGACAATGCGGAAAGGGAAGGGGGACCACGTCAACTTCTTCAAGGAAGGGAGTTCATACCTGATCACCATAGATACTGGGAAGAAGGAAGTTGACAAGAACATCTACCGAAAGGTCAAGGAATACGCAGGCTGGGAGTAGCAAGGGAAGTGGGGCGAAGATCCCGCCCTTCCGGCCTTGGAGATAGGAGCTGCAATGGGCAAATACATCTATGGTGCAGTGATAAGGGAGTCCGACGAAGGCGGTTTCTGGGCAGAGGTCCCCGACCTCCCCGGATGCTTCGGGCAAGGCGACACCCTGATGGAAGCCGTCGAAAGCATTTCAAACGGCATGGAAACCCATTTGGCGGCCCTCGCCGAATACCATATGCCAATTCCGAAGGCGTCCGCCGTCTCCACCGATGACGGACAGGTGGTGTACGTTTACGCGAACATTGACGGCTTCTCTCTCGGCGTCCCCTCGGTTCCCGCCGCCGAAGCCGCACGCATGTTGGGAGTGACGCCAGGCCGCGTCTCCCAGCTGATAAAGGCCGGGAAGCTCATTGCCGAGCGCAGCGCCAGCGGCACCCTGGTAACGGAGGAAAGCGTGAGGGCGTACATGGACACGCCCCGCACCGCAGGCAGGCCCAGCCGCGCAATGGAAGCGTAAATCACGGCCCAAGAAACAGCGGCGACGCCCCACGCGGGCAATTGGCGTCCGGCAGGAAACGCACGGCCGGGTCCGTGGGACGCGCCCCCTACTTCCGCGCGGTGCGCGTGCCTTTTCGGGCGGACAGCAGGGCTTCCGCGGCGACGGCTGCAATGCCCAGCCAGATGAGCGCGAAGCACACGCCGTGGGCCACGGTGAATTCCTCGCCGAAAAGCGTCACGGCCAACACCAGGGAAATGGTGGGGCTGACGTATTGGATGAACCCGATCACCGTCATGGAAATGCGGTTGGCCGCGCCCGCGAACAAAAGCAGCGGAACGGCCGTCAGAATGCCGCAGCCCACCAGCAGCGCCATCGCGCCGGCTGCGTCGGTCACGGCCAAGGGGTCGGGCGTGGGCGGCGCCACCTGCCAGATCCACGGGGCCACGGCGCCCGCGAGCAGCGCCGCCGCGCCTATCACGCCGGTCAGAAGCGACTCGAACGCCATGCCGGGCAGCGCCGGGTAGCCGCCGCGCTTCTTCACGGCGCCGTACACGCTGAACGTGAGGGCCAGCGCGAATGCGATCCAAACCTGCCCGCCGTGTACCACCATGAAATACCCCACGCCCACGGCCGCCAACAGCGTGGCCAGCTTCTGCATCGGCGTCAGCCGCTCGCCGAACACCATCAGGCCCAGCGCAATGCTGCACAGTGGGCACAGGTAGTAGCCGATGCTCGTCTCCAGCACGTGCCCGCTAGTGGCCGCCCACACGTAGACGCCCCAGTTGCACGTTATGATCAGGCCGGCCACCAGAAACGTCCGCACCGCGCGCGGGTCGCGGAACAGGTGGAGGAACCGCGTGCGCTTCACGAACGCGCACAGCACGAGAACGAACGCGCACGACCACACCATGCGCCATGCCAGCACCTCGAGCGCCGGAACCGCCGAGAGCAGCTTCCAGTACAGCGGCATGAAGCCCCACAGCAGGTAGCACCCAAGGCACTCCAGAAACCCCGCCCGGTCCGTGCGAGCGGCGCCCGCCTCCGCGCGGCCATCGACCGCCTGCACGCCAACGCCCGCCGCGGCGCCGGCACAACCTGCGGCAACTCCCGCATCCGCGCCAACAAGGGGCACGTCCGAGCCAAAGCCCGCGCCTGCGCCGCGGCCCCATGCGCCCGCCTCCGCACCAACAAGGGACGCGTCCGCCTCCGCCCCGTCAACCACCTGTTCCCGCATACGCCTTGCCGCCCCTGCCCTTCCGCATCCGCCGCCGTCGCTTCGCCTCCCATGGTACACCAGCGGATGCACCATAGCGGCGCGCGCGCCCGCAAGCGGAACCCCCTCCATGCGGAAGGGCGCGCGCTATCCGGCTCCGCTGCACACTGTGCCACCGCGCGCCTGCCATCTGCCGCCGCACGCCACGGCACCACGCGCGCCACCTGGGCACCCGCCGACCGCCGCCATGCGCTGCGCCGGCGGCGCCGTCCACCTCCCCTACAGCTTGCGGCGGGCTATGTCCAGCACCACCCACACGCTCAACACGGCGGCGCCCAAGTAGCCGAAGAACGCGAGCAGCGGCACGCCAAGCAGGCGCGGCTCCATGGAAGAGAGCGAAAGCATGCTCGATCCAATGAACAGCCCGGCAATGATGATGCCGATGGTCAAGCGGTTGATGATCTTCGCCAGCTTGGAGAGCGGCGCCTCGCTGCCCAGCATCTCCATGTTCACCTTCATTTGCCCGCGCGTGAGCATCTTGAGCGCCTCGCCCGCGTATTGCGCGGAGTCGAGCGCCCCCTTCGACGACGAGCGCAGGGCGAGCGCCAAGTCCTGCAGCGCGGCGGCCAGCTCGGCGCCCTTGTCCTTCGAGCGCTGGATGTGCGCGTTGATGATGCCCACCACGTTCTCGTTGGGAATGAACGGGGCAACGGTGCCCTCCAACGTGACGATGCCGCGCGACACGCTGGTGATGGACGCCGGCAGCGTGACCCTGCACGAACGCGTGAGCAAGAACACGTCGTTCAGGAACTGCCCGATGTCTATCTCGGACACGTCGCACGACCCGTAGTCCTTGAGCAGCAGGTCCAAGTCGGCCAAAAACCGCGTGTGGTCGATGGCCGCGTTGTCTTTGGACACCGCGAAGGACAGAAGCGCGTCCTTCAGCTCGGTGGCGCTCTCCTTGCCCACGGCGTCGATGATGTTGCCGAACCCCGCACGGTCGCGCGGGGTGAGCCGGCCCATGATGCCCAAGTCGATGTAGACGATCTTGCCTCCGCGCACCAGGATGTTGCCGGGGTGCGGGTCGGCATGGAAGAACCCGTGGTCGAGGATTTGCGTGGCGTAGTTGTCCAGTATCTTCTCGCCTATCTCGGCAAGATCGTAGCCCGCAGCCTCCAAGCGGTCGGCCGCCTGAATGGGAATGCCGTCCACGTACTCCATGACCAGCACGTATTCCCCGCACAATTCCGGATATACGCGCGGGCAGGCAATGAAGGCCACCTGCTCGTTCAGGCGGGCGAACTCCTGCAGGTTCTCGGCCTCGCGCGCGAAGTCCGTCTCCTCCAGAAACGTCGCCCACAGCTCCTCCACCACGTCGCGCAAGTCGAGCATCTGCTCGTCTTTCATGAAGCGCGACGCCTGTCGCGCCACCATGCGCATGATGTCGATGTCCTGCGCCATGGTGGCTTTCACGCCGGGGCGCTGTATCTTCACGGCCACCACGTCGCCGTTCGCAAGGCGCGCCTTGTGCACCTGCGCGAGCGACGCCGAACCAAGCGGCGTGGGGTCTATGGCGTCGAAGATGTCGCCCTGCCGCTCGCCGTAGATGCCGTCGAGGGCGGCCAGCATATCCTCGAACGGCAGCGGGTCGCACGCCGTCTGCAGCTTCGCCAGCTCGTCGCAGTACGCCTTGGGCAGAATCTCCGAGCGGGTGGAAAGCGTCTGCCCGATCTTCACGAAGCTGGGGCCCAAATCTTCCAGCATGGCGCGGAACTCTTCGGGCGTGAAGCCGTGGAGGAAATGGTGCTTGCGCAGAATGCCGGAGATCTCGCGGAGCCGGCGCATGCGCGTCTTGCGATTCAGGTGGAACCGGTCTTCCGGGTCAACGCTGGCCCCGGCACTGAAGAAGTATTTGAGCAGGGTGTTTTCTGCCATGGGGGATCCTCGCAGTGGTCGGCGGGCGCGGGGTACGGGAGGGACAGGGAGGGGCGGGAAGCAGAGGGGCAGGGGGTGGGAGGCGGAGAGGACGGCGGTGAATCAACTGCGCCAGCCCCGCCGCCCCCTCATCGCATCCCGCATGGAAACGACGCGCCTCCCGTCAGTTGCCGGCGGGCGCGCCCGTGCCGTCCGCAGCGCCGCCCGCTGCAGTCGCAGGCGCGTCCGCAGCCGCCTCCGCGACCGCGGCGGCGCCGTCCGCCCCCGCCGACGCCTCCACCGGCGAGGCGTCCCCCACTTGCACGGCGGCGCGCGCATCCACCTTCCGGGCAATCTCGGCGGCCTTCGCCACGAACGCAGCGCGCTCTTCGGGCGTCATGGCCGCCATGCGGGCCTCCAGCAAATCCTCGCGCACCGTGGCCGCCGCGTTTTCGGCCTTGTGCTTGAGCTCGGTGTTGATCTGCCTGCCCTGATCGACCGTGATCTCGCCCTTCTCGATCAGCTGGTCCACCAGCTCCTTGCCCTTTTCGGCCGTGATGGCCAATGCGCCGATGCCCGCCAGAAAAACGTCCTTGAATCCGTCGCCTATAGTCGCCATGGGAAGCCTCCTATTCCGCGAACTCCCGCCGCGACGCGTCCGGCGCAACGCGGCGGCATCACGAAACCATGATGCATCAAATCGAGAAAAAGGGCAAACGCGCAGATGGGGAAGCGTAACCTACACAGGCTGCATAAGCAGGCACCTCACGCCCAAGGTCACTCGTTCGTCGCGCCGCCAAGATTGGCATCTCAACTCCACACGCCAGCAAGCCGTCGCGTTCCGCCATCACCCTCCGCACCGCCCCATGTCCGCTTTGCCGTCACCACGCAGGCCCGCAAGCCCCTTTCGGAGCCTTGCCCTACAGGGGCGAAGGAGGAAGCTAGGACGGTCACAACCACATGAACGTTTGTCATAGAATGGTAAAATGGCTCAAACGACAGGCAATGGCAGCATCCAACTTCAACGCATTTCTGCATGTTGAGAGGGCTGAGGGAGGATATGGGGAAAGAAAACCCGGACAAAGACGAGAAGATGACCGAAGAAAAGGCAGCTACCGTCCTCGCCGCCATCTACGAGAAGGCTCTTGACGGTGTACCCAAGGTCAGCCGTTCCATCGATGAACTTGCAGATGACTATGCCAGCAGGTTCGATGCGCCAGAACACGCAGCGAAAGAACTCGTCAAATTCCAAGTTCTCAAATGCGGAACATCGGGTTTTCTCACGGGGTTGGGTGGACTCATCACCCTCCCCGTTGCCATACCTGCCAACATCGGAAGCGTGCTCTACGTGCAGATGCGCATGGTGGCCGCGATCGCGAAGATTGGCGGTTACGACGTCCGCTCCGACCAAGTGCAGACGCTCGTCTACATGTGTCTCACGGGCACCGCCATCTCCGATGTGGTCAAGCAGGCCGGCATCAAGATCGGCGAGAAGACGCTCGCGGCGGCTTTGAAGAAGCTCCCCGGCAACACGCTCGTCAAGATCAACCAGCGCGTCGGTTTTCGCCTTCTCACCAAGTTCGGCGAAAAGGGCGTCATCAACCTCGGCAAGCTCGTCCCCGTCGCAGGCGGCGTGATCGGCGGCGCCATGGACGCCACCTCAACCGCCATCATCGCCAAGAACGCAATCAATCTCTTCATCGAAGACACGAAGCCAAAGGGCGATGACCTCACGGGAGCGGAAGCCATCGAAATGGTCTCAATAATCGAGTAAGGTCAAGACGACAAAGGCGAAGATGAGAACCAACCTCGCTCCACGCCATCCGTGCAAACATGGAGTCACGAAAAAGGCGCCTGCAGGCGTCCTTCGACTCCATATCTGCAAGTCTCTATAGCCCCACGTCGGCGGGCGCCGGATGCTCTTCGCAGAACAACTCCACGGGCGCCATCGCGCCGTCGCCGTACAGCCACCCGGCAGCCTCCGGACAGAGCGCACGCAGTAGCCCCACGGCATCGGCGTCGGCAACAAGCGGGGAAAGCCTCGGGCTGCTCGGGTCGAACAGGCGCTCGGCGTGCGCCACGCGGTTGCGCACGCGCAGGATGCCGTCTAGGCGCAGTTGGAGATCCCGACGGTCAGTGCCCTTCGGCCAAGCTCGGTAAAGCGCGGTCCTCCATATCACCGCTTCACGTGAGCGGTCGGAAAGATGCACCCAGAACCCCAACGTGAGGTTCGAGACAATGGAGCCGGGGGCGGCGTTGTCGGGCAGTCTCTCGACAACGGCGTCTATGACTTTGCGATTGATGCGGTTCGCGTCGAGTTCGCCATGCGCCGACCTCCTCATGACAGGCCTGCGCGCCGGGGATTCATCGTCGAGCAGCCAGTGTTTCCCGCCATCCCAAGCCTCGCTCATGACACGGTCGTAGGCATTGCGCAGCGCTACCTCGAAATGCGATATGTCGCGTATGAGCACCTGCCCAAGCGCCACGTTCCACTCGTAGAGCACAAGTGCCCGCCCGACATCGCCCCCGCAATCGGCCAGATAAGGCGCAAGCCGCTCGGCGGAAAGCCACTGTTCCGCCCATGTCTTTGCCGTGTCGCCATGATTCGCATTGCCGTTTTTTGAGAGAGATCGCTCGGGCGCTTCGGCCATCGAACACCTCCTGTGGACATGATTGAGGCCCGGTGACTTGCATCAGAGGTCGTTCCCGGGCCCATCGGCATGCATTTTACCCGCTTTCGAGTCCTTCGGCAAGCCACGGCCGAATCCTCAGCCAATCCTCGAGGACGCGCCACTCGGCCTTCGGATCATCGGTGACGCACTGCGCGCTCAATGGATGTCATGCGTGGTGAAGAATTCCTCGTCCTTTCTCTTTTTTGGCCGACAAGAGAATAAGCAAACCCCCTTTTCGGTTCGCACCCCGATTCCTCGACCAACCTGACGGCTGGCCTCCAAACCAAATCACTCGGCCCTCCGAAACGCTGCGCCGCCGCATCCCGCGCCGGCTAGCGCGCGCCCAGCAGGTGCGCCACTTCCAGAATGCTGTCGCATGCCACGTCGGGGCGCTCGGCATCGAGGTCGGCGGCGGGGAACATGCCCCACAGCGCCGCCGCCGTCATGCAGCCGGCCTGTCTTCCCGCCTGCATGTCGAAGGGGCTGTCGCCCACGTACAAACAGGCCCGCGGCGGCTCTCCCATCAGGTCGCACCCGTGCAGCACCGGGCCGGGATCGGGCTTGTGCGTGGGCCAGTCGTCCGAGCCCACCACGAAGCCGAAGAAACCGCCCAAATCGAAGCAGGCCAACCCGCGCGCGGCCACCTCGTGGCGCTTCGACGTCACCACGCCCAAGGGAAAGCCCGCCTCCCGCAGCGCTTCCAGCGCCTCGTGCGTGCCGGGGAACAGGCGAACCATGTCGTCGTGGATGGCGGCGTTGTAGGCGCGGTATTCCTCCACCAGCTCGGCATGCACCGCCGCGTCGTCCGTGAAGTCCCACATCTGCGTGACGAGGGGCTGGCCCACCTTCGCCATCAGAAGCTCGTCGGGAATGCGCCGCCCCAGCACCGTGCGCGTGGCATGGCGGAACGTCTCCAGCAGCAAGTCGTGCGTGTCAAGAAGCGTCCCGTCCAAGTCGAACAGGACGCCGCGAATGTCTTTGCTCATGTCTTCTTCCTCGTTGCCGAATGCGGGCCGGGAAACCCCGGACACGCCCGCCATCCGTCAGCGGTCGAACAACCCGTCGAAGTAGCCGGCTCCCGACGTGGTTATGCGCCCGGAGCGCTTGCCGTAGGCCATCAGCTCGGTGATGGCGGCAAGCGCCACGTCCTTCTTCTCGCCGGTGCGGCGCAGCTTCGCCTCCACCTTGCCCTCGGCCAGCCCGCGCTTGCCCACCACAATCTGCAGCGGCCAGCCAATGAGGTCGGCGTCGGCGAACTTCACGCCCGCGCGCTCGCCGCGGTCGTCGATGGCCACTTCCAGCCCCAGGCTCGCAATGTCGGCCGCCAGCTTCTCGGCGGCGGGCTGCACCACGTCGTCGCCCACCGTGAGCGGGATGACGCACACATGCGCCGGGGCGACGGAGAACGGCCACGCAATGCCGTGCTCGTCGTTGTGCTGCTCCACAATGGCGGCCAGCGAGCGCGTGATGCCCACGCCGTAGCAGCCCATGAGGAACGGCACCTCGGCGCCGTCCTCGTCGGCGAACGTGGCGCCCATCGCGCGCGAGTACTTGTCGCCCAGCTGGAACACCTGCGAAACCTCGATGCCGCGGGCGCCCTCCAGCGGAAGGCCGCATTCGGGACAGCTGTCCCCCGGCTGCACGATGCACAGGTCGGCCCACTCGTCCACTTCGAAGTCGCGGCCCAAGCGCGCGCCCACGTAGTGGTAGCCGTCCTCGTTGGCGCCCACCACCCACTTCTGCACCGCCTGCAGGCTGCGCGCGGCAATGACGTGGGCTTCCTTCGGCAAACCAACCGGCCCCATCGAGCCCTTGGGAAGGCCGTATGCCTCCATTTCCGCGTCGGTGAGCAGCGTGAAGCCGTCCGCCGCGCGGTCGGCCTTGATCTCGTTGAGTTCGTGGTCGCCGGGGAGGAACAGCACCACCAGATCGCCCTTGCCGTTCTTGCCCGCAAGCGCCTTCACGGTGGACGACGCGGGGATGTCCAGGAATTCCGCCAGCTCGTCAATGGTGTGCACGCCGGGAGTGGCCACTTTCTGCATGTCGGGCACGTCGTACTCGGTGGGGCGGGCAAGGCAAGAACCCGCCTCGGTGTTGGCGGCGTACCCGCACGTGCAGTGCACCAGCTCCGCCTCGCCCGCCTCGGCAAGCGCCATGAACTCGCAGGTCACGCTGCCGCCGATCTGCCCGGAGTCCGCCTGGACGGGGCGGTAGTCCAAACCGAGCCGCTCGCAGATGCGCCCGTAGGCGGCGCTCATGTCGTCGTAGGTCTGCTGCAGCGATTCCTGGTTGGCATGGAAGCTGTAGGCGTCCTTCATGATGAACTCGCGCCCGCGCAGAAGCCCGAAGCGCGGGCGTATCTCGTCGCGGAACTTCGTCTGTATCTGGTACAGGGAAAGCGGCAGCTCCTTGTACGAGCGCAACTCGTTGCGCACCAGCGCCGTGATCAGCTCCTCGTGGGTGGGCCCGAGGCAGAACTCGTGGTCGTGGCGGTCGCGAAAGCGCATGAGCTCGGGGCCGTAGTCGTTCCACCGGCCGCTTTCGTGCCACAGCTCGCCCGGCTGCAGGGCCGGCATGAGCATTTCCTGCGCGCCCGTGGCGTCCATTTCCTCGCGCACGATGCTCTCCACCTTTGCGAGCACCTTCTGGCCCAGCGGCAGGAAGGTGTACACGCCCGACGCCGTCTTGCGTATCATGCCGGCGCGCAGAAGAAGGCGGTGGCTGGCTATTTCCGCGTCGGCGGGATCTTCCTTGAGCGTCGGCGCGTACACCTGGCTCATGCGCAGTATCTTCGTCATAGCTTTCCTATCTCCTCCATCAACACGTCCACGATGTCGCCTTCTGCGACCTTGCGGACGACCTTTCCCTGCGAGAACACCACGCCCGAACCGTCGCCGCACGCCACGCCCATGTCGGCGTCCGCCGCCTCGCCGGGGCCGTTCACCACGCAGCCCATGACCGCCACCTTGAGGGGCTTGCGCACGTCCGCCAGCCGCCCTTCCACTTGGCGGGCCAGCCCGATGAGGTCCACCTGGCAGCGCCCGCACGTGGGGCAGCTGATGATCTCCGGGCCGCGCCGGCGCACGTCGAGCGCCGCAAGTAGCGCCCAGCATGCGCGCACTTCGGTGACCGGATCGTCGGTGAGCGAGATGCGCAGCGTGTCGCCGATGCCCTCCTCCAGAAGGACGCCCAAGCCGCAGGCCGACTTGACGACGCCCTGGAACGCCGTGCCCGCCTCGGTGACGCCGATGTGCAGCGGCACCTGCGGCATCTCGCGCGCCAGCTGGCGGTACGTGGCAATGGTGGTGCGCACGTCGTGCGCCTTGGCCGACACCACCACGTCCAGAAAGCCCCGGTCTTCGAAATGCCGCACGTAGTCCAGCGCCGAGGCGGCCAGCTTCTGCGGCAGCGTCAGGTCGTCGCGCGCCGCGAGCGCGGCGTCGAGCGAGCCGGCGTTCACGCCGATGCGGATGGGAATGCCCGCCTCGCCCGCCGCATCGATGACCGCGTCGGTTGCGGCGAGGCCGCCGATGTTGCCGGGGTTGATGCGCAGCTTTGCCGCGCCGCGCCGCGCCGCCTCGATGGCGATGCACGCGTCGAAGTGGACGTCGGCCACCACGGGCAAAGGCGACGCCCCGCACACCGCCGCAAAGGCGTCCAGGCAGTCGCGCCGGGGGATGGCCATGCGCACGATCTCGCAGCCGGCGTCGGCCAGGCGTTCCGCCTGCGCCACGTTCGCCGCCACGTCGTGCGCGGGCGCGTTCAACATCGACTGCACCGCCACCGGCGCGCCGCCGCCCACGGCGATGCCGCCCACCGTCACGCGGCGGGTCAGCTCGTTCGGCTTTGCGGCGCTGTCCATGAGGCTCCCTTCTGCGAACTTGCGCGCGGACGCACCGGCCCCGCGCGCCCGCGCGCCCGCGCGTTGGCGCGTTGGCGCGTTGGCGCGTTGGCGCGTTGGCGCGTTGAAGGCATTTTACCTTGGAACGGGGGCATGCGGGGTCATCATCATGCGGAATCCGCAGGCGGGGCCGGTGCGCTTTGCCGGCTGCCGCAAGCGGGGTTCCACCGGCCAGCCGCAAGCCGCCGGCGGCGCGCTGCCGTCGGGCCGCACGCCAAGGGTGCGCGCCCCTCCCCACGCGCGGCGGCCCCGCGCGCCCGCGGCCGCCGGGGCCGCCTGCGCCGGCGGCGCGCCCAGCCGAAACGCCTACCCCCAGTTCCCGAACACGAAACGCTGGATGTCCTGGTTCGCCATGACCAGGAAGAACCCGATGAACAGAATCATGCCGGCGGCGCTCAGGTAGTTCATTGCGCGCGTGGACACCACCTTGCGGGTGACTTTCTGGAACACCTCCACCACGAAGCGGCCGCCGTCGAGCGGCGGAATGGGCAGCAGGTTCATGATGCCCAACGACACCGAAAGCATGGCGAAGAACTGCATGATGCTCACCAGCCCCGCCTCGAAGAAGTCCTTGGACATGACGGCGATGCCGATGATGGACGCCGAGTCCGACACCGTCTGCGCCGCCGTGGCCGGGTTGAACAGCCCCGCAACCGCCTGAATGACCGCGCCGATGTACATGAAGCCGAACTGGATGGCCTCGAGGGGGTTCAGGGTGACGTGCACGACCTCGCCCGTGGAGGTTTGGCCGTCGATGCCGATGACCGAAAGCCACACGATGAACAGCGCAATGGCGAACAGCAGGTTCACGCCCACGCCGGCCACCAGGATGACCGAGCGCTTCCAGAACGGCAGCGAGCGGTACTGCTGGCGGTATTCGCTCTCGAACAGCGCATGGGCATCGGCCACCTCGCGCGGCTCGCCCAACTCGTAGTCGCGCAGGGGAACCGGCGAGTTGGCAAGCGCCGTGCGGGCGGGCGCCGCGGGCGTGGAAGCACCGGCGGGCACAGAGCCGCCGGCCTCTGCGGCGGCAGTGCCCGCGCCTTCCGCCCCCGCGCCGGCACCCTTGGCGGGTGCGGCCGCAAGCGCGGCGCGCTGCTTCTTCGTCAGGCGCACGGCAGGCGCGCGGTACGTGTTGTACTGGTCTTTCTTCGTGGGGCCCACCACGCTGCCCCATTCGGCCAGCTCGTCCAAGGCGTCGTAGGCCTCGTCGGGCGTGATGCCGCAATCCGCGGCGATATCCTCCATGTTCGCCGTGCCGCGCCGGTACAGCGCCGCGAGCGCCTGCTCCAAATGCGGGCTCATCTCGCCGGCCTCCATGCCGCACACCTTCGCGTAGCCGCCCAGGGGAACGGCCGTGACGCCGAAGCGCGTGCCCGCCCGCGTGAAGCCGATGGACGGCCCGGGAAGGCCCAGCATGAACTCCGTCACGCGCACCCCGAAGGCGCGCGCCGCCAAGTAGTGCCCGCCTTCGTGGATGAACACTAGAAAGCCCAGCACGATAGTGGCGTACACGATCATCAAAACGATATCCATGAACTCGACTCCCATCGCCTGCCGAGACTGCGTCGCTTGCGTTTCCGGACGGCGGAGGCCGAAAGGAGGCCCCGCACGCGCTCCTGCGGAACCCGCACGCCCCGCCGAGGCCGCCAACGCAGGCCGAAGCCGCCCTACGCGGGCCGCCGTCAGCCATGGGCAACCCGCCTGCCGCCTGCCGGAAACCGGTCCGTTTTTCGCGTCCATTATAGGGAAGCGCCCCGCCACCCGCCCGGCGCTGCGGGAAAAACCTACAACCGTCCCACGCCCCTTGCACACGCCGCGCCCGCGGCGGCGCGGGCGCGGCTAGTCCCCGAAGCGGTAGCCCGAGCGCCAGGCGGTTTGCAGGTGGTCGGGATGCGAGGGGTCCTTCTCTATCTTCTCCCTGATCTTGCGGATGAACACCGGCAGGCTGGACGTCTCGCCCACGAATTCCTCGCCCCACACCGCCTCGATGAGCTGCTCGCGGGTGAACACCTCGCCGGGATGGCTTGCCAGCAGAAAGAGTATCTGGAACTCCTTGGGCGTGAAGTCGATGCGCTTCCCCTCGAACACCACGCGATACCGCTTGGTGTCGAACTCCCAGCCGCCAAGCACCACGAAGTCCTCCTGCTGCTTGGGCACGATGCGCTCGTTGCGCTTGAGGTGCGCGTCTATCCTCAGCAGCAGCTCTTCGGGATCGAACGGCTTCACCAAGTAGTCGTCGCCGCCCACGTTGAAGCCCGCGCTCTTGTCGGTGATGTCGCCTTTCGCCGTCAGGAACACGATGGGCACGATGGCGCCCGCCGCGCGCAGCTTCCGGCACACCTGGAAGCCGTCGAGCTTCGGCATCATGACGTCCAAGATGAGCAGGTCGGGCTGCTCCCGCTCGTACACCCGCACGGCTTCCTCCCCGTCGGAGGCACAGCAAAACCCATGCCCCGCCCCCGTCACGAGGCGCCGTATGAGGTTCTGCATGCTCGGCTCGTCGTCCGCAAGCAGTATCTTCGCCACGCCCTATTCCTCCCCCTGCCCGCTTTCCGTGGGAATGAACACGGTGAACGTGCTTCCCTGCTTGTAGACGCTCTCCACCTCGATGCTGCCGCCGTGCATCTCCACCAGCTCTTTCACCACGGCAAGCCCCAGGCCGCTGCCGCCGTAGCGGCGGTAGGCCGAACGGTCGCTCTGCGCGAAGCGCTCGAAGATGATCGGCAGGTCCTCCTCCTTGATGCCGATGCCGGTGTCCGACACCGCAATGGCAAGGCGCTCCGCCTCTTTCTGGTAGCTCACTTCTATGCAGACGCTTCCCCCCTTGCGCGTGAATTTTATCGCATTCGACGCGAGGTTCTCCACGATGCGGCGTATCTTCTCCCAGTCGGCCGTGATGATGGGCACGTCCGGATGCACCACCGTGGAAAGCGATATGCTGCGCCTTTCGGCCAGAAACCCCAGGCTGCGCTCCACCAGCCCAATGAGGTCCATCATGTCGAACGGCTCCACCGAAAGCTCGTTCCTGCCCGCCTCCACGCGCGCCATCTCGAGGATGTTGTTCACCATCTGCAGCAGCAGCTGGCCGTTCTCCTTCACTTCCTTCACCGCGGCCACCTCGTCTTCGGTGCGGTGCGCGTTCGCCTGCTGCCAAATCTCGGTGAACGCGATGATGGAGGTGAGCGGCGTGCGCAGCTCGTGGCTCATGATGGCCAGAAAGTCCGACTTGTACTGGTTTTCCGCCTGTAGCTCCTCGTTCATCTGGGCAAGCTGGCTGCGCTGTTCCTCAAGCAGGTCGTTGGCCGATTCCAACTGCGCCGTGCGCAGCTTCACCTGTTCTTCCAGGCTGCCGTACAGGGTCTGCAGCTGTCCGGCCATGACGTCGAACTTCACCGCCAAGTCCTTGATTTCGCCGTTGCCCTTGATGCCCTCGAGGTTGACTTCGAAGTTGCCGTTCTCCATTTGGTCCACGGCGCTTTCCACCTCGGTGAGCGGGCGCGTGATGAGGCGCGTGATGAGGGCGTACACCGCCAGGATGATCATGACGATGACGAACGAGAAGTACCCCACCTGCCGCGTCACGTTGTCCTGAATGCCCGCCATGTAGATGTCGATGGGCATGATGATGCTCGTAACGCCGATGAGGTCGCCCACCGCCATGCCCTCCTTGGGATACCCCGTGACGTCCAGCTCCCCCGCGGGGCCGCCGTGGCAGTCGAGGCACGACTCCTCCAAGTAGATGGGCGCCACATAGCGGAAGACCTCTTGCCCGTCGTAGGTTTCGATGCCGTACTTCTCGGAAGCGGTGCCGGCATTGAATTCCCTGATGGCGTCCGATTCGTAGGCGTCGGATGCCGACGCCTTCTTGCGTGGCTCGAGGTTCGTGTAGCGGATGACGTAGTTGGTGTCGCGCTGGAGGATCTTGGCGATGCTCTTGCCGGCGATGGCGCAGTAGAGGCCCTTGAAGTTGTACGACCCGTCGGAGTCGGTGTCGATGCGGTCTTGGTTCATGTCCATGAACTCCCAGACCGCGTCCATTTCGTAGGACAGGATGCGGGCCTTCTCCAGCATTTCCGCCTCGGCCTGCTCGCGCTGGGTGTAGTCGCTCCACGCCACGTTGAGCGCGACGGCAACCACCAGAAGGACGATCAGGACGATGGCCGTCTTGCCGCGCAGTTTCATCTTCTTCATAGGAACCGCCCGCCCCCGTCCCGGTCGTCGCGCCGCACCCTTGCGCACCTCGCACCCGCGCGCACACGCCTCGCACCAGCGCGCCGCCGAACCCGTGCATCGGCGCGCCCCTGCGGGGCGCGCGGGGCCTACTCCCCTGCGTCCGCCGCATCCTCCCCGAGCGCGAGCAGCTCGCCCGCCAGCTCGAAGTCCAGCGGCAAGAACGCCGCGCACAGCTTGCCGACGCACGCGTACAGCGAGCCCGGCGCATCTTCGGCGAGGTCGTCCGCGTACCGTTCCACCCACACGAGCAGGTGCTCCTTCAAGAACCCGCGCTGCGTCTCCAGCAGCCGGCGGTATTCCCCGGCCTCTCCCGCCTCGAAGGCCGCTTGGCACTTCGCGCTCAGCTTCGCCATGAAGTCCAGCTCGATGGCAATGTGGTCGTCCGACACGTGGGGATACTGCGTGGGAAGCATGTTCTGGCTCCGGTACGCCTCACGCACCTTGAGCGTGGCCTCCTGAAACAGCACCCGCTCGTTCGTGAGGTACACGCACTCCCACGGCGGGGCCTTCAACTCGTGCGGCCCCACGAGCACGTGCATGTAGTCGCGCTTCGCGGCCTCCAAATACGCCCCGCGGTTCCCTTCGCACGCCTCCCGGCACCGCTGCAAGTCCGCACGCGCCGCGGCGTATGCGCCCGACTCGGCCCCCGCGAAGCACTCGAGCGCCATGTCGGTCGTTTCGGAAAAGAGCACGGAAAGCATTTCCTCGGTGGGGTCTTCCCCCAGTACCGCCTGCAGCGCGCGGTACAGGTAGTTGCGGGCCACCAGCACCGTCTGTATCGTGATGTCGTCCATTCTCCCCCCGCCTCACAGCTTGGCTTGCCACCATGCCGCCGCGCACCGGCGCGCGGCGGCCGCGCGACCCCGGGCCCCGGCGCCCGGCGCGCCGCGGCTTTGCTATAAGGGCCCCGGCGCCCCCGCGCGCCGCGTCCGCACAGCAAGGCCCCCGACCCCTCCCCGCCATGATACCGCACGGAAGGAGCCGGGGGCCGCAGTTCACAGGATTCGCGAGCCGCTACTGCACCGCGACGTCGCGGGCGTTGATCAGCAGGCTCGGCGTGGTTTCCGAGGAATCGGGCAGGCCGTTCACGTCGGACACCAGGTTCTCGCCGTACTTCGCCTTCAGTTCCTCAAGGTCGCCGAAGTCCAGGCAGCGCATCGGGCAGGCCGCCACGCACGCGGGGCTCTCGCCCTTCTCGCGCAGCAGGTAGCACGCGTCGCACTTGCGCACGATGCCCTCGTCCTCCATGTAGACCGGCTCGCCGTAGGGGCAGGCGCCCACGCAGGTTTCGCAACCGATGCACATCTCGTCGTCGTGCAGCACCACCCCGGTTTCCTCGTCCTTGTACATCGCGCCCGTGGGGCAGTTGGCCACGCAGGCGGGCGAGGCGCAATGGTTGCACGAAACGGACGTGCTGTAGTACCGCACCGCGGGGAACTCGCCCACCTCGGTGGTGGTGACGCTGCGGAAAATCTCGCCGACGTTGTACAGGGCGTTTCTGTCCCTGCAGGCAATCTGACACGTCTTGCAGCCAATGCAGGCGGTCTGATCGAAATAGAATCCCATCTGTGCCATGGTCTGTCCACTCCCTTCCGACTACTCGAAGACGATTCGCTGCGGCCATTCGCAGTCGGGGTCGAGTTCGCCCGTGTACTTTTCGATGATGCAGTTGTTCGAGTTGAACCCGGTGTGCCCCTGCCCAGTCGGAATCGGGGAGGAAAGCGTGTTCGTGGCGCCGGCGATGTCGTCGCCGTCCTCGTTGAGCTAGGCCCAGGCACCCTCGCCCAAGCCGATGGTCTTCGGCATGATGCGCTGGGTCACGAACGCAGGGCGCACCACCGAGCCGTAGGGGCTGGAGAGGCGCACCGGGTCGTCGTTCTCGATGCCCAGCTCGGCGGCGTCGGAGGCGTTGATCCACAGCTCCTGCGGCCATGCCTCGCGCAGCCAGTTCACGTTGTCGAACACGTGGTGCGAGCGCCGCTGGTAGTGCTGGGTGAGCAGCTGGAACGGACGCCCGTTCTCAATGCCGTCCTCGTAGCCCTCGGTGATGCGGACGTATTTCGGCAGCGGGTCCTTCTGGCTGAAGCCGACGTGGTCGATGTAGGCCGCAAGCGACTGGCAGTGGATCTCGAACTTGCCGCTGGCGGTGGCCACGGGATTGGCCTCGGGGTCTTCGATGAAGTCCTTGAAGGGAATGTTCGCATACGCGTCGCCGTCGGTGCGCTCCACCTGGTAGATACCGCGCTCCTTGAATTCCTGCAGCGTGATGCGGCCCTCCTGCGGCTCGCCGGTCACGCCCATTTCCGCGATGTCTTCCTCGGTGATGGTGAGCAAAGGCTCCTTCGTCTTGCCGTCGGAGGCGAGCACCGTGGACCCGGCCAGCTTGTTGAACAGCTGCTGCGTCTCGTCGATGTCGTACACGTCCTCGGCCTTGAAGCCCAGCTTCTCGGCAATGCCGATGGCGATTTCCTGGTCGCTTTTCGCCTCGAACAGCGGCTCGGTGACGTGCTGGCCGTAGATGAGGATCTCGCGGTTGCCGGTGAGCAGCGTGCCGGGGCGCTCCCATTCGGTGGTGACCGGCAAGACGATGTCGGGGTACTTCGCGCTCGTGTTCAGCACGTAGTTCATCGTGAGGACGAACTCCACCTTCTTGTGGGCCTCGATGCCCTGGGTCATGGCCTGGCGCTGGTTGAGCGCGCCGCCCATGCCCTGGTAGATCATCTGGATGTTCACCTCGCGCGGCTCGCCCTTGTACATGGTGTGGGTGCCGTTGAGCACGGCGTTCCACATTTCGCCGTTGTTGAGGGCGTACTGCTTCTGGGGGAACGGATTGGCCGGAAGCTCCACCTTGACGCCCGCGCCGCCCGGCGACACGAGCGCGCCGCCACCGTTGGAGGCCGAGTTGTGCATGGTGCCGCTGACCGAGCCGCCGTCGCGGCCGATCTGCCCGCACACCATGCCCAGCACGAGCATGGCATGAGGCAGGCACTCGCCCTCGTTGATGCGGGCGGGCGCGCCGCCTGCGAAAATAGTCGCAGGCTTGGTGGTGGCGTACTCCTCGGCCAGCTGCTTGATCGTCTCGGCGTCCACGCCGCAGATCTCGGCGGCCCACTCGGGAGTCTTGGCGCCCTCGGCGGCGAACGCGCCCTCGCCCATCACGTAGTCGCGGAAGTTCTGGGAGGGGTCGGCCGGCGTGGAGGCGAAGGTGAACTCGTTGCGCTCGAGCGGCTTGTAGGTGTACTCGGGGTAGTCGCCCGTGGGCATGTGGTCGGCGTCGAACCCGACGCAGTACTTGTCCAGGTACTCCTGGTCATGCAGGCCCTGCGAGATGATGTGGTTGATCATGCCCAGGATCATCGCCGTGTCGGTGGAGGGGCGGATGGGGATCCACTGGGCGTCGAGCGCCTCGGCGGTTTCGTTGTAGCGGGGGTCGATGACCACGAACTTCGTGCCGGCCTTCTTCGCCTGCAGGTAGTTGTAGGTGGGGTTGCCCGCGCTCGAGTTCGCGGGGTTCGCGCCCCAGAGGATGACGAGCTTCTGCTTGCGCAGCGTGAAACGGTCGGGCGCGTCGGAAGAATATCCGGGGCTGCCCATGACCATGGCGTAGGCGTCGGGCCATGCGCCCCACGACACCTGGCCCCAGCGCGGCGTGTAGCCGCCCATGAGTTGGAACACGCGGGGAACCTCGGAGCCGCCGAGCACGAACACCGATTCGGGGCCGTAGTCGGCGTAAATCTTCTTGATCTCGGTGGCAACCAGCTCGTAGGCCTCGTCCCAGCTGATGCGCTCCCACTCGTCCTCACCGCGAAGCTCGCCGTGGGGTTCTTCGGGGCTCCAGTTCTTGCGCTTCATGGGGTACTTCAGGCGGTCGGCGCCGAACACCTGCATGCGCTGCGAGCGGCCGCGCTGACACGCGCGCTGCTGCGGGTAGTCGGGGCTGTCTTCGTGCGTGTCGTCGGTCTTCTGCCGCAGCACCACGCCGTCTTTCACGAGCGCCTTGTTCAGGCAGCGCCCGCCGCAGTTGTGCCAGCAGGCGGCCGTGACCCACGTGGCGCCCTCCTCGGTGTCAACGGGCTTGGCGTGCTCGGTGACGGTCGAAGCGCTCTCCTGCTTCGGGCTGCAACCCGCCATGCCCAGGCCGGCAAGCGCCGCGACCCCCGCAGACAGCGTCAGGAACTTCCTTCGGCTCACGTTGCCGACGGTGGAATCGAGAATCTTTCCCATAATTCCCCTCCCTTTACCTACCATGTCCTCTCGTCCTGAGCGGCCTTCGAAACCGTTCGTAGGCGCAAAAAGGCCGCTGATGAAAATAATTATGCATTTGCTGTGTGGACTATTCAATTCTTCGGGTGCTTAAGATTGCTAAAACGCGATTAAAAAATCTTAAGGGTTCGCCGAAGTGCGAAGGCAGGCGGAGGGGACCCGCGCGGGAGGCGGCGCACAGGGCAGCACGCCGGGGGCAGGGCGCCGACGCCGCCGTGCCCGACCCTGCCAGCCCCGACGTGCAAGAGAGAAGGGAGAGGCGGGCGAACGCGACCCTGCCTCCCAGAGCGCCGATCAGCGTTGACTGTAGGCAACCAGCTCCTCCTCGGCATACCAATCCTGCTGAACCGCGCTGAAACGCACGAGATACTTCCCCATGCCCTCGTTCACATCGACAACCGTGCCGACGACGGGATATTTCCCCAGCTTGGCGTATACCAAATCGCCTATCCGGTACTTGTCCATTCCGCGCCTCCTTCCGAAAATGACCCGAAATCGTTCATCGTCCCATGGAGGTACCAACCATTTCATGGTATACATTAAAAGACGGCCGTGCATTATTCAATGACCGATCACGAGCCGGCGACTATAAATGGACGCATTGGACGTTTCGTCTATTTTCCAGCAGGAGGACCCATGGACAGGAAAACCGATTTGCGCGTGGCAAAAACGCTCCGCTCCATACACGCCGCCTTCATGGAACTGGTTTCCGAGAAGCCCGTGTACAAAATCACCGTGACGGAACTGGCACGAAAGGCCGAGATAAGCAAAGGCACCTTCTATCTGCATTATACGGACATCTTCGACCTGTACAACAAACTGGTTGCCGCCACCGTTGCCAAAGTGGCCGAAAGCTTCGATCCCTACCCCGACTTGTTCGCCAATCCCGAATCCTTCGTCCGCACCTTCCTGTTCGCGCAAGTCGAGCCGCTCGGGAAAACCCTGACGGCGGGGGAATGCGCCCTGCTGTCCGCAAGGAACATCCAGTTCTGTCCCAACTACCCGCAGTGCTTCATAGACGCGTTCAGGGAGCAGATCTACCGCGTCGGGAAACTGACGCCTTGCGAAGAGAACGACATGAAGATGGAGTTCCTGCTCACGGGCATGCTGTCGATCGTCGTCAAGTATCGCCCCGTAGCCAACGACAACACGGGGCAGAAAGACTTCATCGTCCGTTTCCTTTCTGCCATCGTGCGGGAAACGTTCCCCGAATTCTACCGCGCAAACCCAGCCGGCGCCTCCTAGAAGGCCGACTTTTTTTCAAGCGCATCCCCCCCCCACGGCGCTGCCTCGCCCGCGCCGCGCGTGGAGGACGCGGGCGTTCCCGCATAGCGCCGGTGGGGCATGCCAGCACGCCGCATCGCTGCGGCGTTCCGCCCCGCACGGCGGGGCCGTGCCGCTGCCGCATTCCGGCCGCGCCCCATCCCGCGTCGGCCCCAGCGCTTCGCGCGGCGGGCGTTTGCGCTCTAGGCGATGCTCCGGTGCGCCTCCGCGCGCGCCCAGGCGTCCAGCTCCTCCAGCTGCAGCAGGCTTTCCACGCGCTGCACGCCTCCGGCGCCGCCGCGTTCGTGCGCGTCCATGACGGCCTCCACGCAGGCGGCAATGCCCAGATAGCTCCCCTCGCCCGCCAGAAACGCCGCCACCGCCACCTCGTTCGCGGCGTTCATGACGCAGGGCAGCGTGCCGCCCGTCTTCCCGGCATGGCGCGCGAGCGCAAGGCAGCGAAACGTGTCTTCGTCGGGCGCAGCGAATTCAAGCCGCCCCAGCGTGCGGAAATCCAGCGGCGCCACCGGCGCGTCCCAGCGCTCGGGGTACGAGAGCGCGAACTGGATGGGAATGCGCATGTCGGTGGTGCCCAGATGCGCCTTCACGCTGCCGTCGGCGAACTCCACCATGGAATGGATGGCGCTTTGCGGCTGCACCACCACCTCGATGCGCTCGTAGGGCATGGCGAACAGGTGGTGCGCCTCTATGACTTCGAGTCCCTTGTTCATCAGCGTGGACGAGTCGATGGTTATCTTCGCGCCCATGTTCCATGTGGGATGCGCAAGCGCCTGGGCGGGTGTGATGTCCGCCAACTCCGCGCGCGTGCGCCCGAAAAACGGGCCGCCCGAGGCGGTCACCCACAGCCGCGCCACCTCGCGCGCGTCCTCGCCGAGCAGGCACTGGTAGATGGCCCCATGTTCAGAGTCGATGGGCATGAGCGCCCCGGCCGGGCCCGCAGCCGGGGCCAAGCCTTCCGCGCGGCGGCGCGCGTCCACCTGCGCCGCCAGCGGCATGATGAGGTCGCCGCCCACCACGAGCGATTCCTTGTTGGCAAGTGCGAGCACCTTGCCCGCCGCAAGCGCCTCGTGGCTTGCGCGCAGGCCCGCCGCGCCCACGAGCGCGTTCACCACCACGTCCACTTCGGGCAGCCGCGCAAGCTGCGCCACCGCCTCGGCGCCGAAGCCGAGCGACGGGTCAGAGGGTTCGCCCGCTGACGCCGCACGGGATCCTCCGACTCCGGCCGCTGCGCGGCCTCCGCTCAGGACGGCAGAAGAGCCGGCGGCTTGACCGGCGTTGCCCAGGATGGCGGCGCGCAGGTCATCGGCCACGGACTCCTTCGCCAGCCGTTCGTCCCCCACCGCCACATGCCGCACGCCGAACTCGCGCGCCTGCGCAAGCAGCTCGCCCGCGCGCGTGCCCGCGACAAGCGCCACCACCTCTATGCGGTCGGGATGCCGGCGCGCCACGTCGAGCGTCTGCACGCCAATGGAACCCGTGGAACCGAGCACCGCCACGCGCCGGCGCGCGCGGGTGCGTTCGCAGTCAGCCAAGGCATTGCCCATCGTCCATCCGCCCTTTCGGCCGCCCAATCAGAACAAGGGGAGCGCAACCGGAATGCAGCCGCCCCCCACCAACAGGATGGCCGAGGTGACGGCCACCAGAAACAGCGAGTCGCAGCGGTCGAGAAGCCCCCCGTGGCCAGGCATGATGGTGCCGGAGTCCTTGAAGCCGGAATTGCGCTTTATGCGGCTTTCCGCCAAGTCGCCCAGCACGCCCATGAGGCCGCACACCAAGCCGAACAGAAGCGACTGCGCAACGCTCATCTCCACGCCCGGAATGAACGACAGGCCGAACCAGAACAGCATGGAGGCCGCCAGCCCCGCCACGAAGCCCTCCCAGCTTTTCTTCGGGCTGGTGCGCGGCGCGAGCTTGTGCTTGCCGAACTTGCGCCCCACCAGATAGGCGAACGAGTCGTTCGCCCACACGCTCAGGAAGATGCCCAGCGTGAGGATGCCGCCCCACGGGTCGGGAAGCGAGGTGCGCACCACCACGATGCCGCAAAGCAGAAGCCCCGTGTAGGCGGCCCCGAAGAAGCTCACCCCCACGTCGGGAACGCGCGCGCGCATCCAGAACACGTACCACACGATGAGAGCCAGAAGCAGCGCCAGGCTCACGACCATGGCCCCGGTGACGCCGTACACGTACACGCTCACCGGGTACAGCACGGCGGCGATGATGCCCAGCATCTCGTTGGGCAGCTTCGCGTCGGAGCGCAGCATGTAGTAGAACTCCCCCGCCGATATGCCCGCCGTGGCGGCGAGCAGCAGCACCGTGGGGATGTTGCCCGCCAGCACGCACACCACCGTGATGGCGATGTACACGAAACCGGTGCGGAAACGCACCTGTATGTCGGTGGGGTTCTTCAGCTTCTCGGGCGTCTTGTCCCGCGCGATGCCCTTGATCTTGTCCTTGCGCGCCTGACGTGCCGCCGCCGCTTCGGCCTTCTCCTCCTTGCGCACGTCGGACGCGGTTTTGAAGCGCTCGTTCTCCCCCATGTCACACCGCCCCGAAACGCCGGTTGCGCCCCTGGTAGTCCAGAAGGGCGCGCAGGAATTCGTAGCGGTCGAAGTCGGGCCACAGCACGTCGGTGCAGTAGAACTCCGCATACGCCATCTGCCAGAGCAGGAAGTTGGACACGCGCATTTCCCCGCTCGTGCGGATAAGCAGGTCGGGGTCGGGAATGCCGGTGGTGTAGAGGTGCCCCGCGAACGCCTCCTCCGAAAGCGGCTCCACTGCCCGCCCCTCCGCGAGCGCCCCGCGCACCTCGTCCACGTAGGACGCCACCGCATCGAGCATCTCCATGCGCCCGCCGTAGTTCACAGCCACCACCAGCGTCATGCCGTCGTTGTCCTTGGTTTTCTCCCACGCCTTCGCGAACGCCTCGCGCGTCCTTTTCGGCAGCGCGTCCATGCGGCCTATGGTCATGACGCGCACATGTTCCTCGTGCAGGCCGTCCACCTCGGCGAGCATGGTGGTGGCGAACAGGTTCATGAGGCCCGTGACCTCGTCTTGCGGGCGTTTCCAATTCTCGGACGAGAACGAGTAGATAGTCAGGTAGCGCACGCCCACGTCGGACGCGCAGCGGATGGTCTCGCGCACTGCCTCGATGCCGGCCTTGTGCCCCGCGAGGCGGTTCTTGCCGCGCTCCTTCGCCCAGCGCCCGTTGCCGTCCATGATGACCGCCACGTGCTGCGGCACCCGCGCAGGGTCGAGCAACGCCGGGTCGAGCCCCGCCGGCGGATCCGGAAATATGTAGTCGAGCGGCTTGTTCATCTCCGCAAACCCCACTGTCGCACGCCGCGGCCCCGCTGCCCCTCGCGCCGAACGGCGGCGCTTCCGCAGGTTGACCCCGCCCTCCCCGGTTGACGCCATCCCGCAGGTTGCGACCTTCGCCCCCACCAGTTGAGCCACCCCGCAGGTTGATCTTTGCTTCTCTCCCCGGTTGGCGCAGTCAGTCAGCGAGAAGCGTCGAGGTGCCCCGAATTGCCGCGAAAGCTTGAGGAAGCGTAC
>CAJFUR010000173.1 GCA_904420215.1 uncultured Eggerthellaceae bacterium
CAAGTCCGACCTGCAGATCATGCTCGACCTCGACCACCGCATCAACCCCGACCGCACCGAGGACGCGGAGAAGTGGTCCAACGAGCACTCTTATCTTGACAACAAGATCCAGAACATCCCCTACACGGCCGATCCCGAAACGGACGAGCCGATGACCTACGAGAAGCTGCGCGAATGGGTGTACGGCCGCTACGAGATCCCCTATTACCAGTACGAGTTGGGCCTGCTGCGCGCCGACGGAAAGCCGGGCTTCAAGTCGCCCACCGGCCGCGTGGAGCTGTGGAGCACGGTGAAGCAGCATCTGGGTGAAGACCCGCTGCCCTACTACGAAGAGCCCCGCTTCTCCAAGCGCTCGCGTCCCGAATGGACCGAGGAGTTCCCGCTCGACTTCGTGACCGGCGCGCGCCGTCCCACCTCGTTCCACACCGAGCACCGCATGATCGACTCGCTGCGCGAGATCCGCAAGAACGCCACGGTGGAGATCAACCCCGCCACGGCCGAGAAGTACGGCATCAGCCAGGGCGACTGGGTCACCATAGAGAACCCGTGGGGCAAGTGCCAGATGGTGGCCGACGTCACGCCCATCGTGAAGGAGGGCGTTATCGGCTGCGACCACGGCTGGTGGTATCCGGAAGACAAGGACACTGAGCTGTTCAGCGTCCGCAAGTCTTCCATCAACTCGCTCATGCCGTGGAAAGAGATCGGCAAGCTGGGTCTGGGCTCGCACTACGGCGCGCTGCCCTGCAAGATCTATCGGACCGAAAACAGGTAGGAAAGGGGGTAGAAGATGGCCACCTACGGATTGATGATCGACAACGAGTACTGCACCGGCTGCCACAGCTGCGAGATCGCCTGCCGCAACGAACTGGGCCTGCCCATGGGGCAGTGGGGCATCAAGCTTCTGGAAATGGGGCCGTGGCGCAAGGAGGACGGCACGTGGGAGGGAAAGTACGTCCCCGTGCCCACCACGTCGTGCAACCTGTGCGAAAGCCGCACCGCGCAGGGAGGCGTGCCGTCGTGCGTGCTCCATTGCCTTTCGAACGCCATCGAGTACGGCACGCTCGAGGAGCTGGCCGGCAAGATGGCCGAAAGAGGGGCGCAATGCTCGGTGTTCCTGCCGTGACCTTGGGCTAGGCGGCATCCGCCGCGCCGAGCGGCGCGGCCTGCGGGCCTCCGGATCCCTGCCTTCGCGAAGGCCTGGGCCGGAGGCCCTTTCAACGTGAGGAGGTTTTCATGTGCTATCCCTGCCACAACTGCGGGGCTTGCGAGAAGGACGGCATGGAGCGGGCGATGAGGTGCCCGCGCTGCGGGACGGTTCTCGAGCCGGGGCGCGCCGCCTGTGCGGGGTGCGGGTGGCGCGTGCCCCTTCCTCCCGGGCAGGGCGTTGCACGGACGCGTGCGGCGGCGCGCGCGCTGCGGAAAACGCAGGCGTGACATGGCCGCCGGCAATGCGGAAGACGGCGGGCGCCTTTGGAACGCGCGGTTCGTCCATCTCGTGGCCATCGAGGTGGCGCTGCAGATGGGGTTGCAGCTGAGCACGCCCATCGTCTCGAACTACGCCGTGTCCTTGGGCATGACGGTCGCTTTGGCGGGGGTCTTGGCCGGACTCAACGCCACCACGTCGGTGTTCATGAGGCCCATAAGCGGGTTCGTGTCCGACAGGTTCTCGAAGAAAAGCCTTATGGTGGGGGCTGCCGCGGCCATGGCGGTGGCGGTGCTGGGGTGCGCGTTCTCCACGTCCGCCCTCGCCATAGGGTTTTTCCGGGTGGTGCTGGGCATGGCGTTCGCCTTCAAGTCGGTGGTGTCCATTTCCATGGTGAGGCTGGTGGTGCCCGCATCGGCGGTGGGGCGCGGCGTCGGCTGGTTCAGCCTCGCGTTCACGGTGGCCTGCGCGGTCGCGCCGGCCATTGGGGCTGAGGTGGGCACGGCCGTGGGCTACCGCGCCAGCTTCCTGCTCGCCGGGGTTTTGCTTGCGGCCGGTTTCGTTTTGGCCTTGCTGTTCAAGGCGCCCGATTCGGCCCAGGCGCACGCCGCGCCCGCAACGGGCGCGCGGGGGCTGCAGGCGCTTGCGCAGTTCCTGAGGCCCTCGCGCCTGTTCTTCGCGCCTTCGTTTCCCCTTGCTGCAGTCACGGTGTTTCTCATGATGGCGCAAAACGCCGCGAACGCCCTCGTGCTCTTGGCAAGCGACATGCGCGGCATCGGCGGCGCGTCGGCGTTCTTCGCGGCGTATGCGGCCGCCTGCCTCGTGTCCCGTCCGCTGGCGGGGCGCGTGAGCGACAAGCGCGGCCTTGCGGCGCTGCTCGTGCCCATGTCGTTCGTGTCCATTGCGGGCATGCTCGCAATGGCTTTCGTGCCATCGCTTTGGGGGGTCGTCTTGGGAGGCCTTCTGACGGGGACGGGGCAGGCGTCGTCGTATTCGGCCCTGCAGGCCGAAGCCGTGCGCGGCGTTCCCGAAGAGAAGGTGGGGCGCGCCGTGAGCACGTTCTACATCGGGCCCGACTTGGGCACGGGGCTGGGACCCGTTCTTGGGGGAGCCGTGCTGCAGGCATGGGGGCCGACCGCGCTCTACCTGTTCGGCGCCGGCTCGTTCGCGGCCTGCCTTGCGCTGTTCCTCGCCCTGCGCGCATGGAGGGCGGCGCGCCGCGCAGGCGCGCGGTAGGTGTCCCGGGCGGGGCGTCGCCGGCCTCCGGGCCGGTGGCGGCAAGGCGGATGCGAGGGGCTTGTGCGCGCCTTGCGGCGGCGGTGGGCCTCTGCCATTGCCAGCGACGCGCGGCCGCGCCGCAGCCGGCGTGACAGTTTGCATGGGAGCGCCCGGATGGCGGTTACGCACCCTGCGGGGCGGCCGGGCTTCGTGCCGGCTGGACCTCGTGGCGCATGCCCGGGTCCCGTCATCGCTTCCTTCTCGTTTCGCATGCGTTCGCTTGCCCGTTCAGTACACTGAACAAAAACGTTCAGTACACTGAACAAATTGTTTTCCCATGCCGCCGCGCCCGTCGCGGCGCCTTTTCGGGGCGTGCTTCCGTCTGCGGCAAGGAGTATACTGCTCCCGAAGGCGAAGGGCGCGCGCCGGCGCGCCGTTGCGCCGCCGAAGGGACGCCGCCCGGGCCGGGCGGCACGAGAGGAAGGATGCGCCATGGCCGTCATGTCCCAGGAAGTGAAGGACCTGTTCGAGAAAGCGCCCACGGCGGTGCTTGCCACTGCTTCGCTGGAGGGGCAGCCCAACGCCGCGCCGGTGGGGATGAAGAAGGTGGTGGACGACGAGACGGTGTACGTGTCCGACCAGTTCTTCAAGAAGACGCTCGCGAACGTGCAGGCCAACGCCAAGGTTTCGCTCTCGTTCTGGGGGGAGGCGGGCGCCTACCAGCTGCACGGCACGGCCCGCTACGTGAATGAGGGCGACGAGTTCGCCGAGCAGAAGGCGTGGGCCGACGGCGCGTTTGCAGCCATGGGCGCGCCCATGCGCGCCAAGGGCGGCTGCTTCGTGCACGTGGACGCCGTCTACACGTCGCAGCCGGGCGAGCACGCGGGGGAACGTCTGGCATAGCGCGCGGCTGCGCGCCGGCGGGCGCGGGCGGCAGGTGGTGCGGGCGGCCAGGCGGCACGTGGTGTGGCGCTTGCCGCCCCGCCATGTGCGAGCCGCTAAGGGGATAGGCGGGCTCCGCCCCGCGCCTGCCGGTGCCGCTGCTCCCATGCCCGCCGCCCCGGCCTGCGCGCGAGCGCTGCCCCCCATGCGCTGCCGCCCTGCGCTCTCGTGCTGCCTGCCCGCATCCTCCCGCGCGTCCCCGTCCCGCGCCGTTTCCCGCTCCTGTGCCGGCTCCCTCCGCACGTCCGAAAAAGAGTTCGGCGGCGCGGCGCCGCTCCGCAGCCCTGCGGGCCGGGGCCTTTTGCTATCATAGGCGCTGCGCGTTTTTCGGCGCGCTTCCGCCTGCTGCGTCTTTCGCGGGCGGAACGGCAGGCGAGTGAGAAGGCACGCACACCCATGATCATGCAGCTTGAACGCATCACGAAGTCCTTCGGCGGGCGCACGCTCTTCAAAGACGTGACGTTCCGCTTGGAAGAATACGACCGGCTGGCGCTTGTCGGCCCCAACGGCGCCGGCAAGACCACGCTGCTCAACATCGTGTCGGGCCAGGAGGACCCCGACGAAGGCCGGGTGCTGTTCGCCAAAGGCGCGCGCGTGGGGTACCTGGAGCAGGAAGCCATCGAGATGGAG
>CAJFUR010000174.1 GCA_904420215.1 uncultured Eggerthellaceae bacterium
CCAGGGCGAAGGCGCCGCCCGAGGCGACGACGGAGGCCGCGCGCTCGTCGGCGGAGAGGGACGCCGAGAGGGACGCCTCGCCGGCCGGGGCGTCCCCGGGGGCGGACGGGGCGACAGCCGCAACAGCCAGATCAGAACCTCCCTCGGAAACTGCATCGGGGTCGGATTCGCCGCCTAGGCCTTCCGTCGATTCGATGACGGCATCGCCGGCAAGCGCCGCGCTTGCATCCGCCGGCAACTCGCCGTCCGCAAGAGCATTGTCCGCCGGATCCGCCAAAGCGGCATCGGCCAATGCAGCACCTTCGCCCACGTCAGCCAAAGCCGATGCAGGAACACACCAGACGCAGAGCGCGGCAGCCAGCACCGCCGGCATAGCCTTGCCCAGCCAGAAACGCCTCATTCCAACCACCGCCATTGCCTCTCCTGCCCCTTATAACCAAAAGTCCATCGAAGAAACATTGTAATTGTTCATCGACGGACTTGGAGAAGAAATATTCCTTTGAAAAGGCATGGCGTGCCGAATACCACGTCAAAGGCGCACATCGCACACGTCAAACCCGGCGCTACATGGCACTCCTTGAAAACGCCTCGAACAGCGGGTGCTTCCCGTCCTTCTCGCTCAGCACAATCTTCGACGCGTCGAACGCCGCATCCCCCTGCAGTGGCGGCCACTGAACGCCGATGGCCGGGTCGTTCCACATGAGGCCGCCTTCGTCGTCGGGATGGTAGACGTCGTCGCACTTGTAGCAGAACACGGCCCTGTCGGAAAGCACCAGGAAGCCATGCGCGAAGCCGCGCGGCACGAAGAACTGCCGGCGGTTTTCGGCAGAAAGCACGACGCCCTCCCACTTCCCATACGTGGGAGAACCCGGACGCAGGTCAACGCACACGTCGAACACTTCGCCCTCCACCACGCGCACCAGCTTGGACTGGGGGTGCTCCTTCTGGTAGTGCAGCCCCCGCAGCACGCCCTTGGTGCTGGCAGACTGGTTGTCCTGAACGAAATCGCACGCAATGCCGCCCTTCTCGAAGTCGGGGCGCTTGTAAGTCTCCATGAAGTACCCGCGGTCGTCCCCGTAGCTCTTGACGTCAACGACCAGCACTCCCTCTATAGACGTCTGGGTGAACGTGAAATTGCCCGACGAAACCCTGTCTCCGGCAGCCATGGCGCCTCCCTACTGTCCCTGCGCGGCGTACTTGGCCTCCACGGCCTCCTTGACGGAGCGCCACCACGCCTCGTTCTCCCGGTACCACGCGATGGTCTGGGCCAGTCCTTCGGCAAAATCGGTGTGCTTCGGCTGCCAGCCCAGTTCGCGGCGCAGCTTCGTGGGGTCTATGGCATAGCGGCGGTCGTGACCGGGGCGGTCGCGAACCCAGTCGAAATCGTCGGCCGCCTTGCCCATGCCCTCAAGAATGGCATGCAGCACGTCTATGTTGCTCCGCTCGCCGTCGGCCCCTATGAGGTAAGTCTCGCCCACGCGCCCATGCGTCAGAATGGCCCACACGGCACTGGAGTGGTCCTCGGTGTGTATCCAGTCGCGCACGTTGAGCCCGTCGCCGTAGAGTTTCGGACGGATGCCGCAGATGACGTTCGTGATCTGGCGCGGAATGAACTTCTCTATGTGCTGGTAGGGACCGTAGTTGTTCGAGCAGTTGGAAATGGTGGCGCGCACCCCGTAGGTACGGTGCCAGGCCCGCACGAGCA
The DNA here is from genome assembly GCA_904420215.1 of uncultured Eggerthellaceae bacterium. GTDB lineage: Bacteria > Actinomycetota > Coriobacteriia > Coriobacteriales > Eggerthellaceae > CAJFUR01. Next base: position 1,706 of record CAJFUR010000174.1, read on the forward strand.
TATCGGAAGAGGCTTTGGTGGAACTGTAGGGGCTCGAGGGCCGGTAAGGCGTTTCCTCCGTGAAGCGCGCCGGGTCGTCAAGCGCCAAATCGCCGTACACCTCGTCGGTGGACACGTGGTGGAAACGCACGCCATGCTTGCGCGCGGCCTCCAACAGGCAATACGTGCCCTCCACGTTGGTGCGCACGAACGGTGCCGGATCGGCTATGGAATTGTCGTTGTGCGACTCGGCCGCGAAATGCACGACCGCGTCCACCTTGGGGAAAATCTCATCCAGAAGGGGCGCGTCGCAAATGTCGCCATGCACGAAGTCCATGCGGTCTTGTGGGATGCCCGCCAAGTTCTCCCGGTTGCCGGCGTAGGTAAGGGCGTCCAGAACCGTCACGTGCACGCCGGGCTGGTTCTCCACGACCCAGTGGGCGAAATTGGAGCCGATGAATCCGGCGCCGCCGGTAACGAGGATGTTTTCGGGTTCGTATGCTTCGGCCATGTCTAGTCTCCCAACTCGGGCAGTTTCTCAAGGTAGGCGGAAAGCGCCTCTTGCCACGGGCGCATTTCGTTGCCGATGGTTTCTTCCAGGCACCTGTTTCTCAGCGAGGAAAAAGCCGGCCTGTCAGCCGAGGCCGGGAAACGCCTCTTGTATTCGGCGGACGTGAGCGCCTCTTTCTCGCACGGCACGCCTGCCCCATCCACCACGGCACAGGCGAAGTCAAACCAGCTGCACGTGCCCTCGTTGGTGCAATGGTAGGTGCCGTACTGCTCGGTCAGGGCGAGCTTCAGCACCTCGTAGGCCAAATCGTTGGCGGAAGTGGGGTTGCCGAACTGGTCCGACACCACCGAGATGGAGCCCTTTTCGCGTGCCAGACGCAGCATGGTTTTGGCGAAATTCCTCCCCACGTAGCCATAGAGCCACGCCGTGCGCACGATGAAGTGCTCGGGGCACGCATCGCGCACCAGCACCTCGCCCGCCCACTTAGTGCGCCCATAGGCGCTGATGGGCCGCACGGGATCGCTTTCGCTCCGGGGTTCGGGATCGTCGCCCGGAAACACGTAGTCAGTGGAAACGTGCACGAACTTCGCGCCGCACGAATGCGCCGCCCGCGCCAAATTCTCGGCGCCCGCGGCATTCACGCGGTAGGCCCCCGCCTCGTCGCGCTCGCAGCCATCGACATTGGTGACGGCCGCACAGTTCACCACCACGTCGTAGGGCCCCTGCGTGGAAAACCACGCGTCCACGGCCGCCGCATCGGATATGTCGAGGGCGTCGTAGTCCACGAAGTCGGCCCGGGCGCCCGCGTACTCGGCCGGAACGGGCCCTATTTCGGCCTCCATGGTTTCCAGGCAACGCCTGATCTCGTTTCCCAGCTGGCCTTTCGACCCCGTCACCAGAAGCCTCATGCGCGGTCCTCCTTCTGGGGAACGATAGCCCCCTCGGCGACCTTCTTCAGATGCTTGCCGTAGGGACTCTTGCCATAGCGCTCGGCGCACTCCAGCAGCCGCTCGCGGTCTATCCAGCCGTTCTCGAAGGCGATTTCCTCCAGCACCGACACCGAAAGGTCCTGGCTGCGCTCCACGGCGCGAACGAACTCCGACGCCTCGAACAGCGACTCGGTGGTGCCCGTGTCCAGCCACGCGTAGCCGCGGCCCAGCGTCACCACCGAAAGGCTGCCGTCCTCCAGATACATCCGGTTCAAATCGGTGATCTCCAGTTCGCCACGCGCGGAGGGGCGAACGCGCTTCGCGAAGTCGCACACGCGGCCGTCGTAGAAATACAGGCCGGTGACGGCGTAGTTGCTCTTGGGGTGCTCGGGCTTTTCCTCAATGGACACGGCGTTGAAATCCTCGTCGAACTCCACCACGCCGAAGCGCTCGGGGTCGTCCACATGGTAGCCGAACACCGTAGCCCCGCCTTCGCGCTCGGCGCGTTCCACGGCGCGGCGCAAGTGGCGCCCCAACCCGTTGCCGAAGAAGATGTTGTCGCCCAGAACGAGCGCACAGGAACCGCCGTCCACGAATTCCTCGCCGATGATGAACGCCTGCGCCAGCCCGTCGGGCGAAGGCTGTTCGGCATAGGACAGGCGCACCCCGAAGTCCGAGCCGTCTTTCAGCAGCCGCTCGAAGTTCGGCAGGTCCTCCGGCGTGGAGATGATGAGCACGTCGCGTATCCCCGCCATCATGAGCACGGAAAGCGGGTAGTAGATCATCGGCTTGTCATAGACGGGAAGCAGCTGCTTCGACGTCACCGTAGTGAGCGGATACAGCCGCGTGCCGCTGCCCCCCGCAAGGATTATGCCTTTCATACACCACCCAATCATCGTGGCCGCCTCTGAAACAAAAAACAGCATAGCAAAGAATGGGCACTTTTCATATCGTTGCACATCACAAATCCAACCGACCAAACGCATCCCAATAATTAAGGCGTCTGCACAACCGAGCGCACTTCACCTCATGCAAGTTAATTTGCGAAGACAGCTGAGCGCCCAGATGAACAACGGCGGTTTACACATACCCAGCCAAGTAGTTCGGCTGAGTTTGGAACCACTTTCCGAACCTTTGAGAAGGCGCGCCCTCCCTACCCAATCAAACACCTTCTTCGGCCGCCTTTTGGCGTGAGAACGTTTGGCTCAGTATGGGAATGCATCGAAAACCCCAATTGGAAGGACTCCGTTCAGCCAACCTTCCAATTCAACTCTCGCCTCGTATAAGATATAAGACAGCATAAAAATTGCAACGTCCATCTTCCCGAAGTTCACACAAACTCACAAGGGGTGAATTGGCGACTTTACTCTATAATCGTTTAAGCGCAGTAACCGCCCCCACCCGAGATTCAAGCGAAAGGCATACCCGATGTCGCTCAAAGGCAAGCTAAGAAAAGCAAAATGGATTGCGAAAGGCCTAGTCTCAAGAAATTCGCGAAACTATCTCTTGATAGGGATATGCAGCCTAGAGCGATTCGAAGTCGCTCATGGCTTGATCTCGGTTTCAGGTTGGGCATATTCTTCTGTGCCAAATCTCGAAAACCCTGCGCTAGAGATCCTCAACGAAGGTCAGGTGATCTTCTCAAAACCGCTAGAATCAAGGAGATCCGAGTTTGCCATAAGCTACATGGAGACGCCTCTGGCTTCGCAATCCGGGTTTGCAGCAGTCTTGAAATACCAATCAGATCACGATCTGTCCGCAAGACTGCACTTCGTAACAAAAAAGGGGGATTACTTTTTCGAGCTTGGTCGAGTCAAGAAAAACGTATGCCACAGCATAGACGCTTATGTCATGGATCCCTGGGCCGAAGGCCAGATAGGCGACGTGACGGCCGGATCACTCCAGCGAAAAGATACTTGCGAGGCCCCGAACCCCGAAAACAATCTCAAGAATGCAATCGAATTTTTAGACCCCATCGACCTCATCATCCCCGTTTACAACGGTTACGACTTCCTCGACCCTCTTTTCGCATCAATCCCCAAAACCAATATGAAATTCAGAGTGATCATCGTCAATGACGCAAGTCCGGACGAAAGAATCGCCAAAAAAATCGACGAGTTTACTTCCAATGGTAAATTCGATTCGATAGTTATCACAAACGAAACGAACCAAGGATTTCCAAAAGCGGTCAATTCCGGACTGGAGGAATCCACGGGACATGTAGTGCTTCTGAACACCGATATAGAACTTCCCGATATGTGGTTAGAGCGGATGATCACGCCGCTGCTCGAAGACAGGAGCGTGGCCTCTGTAACCCCTTTCACAAACAGTGGGACAATATGCAGCTTTCCAAAGTTCATCGAAGACAATCCCATCATAGATCAACTGTCCGTTAACGCAGTTGATGCGCAATTCAGGAAAATGAATCCAATGTACACCGAACTACCTACAGGCGTAGGTTTCTGCATGGCAATGAGCAGAGATGCACTGAACGACATCGGATTTTTTGATTGCGAAAGTTTTGGGCGAGGGTATGGCGAAGAGAACGATTGGTGCCAACGTGCAATCGAGCATGGATACAAAAATGTAATAGCAGAAAATGTATTTGTCTACCACAAGCATGGCGGAAGCTTTGAGAGCGAAGATAAGCGGCGGCTATGCGAAGAAAATATGTCGAAATTGCTAAACAAACATCCCCATTACCTTAAAGACGTGGCGGATTTTTGCGAAATGGATCCTCTTTTTCAATTCAGAAATTATGTCGAAGCCTCCATTAAACTGAGTCAAATTCCCGAAGTGACTATAGCTTTTAACCATCTTCTTGGTGGGGGTGCCGACTCTTTTTTGCAAAAGGAGAAGGGGCGTTTAACAGAAACCGGAATGCCAGTAGCAATTGTATCTTACTCCACCATAGAGAACGTGTTCCATCTTGCAGTCGAGGGATCCAGTTGTGATTTTCAAATTACATCCAATTCGCTAAGCGCACTGCTCTCCCTTTTCCCTTCCCCAAGTAAAGTGCTGATCAATGAACTCGTTTCTTATCCGCGTAGCATAGAAATGCTTGAATTGATAACCAACTACATCAACAATACAGAATGTGCATCAGTATTTTATGCTCACGACTACCTGCCGCTGTGTCCAACAGTCAATCTACTCAATGGCAACGATCAATACTGCAAGGTTCCCGACAACATGACAAACTGCCAAAAATGCTACGAGGATCTAGGTTTTAGCAGAATCGGCTTTAGTGAGACAATCAAACTATATAGAAAAAAATGGTGCCATCTTCTAGAAGCCTGTAGTACAGTAGTTTGCTTCTCCAAAGCCTCCGAGGGCATATTCAAACGTGTCTTTCCAAACCTCAACTATACAGTAATCCCGCACGAAACCACACCGCTTCGCGCGGTCGACACCACCCGATATATGCATGACGGATTGCATATCGGCATCCTTGGTCTACTCACAAAGCATAAAGGCGGAGATGTGGTTAAGAGCCTTATTGAGAAAAACAACGACCCCTCCGTTAGATTCATTCTAATAGGAAGCATTGAAGACAAGAACCTTGAGGGATGCATAGACTGCACTGGAGAATATGAAAAGCACCATCTCCCTTCCACGGTCGAAATGCGGGAGATCGATATTTTCGTGTTACCAAGCATCTGTCCGGAAACTTTTTCGTTCACATGCTCTGAAATTATAGACATGGGTCTTCCGCTTGTGGTGTTCGACATCGGAGCCCCAGCAGAAAAAGCGCGCGAATACGAAAAAGGACTGGTGGTTCCGCTCGGCATTCAGACCGAAGACCTGCTGAAGGCAATACTGGATCACGCGAATGAATTCAGGAGAAACCGTGAGTAAAAATTGCTCGACGCTCTATGCCGAATACCTCGAAAAAGTCGTTCCATCTCTCAGATTAAAAACGATCATTAGACGCGAAATAAGGGATGGGCATTTTCGTGTGAAGCCCCGTATTCTTGTGCTAATATCAGAATCTAGGGGCCGCACAGACTACGTAAGACTGGTATGTCCCGTCATGATGAATGAAGCAATGGACGACACGGCTACTTTTTGCATCCCGAAACTCATATACGGATCTGCCACCTCGCCTACAATTTCGGAGCGAGTTTTTAAGTATTTCAATCTCTCGATACTTGTGTCAAGGGAAAAAATTGATGACGTATCCTTCCGATCTCTGAAAAGATTGAAAAGAGCTCATCCTGAAATTCCTATAATCGTAGACATCGACGACGACCTCTTTGCCATAGACAACAGTCATCCTGAATATAATTATTACAAGGCGAGACTCGCAACCTTAAAGGAACTTATAGAGTTATCCGACTCTGTTGTCGCTTCCACTAACAAAGTTCTCGACGGAATCAAGAATGCTGGCTGCATCCCCAACGATGCCACGGTAATTCCAAACTTCCTCGACTCGAGGCTATGGGGCCCCGCAAATTGCACAACCCCATCTCATCACAATTCAGACAACGAAACTATTCGAATACTGTATTCAGGCACTGAAACGCATGATGCCGACCTGCGCTTGCTGCAAGAGCCTCTGAAAAGGGCAATCAAAAGAGTCCGAGCAGCAACCGGAAAAAAACTTTCAATGACAGTAGTGGGAGGGTCATCCACCAAAATACCCGGCATGGAGATCATTCGAGTCCCCGATGAAAAAAGAGATTATCCACTCTATGCGGAATGGGTGCAATCAATGCCAAGGTTCGACTTTGCCGTAGCCCCCTTAGATCTCTCAAACAAACTGAATCATGCCAAGAGCTATCTCAAGTATCTCGAATATTCCGCAATGGGTCTCCCCTCTATATTCACTCGCATAGAACCGTACGAACAAGTAGTAGATAACGGCGTTAATGGCATCCTTGTCAGTGATAATTCTACAAAAGAATGGGAAGATGCCATTTTTTCTCTAAGCGTTGACAACGAGCGGAGATACAACATGAGCTTAAAATGTCGCGAAGACGTTTTAAGCAATCATTTATTGAGAAACCATTATGGCGAGTGGGCACACCTTATTACCCGTCTAACTTGAAGCCACACTGTCAAAATTCACTTTGAGCCAACGACACAAGCGCCGGATAGCATCGAGTGATGTTCCTTTCAACCAAAACCACGACAACCACGTCTGGTTTACTGTCAATTTCACTTACCAGCTCCGAACTAAACTCGTCCTTGTGAACCGCGACAACTTCCCCGAAATCTGATGCCGGGAATTGCAGCAAGGCCTCCCTGAATGAATCTCCTATTATCAGCATTGTCCTTGAATCTCGATTATCCGCCATAGAGGAAAATTTTTGTAAAGAGGCAGCAGAGCCTGAGGAAGTCGGAAGTCCGATCTCTTCGTATACGAGATCGGACTTTAGTCGAATACCATACCTTTCGACTAAAGGAACATTTACCATTCTTGCTAAATCACCAGATTGCGAATTGGGAATTACAAAATCTGGTTCGCACTCGGGCAGCGATATACCCATCATATCAAGAAGTTCAAGGTAACCCAAATAAGCACCATAATCGTTCCAATGCGTGTCAGTTTGCATATAAGTAATCCGATCCGCATTGCGTTCCGCATCTAACAAGTATTTGAAATAATCGACGCCCTCGCTAGCCAAATAGTCGCCAAGACGCGATGTCATGGTTTCACCCGAAACAATCTTGATGCCACTTGGCATGTACTGCGGATAGACAATTTCTTTATTCGGCGCAACCAAGACATAAAATTCTATGCCCTGCCTATCCAGATTATCCTTTGCCGACCGCAAATACCCTAGATAGTTCTCTAACTCCTCGTCGGTAAAAGAGAGCAAGCCCTTGTAGTCGCGCAAAGGGTCTCCGTCCCCGATCTTTTTATAGTAAAGCCACCCATCTTGACCAACCATGACATCGTCGGATTGCACTTCATTGAATAAACTCATCATAAAACTATTCTTCAACCTTACCGCGTCGCTTTTGAAAGGCGCATTGTCCGTATACCAAGCATCAACCTGTGGAAGAAATCCATCCCAACCTGCAGTCGATATCTCAGGAAAGACAGCTAAAGGCCTGTTCTCCAGACTCCGCCCGTGATCCCCATCCATAAAACCAAACCACACAACAGAAGGGACCAAGAGTATTGAGAAGAAAACCAATACACCGACATTCTGCAGCGTTTTCATAATCCCCTCTCTAAAATCTAAAATAGATGAACGGATTATAGGATCCAGCCGTAAGGTCAACTAGACAAACAACAAGCAGAAAGAGCAGTAGAACAAATTGCATTACCTGATATTTTTCCGATCTTCCAGACGCTATTACATCCATTTGCCCGCATCCGCTAAGTTCGACATCGGAAACGGTACAAAAAGCCATGAAATCCTTCGGCTCCGATCCTCTTCTAATTTTACAAACGAAAGCCTGCAGAGGACCGCACATTAGGATGCCGACGAAAAATACGAGACATGAATAAATCGGGACTATCTCGAAGAAGTTATACGAAACTGAAACACTCGGCATAAACATGGCACGATAGTACTCCAACGACAAGGAGAATGTGTCAGCGCGAAACATAACCCATCCAATTACCACTACAAAAACCACATATACCCTATTGGCGAATCCGATTCTTTTGAGCAATCCATCTAGACCCGCCCTCTCCGCAACGATAAAAAGCCCGTGAAAAAGCCCCCATGCAACAAACGACACGCCGGCGCCATGCCATACTCCAGTCACGAAAAAGACCACCACGAGATTCAAGTATGTTCTAGCCTTTCCCTTTCTGTTCCCTCCTAAAGGGATATAGAGATACTCCCTAAACCAACTTGATAGAGATATGTGCCAGCGTCTCCAGAACTCTCTTATTGACGTCGATAAATAAGGGAGATTAAAGTTCTCGGGGAATTTAAAACCGAACATGAGACCCAGTCCAATAGCCATGTCAGAATATCCTGAAAAATCAAAATATATCTGGAGGGTGTACATCAGTGCGCCAGCCCATGCCAACGAAGTAGATAGATCTTGAGCAGACAAGGCAAATATCTGGTCCACCACCAAAGCCATCTGGTTTGCGATCAATACCTTCTTGCATAATCCATAGATAAAACGCTTTATGCCTTTGATGGTTTTCGAAGACGAAACTGTCCGACACTTAAGTTGGGTATCAATTTCGTTGTATTTGACTATAGGCCCTGCGACCAATTGAGGAAAAAGAGTTATGTACAGAGCAAGGAGCAGAATATTTTTTTGAGGTTCGTTAACCCCCCTGTAAACATCAATAATATACGATATAGCTTGAAAAGTATAAAAGGATATTCCTATGGGCAATACAATGTTGATTACAGATCCAATATCGGCGCCAGATATTCGTTCCAGCAAAGATAACGCCGTAGAGAAGTATTTGAAATATCCCAGAATCGCTAGATTGCTGATCAATGCAGCTATAAGCATTGATTTTTTTATTAATTTCTTCGCAGATATTCCAACCAAAATCCCAAATAGATAGTTGACGGCTATCGAAAAAACCATTATAAAGACGAATCGAGGCTCTCCCCAAGCGTAAAATAACAGACTTGCCACCAATAACCAGATGTTTTGCAACCACACCTCAAGGGAAGCCAGCCTCCCGCTCTTGTTGAAGGGCATCAACCTGCCTATAAAACCAAGTATCCTATGAACAACAAAAACAACAGGGAGAAACAACCCCAGAAACACTACCGAGCTAAAGACCACTATTATTCCTTATTTCTCTTATTCCTTACATTAGTGCGTATGCATGGTAACATATCAAGAAGCATGTTCATAAGAAATTGCTGGCTTTCACGCGCATGAACTCGTTTAGCATTCAAGACACAACCATGGAAAATATTCAGCATTCGAAGCGCAGCCAGGGGGGACTTACGGAAATGCCACATGCCACCATAGACAAAACAAGCATTAAATTGACCGGATCAGAATGGCTTTATTGCTTCTGCTGTCTTGCAATATTTGTATGTTGGGCCCTGTTTCAAGAATTCAATTATGCCCCAGACGAATACTCGCGTTTTCTTTTGCCTGAATACATTTATCAGAATCACTCTCTCCCAAATGGATGGGATCCAGCCGTAAGGTTCGCTCCGCAAGGAATTTCTTTTGCATTTCGATTCACTTTTCTTCCCGCAATAGTAGGTGCCGCCGGAATGTCCATTGCGAGCTTTTTTTCGCAAGATCCCGGTATACTGCTTTTTGGAGCACGATGCGCCAGCATCTTATTTGGCCTTCTCGCGGTGTACTTCAGCATAAAAATATCCAAACTTTTGTTCAAGGGCACAGCGCGCTGGATCTTCATCGTGCTAATGTCTCTGATTCCGCAATTCATCTTTTTGTGCAGCTATGTAAACAACGACATAGCTTGCGTATGTTGCTCCCTTGTCATCTCGTATGGCTGGATCCGCGCACTCAGAGAAGGCTGGTCAGGTAAAAACTGTCTCTATCTTGCAATCGGCGTCGCCGGCTGTCTTCTTTCGTATTACAACGGATATGCATGGGTTTTGTTGAGCATAGTTTTCTTCTTCGGCATTTGCTGGATAAAAAAGACTGGCGTGGCATTCATTCTCAAACGCGCAACTCTCTCTCTGTGCGTCGTACTCGTGCTTGCCGGCGGTTTCGTTGTAAGAAATGCAATACTATACGATGGTGATGTGCTGGGTTCTTCTTCTAGCGAAGAAAGCGGCTTACTTTATGCCGACACTACGATCATTATGCCAGATAGCGCTCATGAACTTGGATACTCCCTCACCGATGTATTGACAGGACAAGTTCCCGACTATCTTTCTTTATCGAATTGGATAAAAATCACCGTCAAAAGTTTTTTCGGAACGTTTGGCTACATGAGCGACTGGCTTCCGTCCCCAATCTACTATCTTTACGTCGCCATTTTCGCAGTCGGCATTGGCTGCTTTACTATCTCCTTGCTAACAAAACTTCTGACAAAGCAAAACATCCAAAAAACAACGGTACTTCTCTATGTTTGCTTGCTCTTTGTCTTTGCGATTACGCTAGCCATAGACCTTCATTTCTCAATATTCACATCCTATCAACCGCAAGGCAGATACTTGTACCCCGCGCTTCTTCCTATAGTATTAGTTGTCTCGAAAGGCTATGATTGCGCTCTCTCAAAAGTGAAGAACGGCTTCGTGCGAAACAGCATGACCCTAGTCTTTTGCTTCGCTTTCTTCATTCTTGCATGCTACGTTGCTTTGTTCCACTTTTTTCCAAATGCCATAGGATGATATATACAGTTTTCAAGAAATCAGATCTTCAGAAGTTAATGCGACCTTCCTCTATAACAAGCGGGCGATTCATAATGCGCGCATTCATGTTCAAAACATACTCCCCCAAAAGCCCAATGAAAAAAAGCTGCATCGATCCCAAAACCAGCACTGCAAGAAGAACTGGTATGGATCCAGCGGGAAACGTGTCCCACCAAAGTATCTTCAGGACGAAATAAACAAGGGCCGCCAGTAGGCTAAAAGCACTCATAACGAAGCCCACGATGGTCGCAATCCTCAAACCCACTTTGGTGTAACTCGTAAACGAAAGCATAGCGGCGTCGTAAAGCGTGTAAAAATTGTTATGCGTCTTTCCTGCGCGACGTTTCGCTTGCGTGTACTCAACATCTTTTCGCGCTGAACCCAGTTCAGCAACAATTCCCCTCAAAAACGGAGTGGGGTCATTTAGTTCGCGCAACACCCGAATGAAGCTCTTGTCGTACAATCCGAATCCTGTGAAGTGTTCAATTTGCTCCACGTCACTCATCCGGCGAATAAGCTTGTAATACCGGGTGCGAAGCCATCGCAAGATAGGGTTTTCTTCGCTTGTCGTTTTGATTCCGCAAACGATTTTGTAGCCCTTTTCCCACTCGGCCACAAATTTGGGAATCATTTCCACAGGATCTTGGAAATCGCAGCATAGCGAGACCACGCAATCTCCTTCCATCTGGCACATTCCATAGTAAGGAGAGTTAAACTGTCCGAAATTCTTTGCATTGAAAATAGCCCGCACGCGCGAATGCGTCTCGCATATCCTCTTTAATTCTTCTCTCGTGCCATCAGTCGAGCAGTTGTCGATGAATGTCAGATTCCAGTCGTATGCCGAAAGGTCGCGCTCCATGATCGCCGTAATTGCCTCCGCCATTGGGGCAACGTTTTCAACTTCGTTGTAGCAGGGCACCAGAATGCTTATGAGTCTTCTGGCACTGCCCTTCTCTGCATTACAAGTCATCAGACGCCCTTCGTTTTCGACAGCTTTGTTCACACATGGTCAACCACTGTGGCGGAGCCGCCATTCCAGGCCTGCGCTTCGCCACAATGCGCCAAAGCGCCGCTATCGCCGACGCTTCAGCCATTCAAGCGTTCTGCCTATCCCTTCTTCAAAATCAACCCGGGGCACAAACCCTGTATCCACTTGCAATTCTTCGATGTTCGCCTCAAGGTGCATCACTTGACCATCCGCATAGGGGACTCTTCCAAACCCTATTTCCGCATCAGGATTAACCGCATTGCGCATTACATCGACATACTCTCGAAGTGGCCGAGCCACGCCGCTACCTACTGGATACACCGATCCATCCTCGCCCTTCTGGCCCACCAAATACAGCGCCTCTGCAGCATCGTCGCGATAAAGATAGTCCCAGCATTGTTCGCAAGACGTAAGCGAAGGAGCACGCCCCTCCAGCAAAGCTCCGAGGGTGCTCATAATCATGGTCTGCTTGCCATCTTCGGGTCCATATACCGAAAGGATTCGCGTCCAAACATGCTGCAATCCCCGTTTTTTGCAATGCAGTCGAGACATTCTACCCGCAGCCAGCTTCGCCATACCATAACCGTTTTCAGGATTGGTTGGAGTGTCTGAGCTAAGCGCCCCTTCCACGCGGCCATATTCCGCCTGACTTCCCGCTCCAACAAAACGAGAACAGCCAAGCCGTGCAGCCAAATCAACCGCATCCAACGTAAAACGTATGTTTTCTTCCTGTAGGCGAACGTCATTGCGAGCATCGCCGAACGTGCCCTTCCAAGCAAAATGATAAAAAACATCCCATCTGCCATCATTTTGGATGGCGAAAGAGGCATAATCGTCTAAACCGCAGGCAACTACAGAAACCAACGGGCTTTCCGACAACAAGCCAGATCGCCGAACGGACGCAGGATTCACCAGCAGAAGGACCTCCAGACCCTCTCGAACGAGCCTTTCGGTCAGCGCGCGCCCCAGCATACCCGTTGCACCCGTAATAACGGCCCCTTTCATTGGCACAGCCCTTCAAGCGATTTCACTCTATCGTATATTTCGCGGGGCAAGAAAGGCGACATGTCGTCAAGATCCGGACTAACGATACTCCCATCGGGCAAAACCCTCGAAGAAAGCTTAGGGGCGAATTCCTGGCCAACATCCACCATGACCTCGCAAACAACCGGTCCCTTCGCACAAAGCGCTTCCCCAATGATCGCATCGGCAGATTCAACATTTTCTATCTTCAAATACGGCAAACCGTAAGCATGAGCAATTCGCTCCAAATTGGGGAAGCTGATGCCATTCCCATCGCACACCCCCACAAGAGGGGGTTCGAATTTGCTGCTTTGCGTCTGTCGGATAGAATGGTACCCGTTATTATTGATAATAAATATTTTCATATTCAAATGATTGTAGACAACGGTCTGCAATTCCTGAATGTTCATTTGAAAACTTCCGTCGCCATCGACGCAAATTACCCTATCGCCCTTCTTCGCCACGCAACAGCCTAAAGCAGCGGGAAACCCATATCCCATGGCGGCACATCCCGAGTTCGTAAAACAGCGCTGTTGCTCTTTGAATCTGAAAGCTTGAAATGTCACAACGCAAGCACTTCCGTTTCCGCATACCACGACATCGCCCTCCGACAAAGCCATGGACAGCCTGTCAACAAAAACATAGGGATTGACCGGAGTTTTCTTCATGTAGTATTCAGGCAATACAGCCGGAAAGGCATTGTTGACGTTGCGAGCCCACATAAGCCAAGCCGCATGCGTTTCACAAGAAGCGTCAAAACCCACTTCCGCAAGAGCCTCCTCGTTCGAAAGGGAAGCCATAACGTCCCTGACATCGGCATGAACCGGTAAATCTGGGGCTATGGTGGGTTTACGCAACTCTGCCTCGTCAATGTCAACAACGATTTTGTAGGCGTCTTTGGCGAACTGGAGGCGATTGTAGCTTATTAGGCGGATGTTGAGTCTGCTTCCCAAAACCAGCAACACGTCCGCAGCTTGAACGACAAAATTACCTCCACGCGTACCCACAGTCGCAGGACGACCGCAAAACAATGGAGAATCGTCCGGAAGCAAATCGTTCGCATTCCACGCGGTAACCACAGGGATACGAAGCCTCTCAACAAGCCTCCTGAATTCTTCGTATGCACCCCCGAGGCGAATACCGGTCCCCGCCAATATAACCGGGCGCTTCGCATCGCGCAACTTCATCAAAATGTCAGCCGTCATTGCACTGTCATAAACCGGATCTTCAGGTATCTCCAATTCGGAAGGATCGAATCCTCGCAATTCATCGACCTCAACTTTGGCAGCCTGCACATCAAGCGGAATATCCAGCCAGACGGGCCCCTTCCGACCATGCGACATCAGATACCAGGCTTTCTCCAGATGATATCTAATGAACTCAGGCTCGGTGACCATGACCGCATACTTGGACATAGTCTTTGCGCACTCCGTAATCTGAAACTCCTGATCGCCAAGCTGCCTTACGGGAACATCGGTAGACCAAGTCGTCGTCTCTCGTTTCACTTGCCCCGACACAACGAACATAGGAATGGAGTCTTGCCATCCTCCCAAAACACCCGTTAGCGCATTCGTTCCACCCGGCCCGCTGGTAACACACACCGCCGCAATATTGCCAGTAAGACGGGCATAGCCTTCCGCAGCAATAGCGCAGGCCTGCTCATGATGATTGAACACACAATGCAGCGAAGGATGGTGCCCCAGTGCATCATTCAAATGCATGGCACCACCGCCGGTCACCATAAAAACGTCCGAAACGCCCCGATCAACAAGAAACTTGGCCAAATATTCCGCCACTTTAATTGCCACGCTTTTCTCCCTGCCGCAAATCTCCAGATCGCCATGTCTTTTTATGCAAAATAGCCGAATATGTCTTTGGGTCGGCTCACCATGCCAACACAGGGAAAACCGATTTCCTTCGAATATCCGGTAAAACCATAACCATACGTCACACCCAAAAAAGAAATCCCCGCTTGACATGCCCCCTGCGCATCGTGCTCCGTGTCGCCAACCATAAGAGTTTCATCTCGTGGCACCCTCAACGAACTAGCCGCTTTGGCGATGATGTCCGCTTTTGTTAAAACCCCTGCGTCATCAGAGCCAAACATGCAAGACATATACTTATCAAGCCCAAAATGCTTCAAAAGCCTAATCGCATAATCTTGTCGCTTGTATGTGGCAACGGCAAGGGCAATTCCATGTTCCTTCAAACTGGCAAGCGTTTCCAGCACTCCGTCGTAAATTTTGGCCTCGAACAAATACCGAGAACTGTACAACTCGCGAAAACGAGCTGCCCACCGATCAGCCTCTCGCTTGTCAAGCCCAAACGACTGGGCGAACGATTTCTGTATCGGAGGCCCCACGAAGGAGCGAAGTTCCGATTCGCCAAGAGGTGCTGCGCCTTCGCTCTCAATGACCGTCTGCGCCGCGCTCAGCACCCCTTCACCAGTGTCCAACAATGTACCATCCAGATCGAACAGTGCCGCTTTGTAATTCAATCCATAGCTCCTTCGTACAACGATTCTGTCACGAACTTCACAGGCGCTGTTCGCGGAACGCGCTTGAGCGAGGCTATGGTGTCTGCATTAATCTCAAGCGCTTTCTTCTTGCTGAAAGGGTATTCCATATTTGGGTTAACGTAATCGGACGCCGGTCGAGTCGTATAGCCGTCGAAACCAGCAAGCGCAACTTCTTCAATGTCGAACTTCGCGAAAAGCCTGAGCAGCATGATAAGCGGGTTATCGACCAACTCAGCATCTTCGTCCAGCAAGGAACCGTAGTTGAGAACGTAATCGAAAGTTCCCGTAGCCTTTGTCACGTTCGAGGTCGCAATAGTTTTAATTTCCGGTTCCCGTCGGAGTAAATACGAAGACAATTGTGTATAGCGCTTCGAATTGGACATGAACAAATAATCGATATCATATCCGTTCGGCACAAAACCGACGGACATCACTACAGGGCCGTTCTCTTCTATGTAGGCATCGACCATCTCTTTCTGGTCGACAACGTGATTCCCCGGAGCCAAAAGCAAAACCTTCTTACCGGAAAGGTTTTTTGCAAGAGCGGAAACCGATTCATGGTCGTCGCATTCAACGCTTTGATATTTCTGGTACAAGTCCTCTATGAGTTTCGCGTCGTAAAGAAGCTTCGCCTCGCCCTCCAGCATATCAAGTATCTCATTGATGGACTTCACAGAAAGCTTCTTTTTGTCCATCAGGTACGTCACGTAATTCGGATGGCAATCATGAAGCGCCGCAATGAAGAATTTGAACTTGTAGCCCCAGGGAGTCACTTGATAAAAATCCATAATCGTCGTGTCAATCGCCTCGAGCAACTGCGAGATATCGTATGATTTCCCACGATATTCATTCATGTACATTGCCAAAAGCTCCCCCGCAGCATTGCCCGCAGATTTTCCCATAGCATAAAGAGAGCCGTCCACGGTCAGCATACGGTCGCCCTGCGTTTCGATAGTCTCTATGCAATTGGAATAGGCAAGTTGGAAGTTGTTGTGAGCATGGTAGGCAAGCCCGATATTTGATTTCAAACGTTCGTCAGCCATGGTGAAATAGTGATTAACGTCCTGCCGGTGCAAAAGGCCATACGTATCGACAATGGAAAACGTATATGGTTCAAGTTCGTTCACAGCATCGAGAAGCTCTGCATACTCATCGTCATCATAACTAGTAATAGACACAGCATTTGCGAACACAATATACCCGAGTTCTTTCAACTGCGCGCAGAATTCCATTGCCTGGGAAATTTTCGACTTCTTGAAAATCACCCGAATACCATCGAGGATCGTCTGATCACAAGGCTGGATATTCTCGAGACCGCATGTTCCAATATCGATCATCGCCACAACCAAAGAATCGCCGTGATCCAACCCGGCGAATATCTTATTCGCCGATGCAGTATCGGGAAAAATCGAACGATCCATGTCGAACGGCTGTCTTTCGTCGAGAAAACCAACTTCAATGACGTCAACGCCAGCGGACACGAGACGTTCAAATACATTCACGATATTATCATGGCCGAAACGCCAGTCATTGACATAACCACCGTCCCGCAACGTGCAATCAAGCAAATTCAAATGAGCCATTGTCTTCTCCTTCTTGCATGGGCAAACAATTTACAGGACGAGCAGGGCGGTCATCGTGAAATGCAAACCCTTACGCGTCGCACATGACCTCTGCCATATAATCGATCATTTCATCGGTCATGCCCGGATACACCCCAACCCAAAAGCTATCCCTCATGATCCTGTCAGTCACAGCCAAGTCGCCGATTATCCGATAGCCCGTGCCTTCTTTACGCATTGTATCGAAACAGGGGTGTTTTGTAAGATTGCCCGCAAACAACGCCCGCGTTTGCACGCCCGCATTTTCCACAGCTTCCACAACACTTGCACGATCAACACCCTCGCAACAGGTAACCAGAAAACCGAACCAGCTTGGATCGGAATGGGGAGCCGCTTCGGGCATGATAAACTTGTTTGTCATGCCCGACAATGCCGATAAAAGACGCGCATGATTATGTTTGCGACGCTCTACGAAGTCGGGGAATTTCTGCAGTTGGGCACAGCCAATAGCCGCCTGCATATCACTAGCCTTCAAGTTATAGCCGAAATGAGAGTACGTGTACTTGTGGTCATAGCCTTCTGGCAGCAAACCATACCGTCCATCAAAACGATGCCCGCAACAATTATCCTTGCCGCTCGGACACATGCAGTCACGCCCCCAATCACGCAGAGAGCGAATGATTCGATGAAGCCTGTCGTTTTTTGTATACACAGCACCGCCCTCGCCCATCGTCATATGATGAGGGGGATAGAAGCTCGACGTGCCGATGTCCCCTACCGTGCCCGTGAAACGAACGCACCCATCAAGTTCATAGCGCGACCCTAGAGCGTCGCAATTGTCTTCGACAAGCCATAGGCCATGCGCATCGCAAAACTCCTTCACAGCTGCCAAATCAAATGGGTTTCCCAACGTATGGGCCACCATGACGGCTTTCGTCTTTTCGGAAAGGGCATCCTCAAGCTGTGAAACATCGATATTGTATTGAGGAATAGTCACGTCCACAAACACGGGTATGGCACCATATTGAATCATGGGCGTCACGGTAGTAGGAAAACCGGCAGCAACCGTGATGACTTCATCTCCGCGATTGACAGCACGATCACCTAGGATAGGCGACGTAAGCGCCATGAACGCCAGCAAATTCGCACTCGATCCGGAATTAACCAGCGAAACATTCGGTACGCCCAAATAATCTCCAAGCTGCTGTTCGAACTGGTCTGTATAGCGCCCCGAAGTAAGCCAGAATTCCAACGCCGAATCAACGAGGTTCACCATTTCGTCGTGATCGTAAACTCTCGAAGCATAGGCAATACGATCACCGGGTCGGAATGGCTTCCTCCTATTGTGATAAAGGTCGCAGTACGCCGAGACTTCTTCGAGTATTCTGTTTCGAGCCTCCTGCTCGGTCATTCCCTCAAACATAATCAATAACCTTTCGCTGCAGACATTTTGCTTTCCCCGAAGGCGCTAATCTGTTCGCTCATGCACGCCGCCACATCGCCTCCACGCTGCCAGACACGAGTCCATTCTATAGTGCGCTCCACCGCATCCGCAATGCTCCAACGAGGACGCCACCCAAATACCTGCTTGAGTCTCGAGCAGTCAAGCTTGAGGAATCCCGCTTCGTGGGGACCGCCGTCGTACCTATTTGTCCAAGACATATCCTCTCCCCATGCTGCGCAAACCAAATCGACAAGTCCTCCCGTAGTTATGCAGTCGCAATCATCCGGACCTACGTTATAGCAGCCAGCATACGAGCTGTCTTCCCATTGTCGCTGAGCAATCATCAAATAGGCATGCAGCGGCTCAAGCACATGCTGATAGGGGCGCACGGAATACGGATTGCGAACCACCACGGGAATTCCCTGCATCGCCGCTCGAATACAGTCAGGAACAATGCGGTCAACCGCAAAATCCCCCCCGCCAATCACATTGCCTGCACGCACGGTACTAATAGCAACACTCCCATCGGCAAAGAAACTGCTTTTATAGCTATGCGTCACAAGCTCTGAACAGGATTTCGAATTCGAATAAGGGTCAAAGCCATCCAAAGGGTCGTCTTCGCGGTATCCCCACTCCCACTCGTTGTTGCGATACACCTTGTCCGTCGTCACGTTAACAACGGATCGCACGCAATCCGATTTTCGCACGCACTCTAAAATGTTGACTGTGCCCATCACATTCGTTTCGTATGTATAGCGTGGACTCGCATAGCTTTCTCGCACAAGCGGCTGTGCGGCCAAATGCAAAACTATCTCCGGCTTGGCATCGGCGAAGACCATCGACAAAGCATCTAGATCGCGCACATCGCCAATAACAGATCTCATGCCCTTTGCAATTCCGGCTATCTGAAACAGATTCGGATCGGTAGGCGGCTCAAGGGCAAACCCGGTTACTTCAGCGCCCACATCACAAAGCATCTTGCAAAGCCAAGAGCCTTTAAACCCGGTATGCCCCGTCACAAAAACGCGCTTGCCCGCAAAGAATCCAAGGTCGGCCAACCCGCAAGCAGCTTCGAGAGAAGTTACCATATCTTCCACGGCGCATTGCCCGTTGCCCACATCTCTTCCAGCTGCATTTTTTCGCGTTGCGAGTCCATGCACTTCCAAAAGCCTTCGTGCCGGTATGCGCACAACTCATGGTTTGCCGCAAGCCGATTAAGGGGCTCTTGCTCGAAAACGGTTTGGTCGCCATCTATATAATCAAATATGCCAGGCTCCAAAACCATGAAGCCGCCATTGATCACGCCGCCATCGGTTTCTTTTTTTTCGCGAAACTCATTGATGGCTCCATTGCCATCGATATCCAGCACTCCGAAGCGCTGCGTCACCAACACACCTGTGATGGTGGCGACTTTACCCGTCTTCTCATGGAAGGCAAGTAACGCGTTGAGATCCACGTCCGCAACCCCATCTCCATACGTCATGAAGAATTTCTCGTTTTCCACATAGGGGGCTATTCTTTTGATGCGCCCCCCGGTCATCGTATTGAGACCTGTGTCGATCACAGAGACCCGCCACGGCTCCGAAACGTTCGAATGGATGTTCATCTTACCGCCATCGGCAAAATCAAACGTAACGTCAGATGTATGCAAATAATAATTTGCAAACCAGTCTTTGATGTATTCTTGCTTGTATCCTGCACATATAACGAAGTCATTGATGCCGTAGTGAGAATATATCTTCATAATATGCCAAAGGATGGGCATACCGCCAATCTCGATCATGGGCTTCGGCCGAAGATGACTTTCCTCCGAAATGCGCGTACCGAACCCGCCGGCAAGTATAACTGCTTTCACAACACAACCCTTCGATCATCCAAACATTCTTCTTGCAATTTTATACGCACACCACTGCTTACGGCTAGATCAATTGAAAATCATGCCGCCTTTTCATTCCCCCTTTCATTTCTCGACCAATCAGAAAACCTAGCAACAAAGCGCGATCATTTTGCTTTGAAAGCCCAGAACTTATTGAGAAGAAAGTTCAAAGGCACCGTAACAAGCAGATTGATTATTGGAGCCACATACTCCGAAACGCCACACGCATCTATCCAAAACCACAACAACCCGCTTGAGAGAAAAAGACCCGTGACCGAATACGAAGCAAAGGTTTTCACCAAAGCCCGCCACATCGATCTCGTCTGCCCCGACTCAAGCGTGAACACATAGCGATTATTCCAATAAAACGAATTTAAAACACTCACCACGAAAGCAACTAAATTCGCAATAAGATAAGGACAGCCGAAAAAGACGAGGACAGCATATACAGCATATGATATCACCGTGTTCGAAATGCCCACCATGCCAAACTTCACGAACTGCATCAGGGCTTTCTTTGAAGGATTGAGACTTTCACTGTCAATTCTTAAGTCATTATTGGGTCTCATGAAAGCACCAACAATCTTTTTACTATAGCTGCTATGTTGTTGCCGTAGGTCTCGCCCGACGCCCATTTCTGGCTGAGTGACCCAAGCGTTGTGGCTTGGCCGCCATAAAGGCCACGTACCAAATCGAAGCGGGGATCCACGCAGGCGTTGTTCAGCGGTTCGGTTGACGCATAGGCTTTCAAATGTTGCACCTGAGCGCAAATGCCGATGCGAACCGAGTCGAAACTGTGGCCGGGGTTCCCGTTGCCCGTTGCCCCCAACCCGCAGAAATTACACTGCTCCGCTTTCACGTCGCCACCAAACTGGAGCCATCCGGTTTCCAACATGGCCTGGGCGAACACGACCTCCGCCCTCACTCCCTCTTTCAGTGCTTCATCGTAAACGATTTGGCAGAAGTCATTGACAGTAGGCGCGCCGAAATTGGCATAAATGGACGGATAGTTTTTACCTGTGCTATTCCACAGCGCAACCATTTGCGAAACCGTGCCGTTTGAATTGCCCATGATGGGGTACGCAGCCTCAACGAAAACCATCTCGCCCGTCCTGGCGCAGCCCACGCAGGAGTAGACGCCGTTGCCCGCCATGACGTAGACGTGGGCGTTGTAGGCGCCGGTGGACCAGCCGTGGCCGG
>CAJFUR010000175.1 GCA_904420215.1 uncultured Eggerthellaceae bacterium
ATAGTAGACCTTCCTCCTGCCGAGGGTGACCCATGGGGGCACATCCCTTGTACTGGCGTTCGGTAAAATGTGCTTAAGGTCTTGAAAGGTGATTAGATGAACAATAATCATGGATGCTGCTGGTGGGTGCTGGTGACCGCGCTCGGAATCGCCTTCGGACTTTTCATATTCGCGTTCTGCGGGTAGGGCTCCCCATGCAGGAAATCACCCCTGAACAAGCCAGCGGCTTCCTGCGGCCGATCGTTTCCGAGTTGAGGTACAACGCCAGAGTGGCTGGTCCCGCTCTGTGGCTGGACTCCTCAATCCTCGTCGTATGCGCCGCTCTGTTCTTTCTTTGCGACAACGTGCTGATAGGAGCCGTCGCCGATAAATTTCCCGACAGCGCGGCCTCCTACCTGCTCTCGTGCCACGCCATCGACGCGATCGGCGGCTGCGCATTCATGGCTTATACTAATCTTCTATTGGACTTGGTTAAGCCTGATATGCGCTTCAAGCGCGTTGTCTCGACGCTTGTCTACATGCTCTTTTGTGGCGTTTTCTGGGAAGCGATAGCCCCATCATTCGTGCCCAACAGCACGGGCGATGTACTGGATGTGGTCGCCTATCTAGTCGGGGTATGCTGCTATCTCCTGCTTGCCAAGGCGTTCCTGCACAAGGCAAGGGAGGATGTTTCGGATGTTGGACGAAGAGGAATTTCGTAAAGCCCAGATCGACATGGCTGCCGTCGAGTTCAGCGAGAAGATGGCGATAGGGAACCCCGGCATGTATAACACGGACGAGATGCGCGAGCTCGTTGAGAGGCACGAGGTCTCCAAAGAAGAGGCCGACAGGATTATGCGCGAGGACTTCGCCTCGATGCCCCCGGAGATGCAGAAGGCCATGAAAGAGATGCTCAAGAACACGAGCGTTTCGGAGGAAGTCTGGAAAGAGATCTTCGGCGAGGATCTCTGATCTCCGAACCTTTGCTGGCAGCTAATGAAACGGCTGCCGGATACAGCTATCATGCGGGGCAAGGGAGCCGGATGTGCGACCAGCTGGACTACCGGCTCCCTATCTTTTGGTAGAAATACCATTAAGTTATAACGAAAATTTTGCAATCTCTTTTCGATTTTGCTATATTCCCAATATACCGTTAAGTTATAACGACATTTGGGAGTAATAATGAAGCTGTCTGACATCAAGATGCAAGAGCTTATCGAACGCCCCTTGTTCTGGGAGGACTTCGAGGAAGACCGGCAGGACAAAGGCTCGATGAAGGCCCTCATCGAGAGAGATTCTGAAGCAGTTCGGAAGATCGCCTTCCTGGACCAGGTCGAGGAAGGGTCCCTTCTCGACAGGGACAGCTTCAGAAAGCTTGACTTCTACGAGGTCGAGTTCACCGAGTACGCGCGCCTCTACGTAGCCGAGGGCCAGTACTCGCCCGAGGGATCTGTCCGGGGCGAGGACGTCGACTACGCCAAGGACTACAGCGGCATCAAGCTCCTGATACAGGACGTGAGCATGCCCTTCGTCAATGAAGGCCTTTTCGCTCTGTATCTGAAGGACTACGAGTTCGGGTTCATCAACCCCCTCGGGGTCTGCATCTACCCCTTCGATTTCGTGGACGGTAGCCGCGAGCAGTACGACGAGGATCCCGAGAGGTTCATCCGCGACCATGTGCTCCTCCATTTCGAGAGTGAGTTCTGGGAGGACGACTTCGATCTGAAGCAGGAGCTCTTCGGCTACTACCACAACCTACCCGACGTTCATCATCCGCTCCTGTCAAACAAGGCGAATCTCGATGGCCTCCTGACTGCGAAGGCCGTGTCGGAGAAGCTCGGCGTCAGCATCCCTCGCGTCATGAAGATGGTTGAAGAAGGCTCAATCGACGGCTATAAGTTCGGCGGCAAGCTGCTCATAACGCAGTCATCCGTCGAGCAGAGACTCCGCTACATCGAGGAGCACGGCAAGCCCACGCGCGGAAAAGCACCGGAGGGCAAGAGGACGCGCAAAGAGAAGTCCTCGGGGTATTCAGGCGAGCTGAACTAGGAGGAGATGTAAATGACTGCTATGACGAAAGAGATGATAGTCGCGTGCTACAGGGGCGGCGTAATGGTCTGCAACGGGGAGACGCTTTTGCATCGTGAGCGGGACAGGATCGTCGAGAACACAGGAATGAATCAGGCCTCCGCCTCCTACTACCTGAGCGCGGTCGATGCGCTGCTTTCAAACGGCGATATCCAGAAGGATATCAACAAGACAGCGGTCGACACCTATTTGAGCCGGATCAAGGAGGACTACGGGAAGGATGCCCTGGTAATTGCCGCAGGGGTATGTCTCAGAAGATTCGAAGAGACGAAGAAGCTCGGCAATACCTGCTACTACTACAAACGGCTGGCCGAGAAGCACCTAAGCGAACTCGATAATGGCGAATAGGGCAAGCAACACAGTGGTAGCTGGCGCATACGAAGGAAAGCCAGTATCGAATTCGGGACGCATTCCCTTCATCGCGATTGGCTTCGCCCATGCCCTCAACCTCGATCCGTCCACTGTCGCAGAAATCGAGACTATCGACGAGTCGTCTGAAATAAGCGTAGCCAGCGCGGCAACGCGTGGCTTCATCGGCGAGATGCTGTTCGGCCCTATTGGGCTTGCGGCAGCTGGCACTGCCAAGCGCAACGAAAGGTACATAGTGGGCATTGTTTTCGATGATGGGCTGCGCAGCGTCCTCGACGTAGACGGCGATCTTTTCCGCCTGATCGCATCTTCGTGCGCCAGATAGTAAACGGGGAGCCAGCAGGACTACCGGTTCCCCGTTCCAGGTCCTGTTAGACCCCTTCTTCCCGCCAGCTTTGCGGGATGGCCTTCACGATCCTCTCGACTTGGCTAGAGAGCACTCCGCTGAACATCTGGCACATCTCATAGTCGCCGGATCTGTCGACCACGTACCCGAGCGCCTGTCCTACGCCCTCGATGTTTCGCAGGGCGTTTTGAAGCTCGTCCTTGAACACTAGGACTTGAGCCTTGAATTTACCCCGATTTCGTTGACACCCTCTACGCCGCCGGAGGGGAGCGCCAGCGCCTCTCCATCGCGCGCCCTCTTGAGAGATGCCCCCGTGGTCCTCCTTGACGAAGCCACGGCTTCGCTCGACCCGGAGAACGAAACGCTTATCCAGAGAGCAGTCGGAGCCCTCTGCGCGGGCAAGACGGTGATCGTCATCGCACATCGCCTGAGGACCATCGCCAACGCGGACAAG
>CAJFUR010000176.1 GCA_904420215.1 uncultured Eggerthellaceae bacterium
AGAAGCGCGATGCGCGCGCTGCGGTTCGGGTCGTACTCGATGGTGGCAACCTTGGCGGGCACGCCGTCCTTGTTGCGCTTGAAGTCGATGATGCGGTAACGACGCTTGTTGCCGCCGCCCTGATGGCGCGTGGTGATGCGGCCGTTGTTGTTGCGCCCCGCCTTGTTCGGCTTCGGAGCGAGCAGCGACTTCTCCGGCTTGTCCGTCGTGATCTCGGCGAAGTCCGAGACCGTCTGGAAGCGCCGGCCGGGGCTGGTCGGCTTGTACTGTTTGACTCCCATGACTCTCTTTTCTCTCCTGGGAACCTTTGCTCGCACGCCTCTCCGTACACCAAAGATTCCTTCTTCATTTCCGTGGAACCCGATTGCCGTGGCCGCCAAGGGAGGCTTGCCGGCGCGACGCCGAGTTTCCACGCGTCCGGGTGTATCCATACACCGGCAGACGCAAACGAGAATTATATACGCCCGAAGCCCCGGAAGCAAGCAACGATTCCCCCACCCCACGAAGGACACAGGTTGCACACAAGGGAGTTGATTAGACCTCCCCGCCTCCGCTGCGGCGGACATGCGGGCGTTCATCTCCGACTCCGAAGCCAATCCGGTCAACCTCAAGCAGATCGGCATCGTGGGCCTGTCGATGGACGAAATCATGGACGTGTTGCGCAGGGTCTATGGGGTGAAATAGACAGGCTGTCTCCCGTCGCATGGCTTTCCCGCCCGAAATCCCTCGCCTTATATTGTCGGACACTTCTTGGCAGCTTTCGCAGGATGAAGGACCCCACCCCCGCCCTACACGTCCATGCTGCGCATAAAGCCGAAACCTTCGCACGCAACCTTGCGGCGACTCCTAGTCCAAAAAACAGAAGCGAAAGCAAAGAAAACGAAGAATGCCGCTTAAGGGGCAGAGGAAACTTAGACATCTCCCGTGGATTCAGCGGGTGGAGCCACCGCCATGGCGTATCATGTGCGAAGCGAAATCGATACGAAAGAGGGGCCACCTTGGACGCGTGGGGAGACGAGAGCATAAGGGTCGTGTGCGACCCGCCCGTGTACCTGATCGCGGCGACTTACCGCACCGACGGCGGCGACGTGGACGCGTCGGCACTCGAGGCCATGCGCCCCAAGGGAGCCCACAAGCTGCACTGGCGAGACATGGGCGACAAGACCAAGATCGAGGCCATGGAGGCGGTGGCCGGCATTGGCGCGCAGCATACCATCGTCATGGGCTGCAGGATGCCCCGGAACAAGCAGGAGCGCGCCCGCCGCAAGTGCTTGGAGATCCTGTTGCCGCACCTCGAGTCTCTGGGCATCACGCGCTACGTTCTGGAAAGCCGCGGGCACGCGAAGGACGGGGACGACGTGGCACTTCTGCTGTCCCTTCGGACGAAGGGAATGTGTGGTGGAATAGATCTTGCGCACGAAGAGGGCTACAAGGACAGCCGCCTCTGGGTGCCAGACCAAGTACTCGGAGCTTATGGGGATATGCGGAGCGGCGTTGGCGAGGGCGACGCGTTCAGAAAGGCATGGAATCTCCTCGCTCCGAACGTCAACACGATGGAGATCATGATCTAGAGAAGCGCCGAGGTCGGGTCCCATGATAATCACGGGTATCCCGACCCCGACTTCCTTGTCCCCCGCAGGGGTGGCATTGGCTTAATTGTACCCGGACCCCGCCAAGCCGGCAACGGGCGAATTGTGGATTTTTGGGCGCCTGCTTAAACGTGTGGCTTCCGCGTCGTTGCCCGGCTTTCCATATTTGGCTTAGGCTTGTATGCCCTAAAACCTGCTTTAACAGGTGATTTGATGTGCGTCGTGCGTTCTTGATTGATATGTATATGATATGTACAATAAGTGCATCATGAGCGGCCATGGATACATAAACTTCGAGTGGGACGATAACAAGGCGGCCATCAACCTTAGGAAGCATGGCGTGAGCTTCGAATCGGCTGCAGACGCGTTCTCGGATCCATACGCACGCGTTACACCCGATGCCAAGCACTCGGATTACGAAGAAAGGTTCTTCCCCATAGGAATGGATCTGGAAACGAGAGTGCTCACGGTGTGCCACTGCGAAAGATGCGGCGGCTCAAAAATCAGGATAATCCCGGCCAGAAGATCGACGAAAACGGAGGAACAGCAATATTGGAGGTACCGAAATGAGTGACGCGAAAGAAATCACGGAGATGCCTGCCGAGATCGATTCCTCGGAAAGCGTCCCAAACCCCTACGTTGGCAAAACCCGCCGCCGCATTACCATCAATATCGACGGCGAAACCGTGGACTACTTCAAGGCCGAGTCCCGACGCACCGGCGTTCCGTACCAGACCATCATCAACCTGTACCTAACGGAGTGCCGCGAACAGGGCAAGCGCCTTTCGTTCGTGCAGGCGTAAGGCGCGGCGACGTGGACGCGTCGGCGCTCGGCCATGAAGGCGGTGACCGGCGTTGGCGAGGGCGACTCGTTCAGGAGGGCGTGGAATCTGCCTGCCCGAACATCGGCGCAATCAATTTTTGCACACTTTTTGAAACTCGATCCCACGGTGGAGATCATAATCGAGAAGAGTGCCGGAGCTGGATCCCATGATAATCGAGGGAATCCCGGCCCCGACTTCTTTGTCCCCCGCAGGGGTGACATTGATCCAATTGCACTCGGAGAGCGCCAAGCAGACAACGGGCGAATTGTGGGTTTTTGGGTGTCTGCTTAGACGCGCGGTTTCCCCGTCGTTGCCCGGCTTTCCGCATTCAGCTTAGGCGCGTATGCCCTAAAACCTGCTTGAACAGGTGACTTGATCGCGTCAAAGAAGTGGTTGATTCTGATTGTTTTGCCTGATGGAGAGTTGATTCTTACGATTTAGCGCCTAACATTTTGGCTAAACCCCGCCTAGAGACTAGGTGTATGTTCGTTTTTAGGTGGTATTCACTCTTTTCAAAGCGCCTTTTGCCAGAGACTTGGATCCTTATGCTCTGTTTCGGACGACTTCCACCATGCGAGAGTCGAGATTCCCATGTTCCCCTGTTCAAACATTGAATTTCGCTGATTCAACCCACACGTTTAAACGAACAGCCCCCGCAATATCCGCCATCATGCGCCCGAAGGGCAACCAGTCTACCGCTATGCGTGTGCACAGATCAATAGCTTCCATCAAGCTGCATTCGCATGGTTTCCAACGTTGCATAAACTTTCACGACATTATCCTAGCGCCTCAACAACTTCTTGATCGGCTTTTTCGCCATCCGCATAAAATCTCGTTCGCTGCGACAAAAACGCCACACCGCAACAGCACCCCTATAGCCTCCGCGGCCATACAGCCAGAGAAACAGCTTACGAAAGCGAGAAGGCTTCGTTGGATAGCGCAAGTTTCCATTGCCACGCGCTGCAAGTTCGTAAGATGTTGGCACGAGAACCAGATCGCGACCATGATGCATTAGGACTGCTTCACCTGCTCCAGTATTACAGACCAGAACAGAGATCCCTCTATCAACCTGCAATATCTGCTCAGCGCCCACGACAGAAGAAAGCAACTCCTCTACACCCCAGAAGTCACCGATGGTGATATCACCAGGTCGATTTTCTGAGGCAAAAGGACAGCTCAAACAACTCCCCCTTATCGATTGAGCTCCCTCGAAGAAAAAAAAGAAAGGCGAATCATCGGGAAGGATCGGTTCGGAATGTATTTCCTTCCCTGATGGCAACTCCCATTCCACCTGCATGGAAAAGCCCCGAGGCCCCCACCCGTTCGTTTTGCTTCGAAACGAAACAGCCACCGCACGAGCCCCTCTTTCAGGCAAACGACTCTGCAACTCTTCGTTGAAAAACCGAACGCCCGGAACACCGTGGCATATCAGATCTATTGTTATCAGATTCACATACGACTTTCCGAGAAACCGCTTCAATGCAGCGATTTGACAAGGAAGCGCACAGACGAGAACCTCTTTGCCGCCCCTTAAATCTTCCTTGATGGCATCAAGGCTGGAAGACAGGTCACTTTGCACATATTTTGAGCCAAGGCAGCGCCTAAGGTCATCACCGTTGGCAACGCGACCAAAACTTGCCTCCAGCGTGTCGTTGGCGTTATGCCAAAAGCAGCCGTAAACAATCCCGTCAGACTCCAAAACCGATTCTGCCAGAGCAGCGAAAACCCCTCCTGATGCGGAAAAGACCACATCGTCATGCTTACGAGCCGTTGCATAGGTTGCCCCTAACGTCGTTTGTGGCTTATCCCTTTTAAATCCACACACCTCTATGCAGCGCCCGCAACGAACACATGCTTCAGGGTCGATACCGGGAAAACAAAAACCGTACTTATCCTCTATCATGAAAATCGCACCGGTGGGACAAGCGACCTTGCATACACCACATCCGCAACAGGAGCTTTTGTCTCCACTCAAATCAGGAATCGGAAGGTTCATGTGCGCCTCTTTCTGCAATATAGCAAGAAAACCGTTCCAGCCGCCACAAGCAATATCGATAGATAAATGAGATTCAACAACCAATCACCCATGATGAAAACTACAAAAGACATACCCAACGGAAACAAACCCAAAAGAGACTGCAACTTAAAGCGGAGCTTTGCGGGTTTTCTCAACAGGATGAATCGGTACACAATACCCACAGCGAATCCGAGACATATGGAGATGTTCACTCCATCGATCCCAAACGAATCAACGAATAGCCGACAGAGCAGAACATTCACCGCTGCTGCCAGTACGGCAGAATAGAAAACCTGCTTCGTTCTATTCACTGAATAAAAGATGTTTCCCACGAAAGTGGACAATGCACTCAAAACAGCAACGGCTATAAACATCGGAATCGTATCTAAAGCGAACGCATAATCCGATCCGACCAGCAACGGAAATGCAAGGTAAATCAGCGGCAGCAGTATGGCAGCACCAACGCAAAGAAAAATTGAATACAAGAAGGTCGCATCCGTATAGAACGAATCGGAACCCTCTTTCACGCCATGCGAAAAGGCCATATCTTGCCATGCATAGGTAAAGCAACTCGTCACCAGAGCCAGTGCAACGGAAAACTTCGAGCCGATCGCATAGATACCGTTAGCAGAATCACCCATCGCGATATTCAGGATCACCTTGCCAAATGAGGTCAGCAGCCAAAAGGAAATGGAATTCACGCACAAGGGCAAAGCGAAGAAAAAAATCCGCTTGAGCGACCTCTTGCTCGGTAGCCCCGAATAGAACAGCGGGAATAGATCAAGCTTGACACTCAAAAAAACACTCTGAATAACAAAGCCGCAAATGCTCGCCACATACAGCGATTCGTAAGGCATCCGCAAAAAAACCAGCGCAATGACATTCACTCCAATTATGATGCCCGTACTCATAACACCCGAGACGGCGAATGCGACATTCTCGCCTTTGCCGCGTGCCAAAAACGAAGTGTAGTTCGCTAAATTGCCTGCAAGACCGAACGCAAAAACAAAGCCAACATCCCTCACATCAAAGAGCCGCCACGCAACGATTCCGACCGCCGTATACACAAATGTGGAAATCGCAAAGAGAGCACTGCAACTCCTTATTCCGTCAACATCCGGCCCGCCGTTGGAACCGCTATACATATGGCGCAAAGCCACGGTCCAGATCTCAAGGAAAAGAGAGGTTCCGACCAACGTAATGCATGTGGTGGACAGGTCGTAGTATCCCAAGTCAGCAGAGTCTACATAGTATGTATACAAAGGCAGCATCATCAACATTGCCGCCTTTGAAACTACGGATCCCAGAAAAAACACGCCTGAATTCTTGAGAAACCTCTTTATTCCACTTTCGCCTATAGACTGAGCCATCTACCGCATCACTCTAGACCAACAATCTTCGGTATATCAAACCTTTGAAAAGCAATCCGTCCGCAACACATGCACCTGGAAACACTCAACGAACGCAGCTGACCGGCACGACCTAGTCACCCAAGGCAGCATTCAAAAATGCACGTGACTTTTCACGCTCCCGACAAAGCGCCTTTGTCACATGGTCGTAATCGATCGGACCATATGCCGAAAACGGAACCGAAGAGTCCCTGATGACCCGCTGTGGGGCATTCGCTATTTCAAGAATGCTGTCCAGCCTGGTTTCGAATCGTGGTGGCTGCGTGACTAAAAACGATTTGGCGAAATTAAGGGAAAATGCCGTTCCGTGGAAAGAATCCGTAACCACGAATTCTGCGTTCATGAACAAGCTGACCAACTTTTCAACCGATGGAATCACTTCTATCTTGTCATCATCGGCTTTCCTGAGCGGATGGAATGCCACCCGAACGACCTCAAACCCCTGCCTTCGCGCATAGGCAAGCGCCTGGCGAAATACTTCCTCGTGGTCATGGAGAAAATACACGAGCAAATAGGGTCTTTTTCGAGAAGAGCACTGGGAAGCAAAGCTTTCCCAAAAAGCACTGGGCAGCACCAAAGTTGGATCAAGCACGTTAACAGAAGAGATTCCCATAGAATCCAAAAGAGCTACACCGCTTTTCTCCCGCATGCCGATACGGTCATAACTCTTTAGGAGCGGGAGCATGAACGAGCGTTCTTCGGGCGGCAACTCCGTCTCGCCTATGCTTGCGGCATAGGCAATATGAGGCTTGTCTTCAGGGGCCCATGTTAAATAGAACTGCGTTTCTCGATGACCCTTGTTAAGCTTCGAACTCCATAGCATATCGCTGCCCGAAACATAGCAATCCGCCATCGGAGGATTCGCATGCAACTCCCCAACGCTTTCGTACCTCCTCGAAAAGTTCAGATGCCGATTGACAAAGCCGCCAAATACCCGCTCCTGAAGCATCCAGTTCGCGTTCCAGAAAAAAGAATACAAAGCATGCTTAATCGAATTGCCGCCGACCTTCGCCTTAACGTTGTCCTCCAGTGTACCGGCTCGACTTCCATTGATGGCCACAAGATCGACGAATTCCGGATCATGACCAGCTTGTCTTACAAGTTCGCCTGTCGCATACGCCTGCAGCACCGACCCATAATTATGAATACGAACGAGCGTGATGATCGAAACTTTCAAAACTGCACTCCATTGATCTTCGGTTTTCTACCAACATGAAACAAGGCGCTTACCATGAGCAGCAATATCGGGAACGTAACGAGCCAATAGGAAAAAGCGTACACGTAAGCATAGAAACTCAACGCTAGATTGACATATGCAACAGAGCACCAATAGAAGCTAAACAAACCTGGCTTTCTTAAACGCCACCGGTAAGCGGCATTAATCAAAGCACTCCACACGAATGCTGCTACTGGCCATAGTTGCCCGAAATCTTGATACAGATAGGAAATAATGTTTGTCGCGTTATAGCCCTGAACTTGAATTCTGGGAGGATATTCGCTCTCTATCTGAAAGAAGTCGAACAAAGGCGTCAAGGTGTAGGCACCCGAAGCCACCCCGCCCTGCTCATTTGCCATGTACTCTTCCATCAAACGTTGCGAATAGCCAAAATATCTAATCAGCTCCGTTGACGTGAGCGAATCGACCGTACCCGAATATCCTCCGAGCGTGATGTAATATAGGGTTTTATTCGCTTCGTCATCTCGCGCGATTGAAATGCCCGTGAAAACCAAAACAGCACATGCGCCTATTATGACAAGAGCTCTTAAACGCTTAGCTTCGAAACGATCGGCGCACCAGCAAGACACTACAGCAATCCCCAAGACGAAAACGCCGAATCTGACACCTATGGAAAAATTCACGAGCGTCATGACGAGAAATGCCATAATAAATGACTTACCTTTTCTTCTAGTTTTATCGAAGGCCAGCACCGACACGCCCAGATTGCCCAATGCCCTCAATAAATAATAGCCAGGAAAAGACGATCTGTGCCTTTCGACATTCACATCATCCGCACTGATAATGAATCCCCCGTTGATAATCGCGTCAAACAGAACTGCTATGACGGTCACGACTATCGTTCCATACATCACATATGCAAGTCCTCGGGAAAGCGAAAGCGACGTGACAGGTACTTCGTTGGGCTTCAGATCGTCTTGCGCAAACAAAAGCGATGCCATCATGAATGTAAGAGCGAATAAGAGCACTTGCCTCCATTGAAAGGCAGACATTGCCTCCATGAGTGGCACTTCAAAAGACGTCAAGGGAACCACTATAAGCCACAGCAATGAAAAAATCGCCACTGGGCGCAGCAGCAGCCTCGTGGCCCTCCAGCAGACCCAAAGATTCAATATGCCCAAAGCTACGCAGGCGAATACCAGGAAGAAACGGAGAACGACATCGTCGCCAAGAAAGGTAAGGAAGAAAAGG
Organism: uncultured Eggerthellaceae bacterium; assembly: GCA_904420215.1. Lineage (GTDB taxonomy): Bacteria > Actinomycetota > Coriobacteriia > Coriobacteriales > Eggerthellaceae > CAJFUR01. The sequence goes on from CAJFUR010000176.1 coordinate 8,268, forward strand.
GCGCCGAGAACAACGCAATTAGAAACATACAGCGATTTCATCTGAGATATTAGAAATCGCGAAATATTTCGATTCTTTGAGCCATGCGTCAACATCAAGTCGGCCACATCTGCTTCCCTATTGCTCTTTTCAACTGAAGCAGCCTCCCGTACGCCTTGCCAAATGGAAGATTTGCCCCCAAAGCCTCATTCAAAACGGCCGGCCTCCACACAGATCGCTTCAAACTCGCCAAAAAAGACCGAAAGAACAGGATGCTGCCTTCAATGCCACCAACACCGCACAATGCCCACGTATCTCCATCAAACATCGTGGTAGACCGAAAAAGGTCGATCACCTCTTTAGAAGGGTTTAAACCTACAGCAGACACTACGGAGAACAAAGCACCGTCGGAAAACGCCTCGTCATCCTCATATCCATTGCTCTTGACGCTTGTTGCAAACGCCAATGCACCTCCGTGAATGCGTTTTACTATAGATGCGGTTTCCAAACCCTCATACTCATACCGATCCATAACGACATGAACGAACCCGGTATCCTCATCTAGGTCGTATCTCAAAACCGATCCATGGGGAGCAGAGAACATAATCTCATAAAAGCCATTGAAGGCATCTTCCAGCGCGATTCTTTCGGTATGATGTTCTGGAGAAAAAAGGAAGCCCTCCATACCCTGATTGCATGATGACGCGTTTTCCGAAACGCCAACCCCCCTCAACCCTGTATAAAAGCCAAAGACCTGAGTACTCGGACCAGCCTCCTCCAGTTCTCTGCAAAGGGCATGCTGCATTCTGCCCCACCAACCAATGTCGATAAGGGCGATCTTCTTGCCAAGTACGTCACTGTCGGCAATGTACCGCTGAAGACCAGCGTGGGCAGCATTTGCGCCTTTTTTGATATCAGGCTCAAGGGCAGAATAGAATTCGCAAAACTTCCCATCGGAGAGAAGCCTGTCCGTTTCGATCACGTCATCTTTACCATACCCGTAAGCGCCCAGAAGAGATTCATATTCGTCGATCGAAAGACCAACCTTGTCAAAAAAATTGCTCAAAGTAGTCCAAGAATGCAGGGGAACCACTTTGAGCACATGCGAGAGACTTGCATCGCCATGAAGCGAAGGGACTATCAAAGCTTTTCTGGAGGCGTAAAAATAGCTGTTGTCAAGCGCTTCGCTACCGAGAACAGACTTGTATACGCGCTGCATCAAATATCCATCCCTAGAAAGAAACAGCAGCTTGTCCACTCCCAGATCCTGCGCGCGACAATGCAACCAACGGACAAAGCCAACGAGCAATGGACCGATTATGCCATAGCCCAATTTGAAGGCAGCGTCATCCTGATTCACAGGCCGGGTACACTCAAGATAATGCACGAGCTTGCTTACGCCCTCGTTTTGCATCTCGCGTCGTGGCAAGCGAAAAATAAAATCATGAGACTCTCTAACAAGAAAGGCGATGATGCCAGCGGCCTTCGCTCGATCGACATCAGAGCGCCTGTTGTCACCAAAATGGACGATGGAGTTCGGAGCTGTTCCGAGCGAATCGATCACATGATTCCAAAGACCACCGCTCGCCTTGGTCAATCCACATTCCGAAGAAACGAAGATGGCATCAAGATCATCATACCCACATTTTTGGAGTATTTGACGAATGACATCATGTGGCAGATACATATCCGTCACCGCAATCACACGGGCCTTGCTTTTCTTGGCGAGATCGTATATTCCTTTCATGTGTTCATAAGGAATACAGCAGGATAGTTCGAGCGATATTTCCGCTTCCTTTAGCCTTTTTGCATCACCTTGAGAAAGCCTCTCCCCAATAATTGCATAGATTTCATCAAGAGTCGTATCTTCTCGGCCTTGACGCACGGCGAGCATGCGTGCGTCGCGCTCCGCTTCGACCCTAATCCTTGCACAAACCTCCCTAGGCGCATTAGATGTCGAATACTCGGCGTCCTCGAATATATCCGTAGGCTTCAGAACCGTTCGTTTAACGAGAGTGTCGAAGATGTCAAACGACACCACCTCGGCAGAAAGCAAGGTTTCGGCGATGCCATCGCCCTGAGGCAAACTCGACGCTTTCATCAATGCGTCCTGCTCGCATTACGATAGTATTCCCCTTTCGCCTGCTTCTTTCGAGCCCATTCCAGAGTATTTCCCACAACTTCACAGCTTCCTCCGACAATGATCGAGTTCGGCTCGATCTTCCCCCTAACAATGCTCCCGGCCCCAATGATGCAATTATCGCCTATCGTGCAACCCGGCATCAGAATCGAACGTGCCCCAATAAAGCAATTCTTGCCAATGGAAATCTCCCGCAAGAAATAAGCCTCCAATGTCATATCCTCACCGATCGCTTCTAGGGCGCGCGCAATGGAATAATCATGCGTAAGAACCATTACTTCGCCAGCAATGACCGTTTTGTCGCCGATATGAATCAGTGAGTAGTCTCTTCCGTCAAAAGTGGCAGTCGGAGCGATGTATTGGGGCATCCCATCAATATCCATGCCGTATTTGCGCAAATGCCGCACATAACGCTTTAAATACCACGGCATATTGAAGCGACCCACTAGCTTTATAAAAGAGACGTATATTTTTCGCGGAATCTTATTCACATTGATGACAACACCCATCATGTACCTTTCTTCATGCTCATAATCGCCGATATAACCTCTTTGATATTCCCAACGGGAACCGCAACTGCATCCTGACCAGCAGCTTCAAGCGAACCACCTGAGTCGTAAGCAATGATTCGCGTGCCGCAAGCGCGCGCCTCGAGCGCGACCGTAGGATAATTTTCCTCGTAGCTTAAAAGCAGAAATACATCTGCGGCGCTATATAATTCGGCAAGCTGACGCGCATCAGATGTACGAGTCATGCCGATAATACCTTGCGGCAAAGATCGCATTTGACGCTCGCTCAGTCCGACGAGAACCATCACATAGTCGCTTGGCAATCGCTGAGCCACTGCCAAATAATCCCCGAAACCCTTCCTTTCAGTCCAAGGGCTGGCAACACCCAAAACCATAATTCGGTTTCCGATGCCGTATCGTCGCCGAGCATCGCTCTCAACGGGTCGAAACACATTTTCATCGATCACGTTGTTCTTGACGGAAATTGGATACTTACCTAAGTACGATTGACCCGCCAAGTCGGCAAGCCATTGAGACGGAGTGACGATATCGACCTTTTCCAAGCTGCAGAACAACTTCTTCTTCAACTCAAATGACCTTCTTACGGCCCATGTTCCCGCCGCAGTCTTCGGGGCCATATGCTTTTGAGGACAGCTTGCTTCGTGTCCACAATGACTTATCCATTGCAGGCACTTTGCGTATGTGAAATATCCGCAATGGCCCGTAAATGCCCAGCAATCATGCAGCGTCCAAACCACCGGTTTTTCCGCTCGTTTCAAATAATTGAACAGGACGGGAAGATGAATCGTATATCCATGCAGATTGTGCAGGTGCACCACGTCAGGATCAATGTCCTCCAGCCAGGAAACCAACTGCTCAGTTGCCCGTTTCGATCCCATGAGGCCGCCCATGCCGAACAACCGATGCAGCCCTGCATGCATATATACGTCGAACTTGGTTCCGAAACGATACTCATTCGGCTCCCGCGATGCAGGACCGCGAGCCCATGCAATGTAGGACTCATCACCATCCCGAAGACGCTCTTTATGGATGTTGCGCATTATGCTGCCAGTTGAACCATAGCCATAAGCATTTATCTGAACGTACTTCATCAGTTAAGATTCCAGCTCCACATGCCCAACCCATCCGAAATGCGGCTTGAACTGAAACGTGTCCTCAACAGAAATATCATCAATAAAGCCATTCCAGCAAGGTTCATTGCTATCTATAAGAATGTCGTCATGAATGCCTTTGAAGAGTTGCCAGCGAACTTCATCGAAACCATGTTTGACCGTCGGTATCTTCCGCCAATCAAAGCCCATCAAGCGAGAGCAAGCAGCATCGAGCGCTACCGGGTTGGTGCCTGCAACGAGTGTATTGCACCGCTTCGCGTCTGCCGCCATAGGACCATTTCCATCACCGGCAATTATGGCATCGACGAAAGCAAGGTAACGTCGTTGGGGCTCGTCGTGCATGACGCCTCGTTCGTCGGCGAATAGTAATATACGATTGAGGTCAAGGGTAGTGCGCCAGATAGTATCATTCCCATACCATGAGCCATTGCGCACTGTATCCGATGATGCCGAGCCCAAAAACAGACCGGCAAGTTTTTTAGCAAGGATGAACGGATAGTTGATAAGGGGGTTTTTGTATTTCAGCAACTTGACCGATAACGCCTTGAGCCTGCCCTCGGCATTGGAATGCTCGCTTTTTTCGGAAAACTGATCGCCACCCTGAGAGGGGACGCCGATGGTATGGTGCGGCAGCGAATTCTTGATAACGCACGTACCGACGAGATTTTTCAAGCAGCAGGTCATGCCGCCAAGCTTGTGAGATTTGAGCTTCGGCAAATTGATAAACACATCAGCTTTGAGGACAGTGTTGGAGATGACGTAAATATTATCGCGCTCGTTATGATATAGAGCCGTTTCCTCTCGATCGTAATCAGCACCGTAATAATCCTTGTTCTGCTTATTTGCAAAGAAGCTATCACTACCCAGGTTGACCTTGGTGTACCCTAGCGGATCGCCTGCAAGGCGCTTTTTGCTCGTAATGATTCCCTCGCGGAAGAACCACCGCTCTTCACGAAGATCGTAATACTCAATCGGAACATCTGTCGAAACGCGAACCTCTTCGATGATCGCCGGCAAACCTACACGCTTAATGATTTCATCGTAGTCTGAATCAGTCTGGGGCGCATCGACAACTGCAATATGGCCGACCCCCCTCAATGCTTTGACTACCTCTTTAAGAACGCATTTTACGAGAGACCCGTTCGTTACGATCTGCACCCACTCGTCATGGCGATCGAGATGGGATTCCTTCACGAAGTTAGGCTTGAGCACTACATTATCACCCGGCTGTACCGCTTCCCCAATAAGGGAGAAAATAGCCGCCAATTCACCAGCGTCATACATGCCCTCAAGCTCTTCGTAGGTTTCGATTCCCCTATACGCAAATACCTTGTTCATCGCAGCGTTCCCTCGTCCATACGGGAAACGACAAGACGAAGCTTGCCCGATGCCGTCCGTGGTATAGCTTTTACGAACTCGACCGCATATTCGACATCACCCATTCGATCACGTATTTCTTTATCCAAAAGAAGGGTGTCGCTTTCCGAATAATCCCTGTTTGGCACCAACGTCACTACAAACGCGCCGGGCCTATCCTGAACTATTTGCGCCTCCACGACGTTCACCAGATCCTTGAACAGATGGTCCAAACGCCCCACCCTGCTTCCATCGGACAGGACGACATAATCTTCAAGACGACCATCGAGGGCTACCACCTTCCTACCGAAAGTCGTCTGCTCGACTTCAGCCGTATCATGAGTCTGATAGCGCAACAACGGCATCGCGTAGTTCGTCAAAGTCGTTCCGACGACCTCCGTAGCACCATACTCGTTTTCTACAAACTCGACAGCTGCGAACTCCTCGTCAACGTACATATCACCTCCTGTATCCTGCGAAAAATTGGCAACTGCCTCTGATAGCCCATAATGTTGCCTCGGAGAGACATGGAACGCCTCTTTCAATGCACTCTCTTGGGACTCCAGCAAGTTTTCAGCTCCAAGAGTGACATGATCCACCTCAAGAGACTCGCCTCGGTCCAAAAGGAAATGAGCAAGCAAGGCAAGGGCGGAAGGGTACCCATGCAGCCACTTGACCCGAAGCTTTCTCAGTTCGGCGATGTACTCATCTGCTGTGCTGCCCCCCAAATGATACTGACTGAACAAGAACTGCCGTGAAGGGCGATTGACGCGATAATACGGAGCGCGTCTACAAGCGATGGGAACCACGGTGCGTCCACCGAACACCGCGCAATCATCGCCATAGGAAATACCCAACGACCTACGATACCGCCACCAAATTGCCCACTGGGCGGACAGCGCCTCCGACGTCGTATAGAAAACAAAGCCGCCACCAGTCGTTCCGCTGGTATGTTGAGAAATGAGCTTCTTTTCCATGAAGTCCGAAGAGAGAAACCCCTCGGGATTCGCCTTCACTTCTTCCTTGGTAAGAACGGGAATCTTTTGCAAATCATCGAGCGTGCGCACGGATGCAGGGTTCAATCCCGCATCATCGAATACTCGACGCCAATGCGGAACCGTTCGATAACAATGAATGGCCATCTTCGATAATTGAGCATCACGATAGGCGCAACGCTCGTCGAAGCTTTTTTGAGCAAGGCTTTCATATTCGCGCAGCTTATCCCAAAAAACCTTATCGTAACGAGAGCGCTCGATTCGCATACCCTCCAGCGAACACGCCCAATTCTGGGCAAAAACGGGCAGGCGGCCATAAACCGTCATCTTATCCACGTGCAGCCTCCAGCGCCTCCAGAAGCGCCCTATGGCCTTGAAACGCGTCTTCTATCGCGTTGTTTTCCCGCTCGCCGCGCAGCACTTCCAGCATGTAGGCATACTCGTTTCCGAAGCCCTTGTCCTGCTTGATCTTGGGAGACGTTTTCTTCGTGTTGCTGTAGCGGGACAACCCCACGTAGTTGTTCATCTCGTACACGTTGCCTGCACTGAACACGCGCAGTTCCTCTTTGGGATATTTCTTCGAACCCATGGAGGTGTACACGATGTTCGCAATCGCGCCGGAAGCCATGCTCATGGCAATGAGGACGTTGTCCTTGCAGGGGTAGCCGGGAGCGTCGGCAAACACGAGCGACAGCCTTTTGATTTCGCTTTTGTCCAGTGATTGGATAACGTCCACCATATGGCATGCCTCGCCAATGATGCGCCCGCCACCCGAAGCCTCGTCCTGTGTCCAATGGTCGGGGGGAATCTCGCCCGCATTGACAATGTAGTCGTACACGGCAGGCGCTTCGGCCGTCTTCAGTTCGGAGCGTATCCGGGCAATCGACGGGGCGAACCTCCTGTTCATGCCGCAGAACAAATGCGCATTGCCCGCCCGGTAGGCCGTCTCTATGGCATCGAGCTCGTCAAGCGAAAGGCACAGCGGCTTTTCGCAGTACACGCTCTTGCCCGCCTCAAGCGCCTCGACGACGAATTTGGCATGGCTCGCATGGTTGGTGGACACGACCACGAGGTCCACGCCTTCGTCGGCAAGCACCTCCCGATAGTCGTTCGCAAGGTAGGAGAACTCCTCCATCCCTGCAGTCTGGCCCGTGCTTACACCCCCGGTAGTGGCCAAGGCCCGCAGCACAAAAGACCCGTTCGCCTTCATGACGGGCAGAATGGTGCTGCGTGCGAAGCCGCCCCCGCCCACGAAGCCGACATTCACCGTGTCCACCGCATCCACGGCTTTCGCGCGCTTTCCATGGGCCGTACCCGCCACGACCGGATCGAATTTGCCATCCCGCTCGCCATACGCAAGGAGTATCCCCAAATAGCGCTCCTTGTTCTTGTTGGTCGTTATCATCTCGTAGGCGCGTTGCGCATCCTCGAAGGGAATCTCGTGCGTGATGAGGTCCGCCACGTCCAGCTTGCCCCGGTCAATCAGCCGAATGAATTCCTCCACATTGCGCCCTTCGGTGAAACGCACGTAGCCAATGGGCAAGTCCACGCCTTTTTCCTCGTAATCGGCCTGATAGCGGCCTGCCCCGTAGGAGCGCGCAATGGTGAATGCGAGTTCCTTCTTGTAGTATGGCCTTCGGTCGATGTCCATTTTCGTCACGCCTATCATGCAGATAGTCGCCCGGTCGCGCGCAATCGCCGCCGCAAGGTCCATCGGATCGTTCGAACTCGTAGCGGCGGCAATAACGACCTTGTCCACGCCGCGCCCCTGCGTTTCGGCAAGGGCAATTTCGGCGGCATTGTCGTCTGCCGAGTTGATGAACGAACGAAGATGCGTCCCCGAAGCGCGCCGGTCGGCAATGTCGAACCCAATGACGTCGCACCCATAGGCATCCAGAATGCGCGCGCAAATCTGCCCGATAAGACCAAGGCCGATGACGGCCACCGTCTCGCCGGGACGCACATCCGCCTGATGGATGCCCTGCAACGCAATGCCACCAAGGGCGCACAGAGCCGCCTGCCGCACATCGGGGAAACCCTCTGGTAGCTTTGCCACCAGATTGCGGTTCACCCGGTTCACCTCGGCATGGTAGGCCTGCCCCACCATTGCCACAAGGTCGCCCGGGAAAACGTCGGTCACGCCCTGGCCCACCGAAACGACACGCCCCACAGCCGAGTACCCCATGGGCATGGGCTCGCCAAGCTTGTTGAACGCCGCCTCCATGGTGGTTACGATTCCGTCCGTCGAAAACTTTTCGAGTACCTTCTTCACCTGATCAGGGCGCTCGAGCGCCTTGGATATGAGATTCTTGCCGCCGAACGACGCAAGCGAACGCTCTGTGCCCGCCGAAACCACCGAGTAAAGAGTCTCAACGATCAGAAACCCCTTCTTGGGCGTAGGCGCAGGCACGTCTATCTCCCGCATGCTGCCGTCATCGACCATGAGGTAAAGCTGCTTCACTGGACAACCTTTCTGTCATCGCTCCCCGCCAAAAGGAGCTCGGAATCCACCGCATCCTCGCCCCGTCGAACAACGAGGGCAGCCTTCTGCAGCGCGCCGAACTCGGGGGCGTGGCGACACGTCTGCACGCCCTCGCAACGCGCCTGAGCGAACGGGCCGACCGTCAAGAAACGCGCGACGAGCGGGGCGTTTTCGAACCCACGTCCTCGCGCGACCACGCGGTCGCGCACGCTCAGGCCTTCCCCGGTCAACTCGATGCGGCGCTGCACGCGGTTGCCCCAGCAGTCGCGAACCTCGCCTTCCAGCCACCCCTCGCCCCGCCCGACCAGCCACGCGCGCCCGCGCCGCGCCACGCGGTGTTCGCCCCAGCACTCGTGCTGCTCGGCCCCGGCCACCTGCACGGTGCTGTGCGCCTCCGTGCTGCGGAACCGGCCGCGCAGCTCATCCTGATAGGCATACGTGCCCCCGTTCACCACCCACGGCTCACCGTCCACGAATGCCTCGATCGACAGGGCGTCGCAGTGCGCATGCCCCAACGCGTGTTCCGGACCCGGCGCGCCGGCGTCGAACACCACCTTCACGCCATGCCCCGCGCACTCCCCCTCCAGCAGGTAGTACCCCGCCTCGGGCAGCGCGTCGCAAAAGCGCGGGCGAACGCCCAAAAGCCGCTCTGCGCATGCCAAAAGAGCGTCGCGGCTTTTCGCCACGTTGTCGCCGGCATCGTTGAACAGGGGCGTCCGATTCGCGTGGCGCTCCAGCGAATACAGGCAGTCGCACATGCGCCGAACGGCATCGGAAAGCCAGCCGGGAACGCCCGAAGGCATCGCGCCCAGAGCCGCCGCAACCCGCAGCAAATCCTCCAGCACGATCTTGTGGTACATCGGCGAACACTCGAAGTGCATGCCGTCGGGCAGCACCTGTTCGGCCACCTGTCCTTCCAGAAGGGGCAACGCGGCGGCCAGCATGCCTTCGTCGCCGAAGTACACTGCCAACAGCACGCACGCCTTCAGGTCCTCCAGATAGTGGTTGGCCAGAAGATCTCGCTCCATGTGCCGCGACAAGTGCCCGGCCTGCTCGGCCAAGGACGCGTCCATCTTGCGCGCGAACCCCCTATCGGCCTCCAACGCCTCGCGCGCCTCCACACGCAGCGCCAACCACACCGCCGTACGCATCGCCGTGGGATACGGGTCCCAGCCCACACCGCCCCCCGCGCGCGGATTCGCATCTATCCAACAGCTCACCAGCTGCTTCGCCTTCTCCACATACCGCGCCTCGCCCGTTTGCGCCCATGCATGCACCAGCGGCAGCAGGTATTCCATATAATGCAGGTTGTAGCGCCACAGCGGCGTGGCAAGCGCCTCATGCCAACTGCGACTCCAGTCGATGCGTTCTACATGGTGCAGAAGTCCCACTTCGTCGCGCATGAGCGCTTCCACGTCGAACCGTGCCAAAAACACGGGGTCGAAGTCAAGTTCAGGAAGCGCCGGCACGCGCGCGGCATCCGCCCGCGCAGGGTCGGGATGAACCCGAAGACCGCGAACGAGCGGCGTGTCCAAGCCCGCCTTGCGCTTCAGGCGGCAGGCCACCTGGCCCGGCTTCAAGTGCCGCACCGTCTGCACGTACAACCCGAGCGAACGCAGGCTAGGCACGCACGCCGCCTTCCGGCGCAGACGGGGCTGCCTCGCCTGCTACCGCGCCCGGCAGCGCACCCGCCGTCCCTTCCGCCGGCGCCACTGCCGGCGCCGCACACGTCCCACCCGTCAGCACGTCGGCTATCCGCCTGCTGGCATGCCCGTCGCCGTAGGGGTTGGAGGCATGCGCCATTGCGGCGTGCGCCTCAGGGCTGTCCAAAAGCCGCGAAAACTCCCGATACACGTCTTCCTCGGCCGTGCCGACCAGCTTGAGCGTTCCCGCCGCCACGCCTTCGGGGCGCTCGGTGGTGTCGCGCAGAACCAGCACGGGCACCCCAAGGCTCGGCGCCTCCTCCTGAATGCCGCCCGAGTCGGTGAGGACGATGTGCGCCGCCGCCATGAAGTTATGGAAGTCGAGCACATCCAACGGCTCCACGATGCGCAGGCGGTCGAAGCCGTCCAGTTCCGCATGCGCTGCTTCGCGCACCTGCGGGTTCATGTGCACGGGATAAATCGCCTTCGTGTCGGGACGATCCTCCATCACGCGCCGGATGGCACGGAACATGCCGTGCATGGGCGCGCCCCAATTCTCGCGCCGATGCGCCGTCAGAAGCACGAGACGGCTCCCCTGCGCCCAATCGAGGTCGGGGTGGCGGTAGCCTTCCCGTACCGTCGTGCCCAGCGCATCGATGCCGGTGTTCCCCGTGACGTACACTCTTTCGGCAGGCTTCCCCTCGCGAAGCAGGTTCTGACGGCTCGTGTCCGTGGGGGCGAAGTACCACTTCGCCAGCACGTCCACCGCCTGGCGGTTGAACTCCTCGGGCCAGGGGCTGTACAGGTTGCGCGTGCGCAGACCTGCTTCCACATGGCCTACCGGAATGCGCAGGTAGAAAGCGGCCAGCGCAGCCGCAAACGAGGTCGTGGTGTCGCCGTGGACAAGCACCACATCCGGGCGGACGGCCTCCAACACTGCGCGTATGCCCAACAATACCCCGCACGTCACATCGAAAAGCGTCTGGCCGGGCTTCATGATCGACAGGTCATGATCCGGAACGACGCCGAACGCCTCGAGCACCTGATCGAGCATCTCCCGGTGCTGCCCCGTAACACACACGGACACGTCAAAATCGCCGGGACGGCCCTTGAGTTCGTTGACCACCGGGCACATCTTTATGGCCTCCGGGCGGGTGCCGAAGACGAGCATGACCTTCATCCTGTCGCGGGCTTCCACCAAGGCTCCCTACAGCTTGTACACGTTTCCGCCCGAACCCATGACGTCGCGCGTGTCCAACAGCACACGGTCGCCGAACAGCTCCGGCTTGCCTTTGACCTGCGAATGCCCCACCATCACGATCGCCATTTCCAGCCCATCCAGAAACTCGTCCATCGAATGAACCTGATTCGGCGCCACGTCGCGCTCCACCCACGGGTCGTACACCCGGCACGCTCCCGCTGCCAGATGCCGGCGCATGCTGTCAAGCATTTGCAGCGTGGGGCTTTCGCGCACGTCGTCCACGTCTTCCTTGTATGTGAGGCCGTAAATTCCCACTTTTGAAACGTCCGCGATTCCGCACTCGGCCATGATGTCGGCCGCGCGTGAAAGCACGAAGTCGGGCATGGAGTCGTTCGTTTCGCGCGCGTTGCGGATAAGACGCGCAAGCTCGGGATAGTCACCCACCAGAAACCACGGGTCCACGCTGATGCAGTGCCCGCCCACGCCGGGACCGGGCGAGAGGATGTTCACGCGCGGGTGTTTGTTGGCAATGCGGATGATCTCGCGCACGTCCATGCCGTCGCTGCGGCAGATTTTGGCAAGCTCGTTTGCGAAGGCTATGTTCACGTCGCGAAACGTGTTCTCCACCACTTTGGTCATCTCGGCGGTGCGGATGTCGGTGACGGTGATCTCGCCTTGGCAGAAACTGGCGTAGAGACTGGCCACTTTCTGGCCCACCGCAGGGTCGTCGGCGCCCACGGTTCGGTCGTTGCTCATGAGCTCCCGAACCATGTTGCCCGGAATGATGCGCTCCGGCGCATGCGCCAAATGCACGTCGCGCCCGCACACGAGGCCGCGCGCCTCAACGGCAGGGCGCACGAAGCGGTCGATGGTGCCGGGCGACACCGTTGACTCCACCACCACGACGGCGCCCGAGCGCGCAACATCCAGCACGCTTTCCACTGCCGCCACAACGTAGCCGGCATCGATCTTCTTCGATTCCCTGTCGTAAGGCGTGGGCACGCTCACGATGTAGGCGTCGCACGGCTGGTATTCGGTGGTGAAGCGGATGCCCGCCTCCACGGCACGGGCGAACAGGCTGTCAAGGCCGTCTTCCTTGAACGTGGTGCGCCCCGCATTGAGCGTTTCCACCAGCTCTTCGTTATAGTCGGTGCCCACCACTTCCACCCCATGCGCTGCAAGCATGAGCGCCGTGGGCAACCCGATGTAGCCAAGGCCGATCACGTTAACCATTGAGCACCTCGCAACCTAACAGCATGCACAAAGCCCATCGCAAATTCCCTGATTCACTCCCAAGATCCAAGCTTCTCGATTTCCCCGACGAAACACTTCGCGAAAATTTGCCTAGAATGATTTTGCAGCGCCCAAGCTGCGCACGAGGATCGTTTCTCTCGCGTAAAAGGCTCATTGATCAGGCGATCGAACTCGAACAGGAGCGCTTCCGCATCCTCCGGCGCAGCATGACGTCCCAACCCGCACTCGTTTAGCAATCCAACGGCATCCCCCTCTGCAGCAAGCAGAACCGGACACCCGCACGCAAGTGCTTCGTACAGCTTAGTAGGAATGCTGTCGCGCAGCCGAGAACTAACAAGTGGAACGTAAGCAACATCCGCGCCACCAAGAACAGAGCGAGCGCCGACGGCGTCAAGCATCCCGCAAAACTGCACATTACCAAGACTTTCGCGCCTCGCTCTTTCATCGAGCATAGCGCAATCGGCGCCATCACCGAACAGAAGAAATCGAACATTGGGACGTGCGGCGGCAATGTCCAATAACGTACCAAGTCCCTGCGCCAGCCCAATGTTTCCAATGTAGACACAAACAGGCGAAGACCCTGCAAGGCCAAATCGCTTGACCAGAGCCGCATCCTCGCCCAACGAAGCGAAATCCTCATCCACGCCATTCGGCACAAGAACGACCTTCCCGCAAAAACGTCGAGAGAGTTTTTCCATCTTCCCAGATGAGACGGTAACAACGAGGTCAGCCGCCTGATAACCGCGCTGAGCAATCATCGAAAAAAACCTGTCGTAAAGACCGCCCGGAGCAAACGAACCCATCTCATGCGCGACATCGGGCCAGATGTCGCGCACATCCCAAACGAGTTTAGCCTGCTTCGCACGTGCGATTCTCAAGGCGGCAAGCATAAGAAGAAGAGGAGGCGTAGTACAAACGACCACGTCAAATCCTCCCATGTTCCGCGCTGCTCTCACCGACTCACGCCATCCACCAAAATTATTCTTCAACCGGTTAATGAAACTCTTCTTACGCAACGGAAAGGTTTTAAAGATCGTAACGTGTTTTGGCCTCTCATATCCGGAGGGAACGTTAAGCTCGCTGTCGCTCGATGCAAGAACCTGCACGTTGTGACCCGCCGCCCGCAGTGCATCAACCAGCACCACTGCGCGGTTGGCGCAAGCCGAACGTGCAGGACGGTAAGAATCGGTAAGGTAGAGAATCCGCACTACCGAGCCCCCTCCCCCGTCTTCAAGACGCCGAGGGTCTTCAGCATGATCTTCAGGTCCAGCAAAAGGCTGCGGTTTTCTATATACTCGATGTCGAACTTGGCCTTCTCCTTGGGGAGCAGTTCGTAGCCACCCTCCACCTGCGCCAGGCCCGTGATGCCGGGGCGCACGAGCGTGCGCTGGTCCCAGCCCCGTATGCGCTCGCGGAACGCCCGGCAGAACACGGGGCGTTCCGGACGCGGGCCCACCAGGCTCATGTCGCCCTTGACCACGTTCCAGAACTGGGGGATCTCGTCCAGCCGGGTTCTTCGCAGATGGGCGCCGTAAGGCGTCACGCGCGGGTCTCCGCTTGCCGCCCACCGTGCACCGCGTTCTTCGGCATCGGCGTACATGCTGCGGAACTTGTACAGCTTGAACGGCCTGCCGCCCAGCCCCTCGCGCTCCTGCGCGTATATGGCAGGGCCGGGACTCTCGCGGCGGATGCGCGCGGCAATCACCAGCATGGGGATCGCCATCACGACAAGGGCAAGCGCACATGCGCACACGTCGAACGCCCGCTTGAGCGCCCGGTACGCGACACCGCCGCCCACGCATTCCACCTCGGGCAACTTCACCGTTTCGTCGGGCAGCAGCTTCTCCAGCACGTCAGCGGCGATATCCGCCGCGCGTGCGTCCGAGGAAAGCCCGCACGTGTCGCGGATGCCCGCCATGACGCTTTCCGCGTCTTCCCTGCCAAGCTTTCCCGAAGCAGACGCCAAGGCCTCCATGGAGAGAAGGTCCTCTATCGCCGCAGCCGCAGCCGACCCCTGCCCGCACTCGACCTCTGCAGCAAAGGCGCCCGCGCCAGTTCCCTCGCAGTCTTCACACGGCCTGCTTGGCAACTATCATCAATCCTATCGGCACTTCTTTCTTTCTCCCCAGAAAGTCGATCTCCACATAGGCTGTCGCGCGGCGGCGGTCGATGCGTGCGACCTTGAACCAGCGGTCCTTGAGCGGGCCCTCCACCACGACCACCTCGTCGCCGGCCTTTACGGCTTTCGAAAGGGGGATCACGCGGTCGGCCCCCAGCGCATGCCGGCCGATCCATGCGACCTCGTCCCTGTCCAAGGAGGCGAATCCCTGTTCGTTGCGCAGAAGCCTCGCGAAACCGGGAATGCGCCGGAGCGCATCGTCCAGCTCGAGGGGAAAATCGGTGACGGCTATCACGTAACCGGGCAAAAGCAACCGCTCCACGCTCTCCCACGCGCCGCGGACCTTCCTCTGCGTCCGCCAGCGGGGACTGAAGCATTCTTCCAGCACGCCCTCGCCCGCCACTTGCCGAAGCGCGGCGACGGTTGCGGCCTCCCGGCCGCCCTTCACTTGCACCACGTACCACTCGGCCACGCCGGCCTCCGTTCGCATCGGAGCACTCGGGCATGGCTGCGCCATGCGGAAGCGCCCGCATAAAAAACAGGGTATTCATCCTCTTGGACCGGAACGAGACACGCCACAGGCGCTGCCCCTCCCATTCAAGATACGTCCGCTGCGGTTTCCCGCGGAAGAACCGCGATGTCCTTGAACACCGCGGGCCTTCCGCGAAAAGCCGTTGCGCGCCCGGTCAGCCCTTCTTCGGCACGGTCAGGGCCGCGCGCAGGAGGAAACCCCCACCGTCTCCAAGCTCGACGTAGGCCGTCCGCCTATGCCGGTCGATCTTCCGCACGACGCGCTCGCCGCCCCGCAACGGGCCGCGCTCCACCGTGAGGACGCCGCCTTCTATGCGCCCCTCGCTCGCGCGCAGCACGTGCGCCCCGTCGAACGCGGAAGCCAGCCACGCCTGCACGCCCGCGGCAAGCGGAACGGGCCCGCACCCTTCCCCACCTGCGATGGACGCGGAAAACGGCAGCCGCCCAAGCGCCTCGGCCAGCGCCGCCGCATCGCGCGACGCCGCAAAGACATGCCCGGAAAACAGCGGCGCCAGCTCCACCTGCCAGGCGCCTTGACGGCGCACGTAGCGCTCGCGGCGGGGCGCAAAGCAGTCTTCCAACACGTCGGCGCCAAGCTCCTTGCGGCACTTTTCGGCGAAGTCGTCCTCGCAGCCAGCCGGAACCCGGACGGCGTACCAGCGAAGCTCCCCGTCGGAGGACGGGTGCGCCGACAAGAGGCAGTGCGGGAACACCGCCTCCGTCTCACGCATCCCGCCCCTCCCGTTCTCCAAAGCATTCAAGCGGGCAAAAAGCAGACTTTCCGCCTCCGCCTCACATAACGCGTTTTCCGCCCGACCGGCCGCCTGCAACCAGCGGCTTTCCAAGCGCAGTCTATTTTCACACCACCGCGGCAAAAAGTCTACTTTTTGACGCGCCAAAATGCCCAAACGACGCATTTGATGGCATAAATAACCGCCCCCCCCCCCCCGAAACATGCCGTTCGCCGGAGGGATTGCGCCGCCCGCAAGCCGGCCTCTCGCCCGCTTCGGCCCGATGCCGAAGGCCTATCGCGCGGCATCCGCCACCACCACCCGCCGCGCGCCCTCTGCCATCTTCCGCGCCGCACTTCGCCGCCCGCTGCCCGCCGGGTCGCCCGCCGCCGCACGTCTTCCACCCGCAAGCCGGCCTTCCGCCCTCCCCTCAGCCTTCCTCCTCGTCCTGCTTGAGCCACCGCTCGAACGTCCTGACGCTCACGCCGAGACGCCGCGCCGCCTCCCGCACCGTGAGCACGCCCGCCAGACGGTCTCCCTTGACGGCGTGGTACGCCTGCGGCCGCGGGAGGGCGGGGCGGCCGAAGCGCACGCCGCGCGCCTTCGCGGCCGCTATCCCCTCGGCCTGGCGCTGCCGGATGTTCTCGCGCTCCACCTGGGCCACGTAGCTGAGCACCTGCAGCACCACGTCGGCCAGAAACACCCCGGTCACGTCGCTGCAGCGCTCGCGCGTGTCCAGAAGCGGCATATCCATCACCACGATGGCCGCGCCCTTGCCCTTCGTGATGCGCCGCCACTCCACGAGCGTCTCGTCGTAGTTGCGCCCCAAGCGGTCGATGCTCTTCACCACCAGTACGTCCCCCGGCCCAAGGCGCGAGACCAGTGCGCGGTATCCCGGCCGGTCGAAGCCCTTCCCGCTCGCCTTGTCCACGAACACGTTCGCACGCGGCACCGGAAACGCCTCCAGCGCGTCCAGCTGCCGCGCGAGGTTCTGGTCCCGCGCGGAAACGCGCGCGTAGCCGTACACGGCCCCCGTGCCGCCGGATGGGTCCTTGCTCCTTCGTTCTGCCACACTTGCCCCTTTCTCGTTCGGTTTCCCGCATGGCGCACGTCGCGCCCGGCGGGCTCTCCCAGCAGCGTAGCCAACCGGGAGGCGGAAGGGGAAAGGCATGCAAAGGAATGCCGGGCGAGGCGAGGCCCCGAAGGGCCACAGCGCGGCGGCGCGGGGCGAGAGCGCCAGACGAGGAGGAAGGGACGCCAAGAGAAGGCGTCGAAGAACCGCGCAGCCCCGCATGCAGGCGCATGAACCGCTGCTTAGGAGGGCGCAGCGCAACGCGCCGCCAAAACGCGCCACAAAAACGCGCCGCCAAGCTGCGCCGGCCCTTTCGACTCAATACGGCAACCGGAAACGCCGCAATTCCCGGGCATGGGCAATTCGGGGGGAAACGAGACAGGCCGCGCCGTCGGGCCGCGACGCCCGCCAAGCCGTACTATAATAGTTCCAGCAAAGCGACGACGGGCACCTGCAGGGGAGTTGCCGTGAAACTGAGCCTCTACACCATCGAGCACGAACTGGGCGGACTCGCCGCAGGGGCAAACCTGCATTCCGACTGCAATTCGCCTCAGCTGGACTACCCCATCCTGTTCGGCACGGGAGACCACCGCTACTACAACAACATCGCCTACGTGGCCACCAGCAGACAGCTCGAGGAATCGAAGGAGGCCGTGAAGCGCTACCTCGGCCAGAACCCCGGCCTCGTGTTCTCCTGCATCTGCATCGGCGAGCCCCCTTCCTTCTGCACCGAGGCCCGCAACTGCGACATCGTCTGGACGCGGGGCGACGAGGACAGAAGCCGCGCGTTCAATGCCGTCCAGAGGATCTTCCAGCACTTCGACGCTTGGGAACGGGAATTGGGACTCATCGTGGACAAAGGCGGCGAGCTGGCCGACCTCGCGGAAGCCAGCCTCCGGGTGTTCAAGAACGACTTGTGCATCACCGACCCGTTCAGCCGCGTGCTGGCCTACCGCGTGTTTCGCAACGAGCGGTTCCCGCGCGAATGGACCGGCCGCATCCAAGAGGGGGAATGCCTTCCCCGGGACATGGTGCTCGACGGCGTGGAGGATGAGCGGGAAGGCCAGGACTTTTCCTCGTTCCACCCCACGTTTCCCCATATGAAAGCATTCGACTGCACCATTTTGCGCTCGGTTGTCGGCGTGTCTCGGGAATACGCGCTCGTCTTGTCCGTGCACCCGAACTTCCAACCCGTGGGCAAGAAGGACTGCGCGCCAGCGCTCGTGCTTGCCGAAGCCGTGAAAAGGCTGTATTCGGCGTTCGGCATGGCGAAGGGCGGCACGTCGGGCGCCGACGCCCGATCTATCTTGAAAGCCGTCGTGCGGGGCAGACAGGTACCCGACTCCGACCTCGTCCAATGCGCCCTCGCCCGAGGCTGGAACCGCAACACGGACGAGTATTTGTGCTTCTGCATCGATTTCATGCCGAACATGCAGATGCAGGACTGCCACTTCATGCGCCCCTGCGTGTCTGTTTGCAATCGCCTGCAGGCGCTCGTGGACTGCGTGGCGTTCGTGGTGGACGACCGCATCGTGGCCGTCCTCGACGCAACACAATGGGCCGCCCGCGAAGGCGACCCGTATGCCGAGATTTCCCGCTTCGCCGAAGAGCATCGCCTAGCCGTGGGCGCATCCGCCCCTTGTTGCGGCCTGCACAGCCTGCCGAACGGCTACACGCAGGCGCGCGCGGCGCTGCGCATGGCCGCCGAGCCCGGGCAGCGCCTCGCCCGCTTCGGCGACCATGCGCTCGACATCGGCATGGACTTCATCGCCCAGGAATTGGAACCCGCGCACTTCTGCCCCCAAACGCTCGTCAAGCTCGCCTGCGAGGAACCCGACCTGTACGCCGTCCTGGAGGCGTATCTTCAGGCCAATTGCAACTCGAACGAGGCCAGCAAGCAGATGGGGCTTCCCCGCAACAGCTTCGTCTACCGGCTGGAGAAGGCAAAGCGGCTTGCCGGCCTCGACTTCGAAGACCCCGACGTCCGCCTGCTCGCCCTCGTTTCGTTCCGGCTCGTCAGGCGCTACGGCCTCGATGGCGCTGACTGCCCCCCCCCCCGCCGTTCTGAGCGGAGCGCCAGAGGCAGGCTGAGAGGGCAGGTCGAATAAAGGAGCCGGCCGCGGGGCGAACCGAAAAAGCAGGCTGAGGGAAACGGGCCAAGGCACAGGCTAGGGACCGGGTGAAAGGGTCAAGCCGCGGCGCGGCCGGGGCCGCATCCCCGGGAAGTCCGCGCAGCCGCCCCCCCGGGGGGCGGCCGGGGCCGCATCCCGGGGACCGCCCCTACGCGCCCACCAGCTCGGCGGCCTTCGCGGCGGCGGCCCCGGCGTCGGGCGTGTAGGCGTCGGCGCCCACCTCGTCGGC
>CAJFUR010000177.1 GCA_904420215.1 uncultured Eggerthellaceae bacterium
AAGCGACCGAGCAATCACAAGGAGAAGCGACCGAGCAATCACAAGGAGAAGCGACCGAGCAATCACAAGGAGAAGCGACCGAGCAACCGCAAAGCGAAGCAGTTGAAATGCTAGCAGAAAGCGGTTTTGGATCCCTGCTACCCGCGCCGTCGTTCGGCACCGTTGAAGTGACGTTCGAATCTGGCGAACAAATCAGTGTTGAATTTGCGGGGGCAACGCAGGACGACTATAAAAGCTACACTGAAGTCTGCAAGAGCATTGGTTTTACAGGAGACGCAGAGACATGGGCAACAGCATACGAAGCCTATAATGCAGATGGCTATCGTCTCGTTTTGCAGTACAGTGATTCCGATGAAGGGAGCATTGACGTGTATCTTTATGCTCCCCTTGAAATGAATCCCGTCTCTTGGCCAACCATAGGTCTTGCAACATTGGTTCCCGCACCCGAATCTACCGTTGGAGCGGTTACTTCAGATGCTTCCAAATTCTTCCATGCGTATGTCGGCGAAACGGATCTCAATGCTTTTAACCAATATGTAAAAGCATGCCAAGATGCTGGGTTCACCGCAGACTACACTTCTTCGGATGGATACTACTGGGCCTATGACGAGCATGGCGTTCGACTCGAAGTTTCTTATCAGGGATTCAATACAATGAGCATAGATTTAAACGCGTCAGATGTCGATCTCTCTTTCCTCGAAGGGTCTTCTTCCTAAACCAAGGCTTCCGCTGACGGGGCAATGCCAGAATAGCCGAAGTGGTATAGAACAACGGCATAGGAAGGGGACTCCATGGGTTTCAAGATCAAGTATACCTATCCGAATGGCGCGGAAGAAATCGATGACGACCTCTACGATACCGAGCAGGAAGCAGAGTGGGCGGCGGAGGATAGCGTGACCGGCTTTGCCACCGGCGCGGAAATCCTCGAGGATATGGGCCGCGACTTCATGGAAGGCTCTCTCGAATACGAAATCATCGAAGAATAGTATCTGGCAGGCGCAATGATGCAGCGTTCGTCGCATCGGAGCGCCTGCCGGCTTTTAGCAGATGTCCCTAACGGAAGGATGTCTTCGGCGATATTGAATCCCATGAGAACAAGGACGGCTTCCACGGTCGCGCAGTTTCGCGCGAACTTCTAATGACTCAGCAGGAAGAAAGGACCTACCATGGCCAAGCTCAAGCTCAATGCATTCGGGAAGAAGGTGGTCGGATGGCTGATTGCCGGCGTCATTGGGCTGGTGCTGGGCATATGTCTCACGGTGTTCTTCCAGAACTACAATCCACCCGATAAGAGCAAAATGACAGAACCATCGGTGGTGTTCGAGAGGATCGTGTCCCAAAACGAACTGGTGAGCGTCTCACAAAACTACAACATCGTGGACAAGTCCACCGACAACAACGAGTTGTTCGGCTTCGTCATTCCCGGCACCGGCAACAGCTTTTGGTATCGCTATGCCGGAACTTTGAAAGCCGGGGTGAGCTTGCAGGATGCGAAGTTCGAAACCGAGGAAAACGTCATTCGCGTCACTTTGCCGCATCCGTATATCATCAGCAATACGCCTGACATGGAAAAATCGGGCGTGCTCGAGGAGAACAACAACATATTCAATCCCATCCACATCGAAGACGTCGATGCTTTCAGGGCCGAGTGCGTCAGCGCTGCAGAACAGGAAGCGGTTGCCGGCGGCTTGCTTGAAGAAGCAAGAGCAGGGGCCGAAAAGAACATTGCCCAAATGTTCTATGCGGCTTTTGGCGACCAGTACGAGGTAGAGTTCGTCTGGGTCGAGCAATCGGAGGCGACGTCCGGCGACCTGGAGGGCGGGCAAGATGACGGCTCGGACGGCGGGCAGGGTGACGCAGAGAGTGGCGATGGCGGGCAGGAACAATGACCATGAAGAAGAAAATGCCGATAGCCATTGCGGTGGTTGCGGCGATTGTGGTGCTCGTTGTCGCTTTCGCGGCACTCAACAATGTGATATTGTCGTGGCAATAGCCTTGGACGAGAAAGGCTCGTGCCCATGCGCACTATCGCAAATATCGTTTGGATAGTTTTCGGGGGGCTGTTCACGGCTCTTGGATGGTGTTTGGCGGGAGTCGTCTTCTACATCACCATCGTGGGGATCCCATTGGGGCGGCAGGCGTTCAAGATGGCGGCGCTCACGCTCGCCCCATTTGGGAAGACCATCGTCTATGGCGGAGGCGCGCCATCGTTCGTTGCGAACGTGTTTTGGGTCGTGCTCATTGGGTTGTGGGAGGCTATTTCCTACGTGGCGCTTGGGGCGGTCTACTGCATCACCATCATTGGGATTCCCATTGGCCTGCAGCTTTTCAAAATGGCGAAGCTGTCGCTTTTGCCCTTCGGTGCGCGGGTGGTTGACGCCTCGTGACTGCTTAAGCGCGATCGCCTTGGCGGCGGGGCATGGATGGCGGGGCGAAAGGGGAAGGCATGGCGTCGGACAAGGTGCGGGAGTGCGTGCTAATCAAGTTGATCACAGCCATCCGATAACATGCAATACACATTGTCACCATCGAGATAGAAATTTGCCCGTGAGTTGTGCAGTTCGCCGATGATGCGGATGTTTTCGATGAACGGGAGGATGCAACCGTCTTTTTTCGGGAGAAGTCTTTCGACGGATCTACGACTTCGGTCTGCATTCACGCTGTCAAGGGCCTTTCCAGCGCCGACAAACGCCTCATCGACGAATCCGTCGCCAATGAATGGAATTCCGCTGATGAACCCTCCGATTGTCTTACCGGCATCAGCCAAGCCACCGAGCAATATTCCCTCAACGGATCCACGGGACTGCTCTTCGAGCATATTGAAGACATCGGTGTAGGTCTGGCGATACTCGAGCGAACGGGTCTCCATCTTGCGAGACACTGCAGCCATGTAATCGCATTCGAAGTTATGGGAGAGGAGCACGTCAAGGTAAGTGGCGAATCCGAAAACGAACAGCGCCGCCTGATAGTCGGTCAACATCCGACTGACCTCGCCGACTTTGTCGGCTACTTGTGCATCGCCGAGAACAAGGCCCTTCTTGGCCCCTGCCCCCTTTATTTTCTCTTTGTAAAGTTCGATTTGATGCTCCGCCATGCCGCGGATTGACACGACGCGGTTATGCCGAGATTGCAAAAAGGCCTCCTTGCCCACATTGAACTTGAGTTCGTTCATGGTGTCGGCAAGCTCTCTCATTGCTCCACGTATTTTGGCGCGCTTGTCCTCTTCCAGAAACTCCAGAATCTCGGTCTGCGTCTTTTGTATCTCGTCGAGCCGCCGATTGATGCTTGCAATAGCCACTGCCATGGTCAAGGTTATGGGATTGATTGGAACGACGGTTTTCGAAACCGCTTCCATGCCTTGCACTGGTGTATAACTGGCGTTGCCGACGATGCCCTTGCCTTTCTGCACGACACCCGTAAGCCAATCGCCGCTCGCAAGCTGTGCGACTTCGCCCGTGTACCCGCGCATGTTCAGCTTGAAGATTCCGTCTGCGGGAATGTTCAGGGTTGTCGTGACGGTTCTGAGCGATTCACTCATCGACGCCAAGGCGCCGCCGGTGAGTGCAAGTTCGGCAAGGGGCAGCTTGATCGTTTTAGCGCTTTCAAGTTCTGCCTTTGGGAAGTCTGGAACAACCTCCATCTCGACCATTGCCTTCGTTATTTCTTGTGACAAGTTTTGTTCTTCCATCTTTCGCACCAGCCATCAGCCAAATGTTCAGAAATGCAAGCATTTCTATGAGACGCCAACGCATCTGGAAAGCCTTTTCAAGTATATCCTATTCGAAGGGATTCAAGGGGGGCGGTCTTGGAGACGGCGGTGGAATGCTGTTTGGCATGAGCCTCGCGCAAAACGCGATGCTGCATGCAGAAGGCGTGGCGGGCTCGGTGTCCCCTTTCGACGAACGGGCAAATCGAGGCTATGAAGCAGCTCAAACAACTGTTTAATGCTGGAGTGTTTTTTTCAGGAAGAGTTCGACGCAAAGAAAAGGAAGTCATAGGGCTTGAGACGCGCATGTTCATTGAAAGGCGTTGCGCAGGGTGTGGCCGCTTCGTAGAATAAGGACGATACGACACGAGGACAGGTTGAGGGTGGACGAGAAGGACGAGAAGACAATCGATGCGTGGGCGGGTGCCCTGCAGGGGGAAGAGGGGCCTTGCGCCGCTTCCGAAGACATGCCTGCGAAAGGGGACGGTCGGTTCGCAAGGGGCTTCGCGGGGTTTTCGTGGAAGGCCTTTTTTGTCAAGGCTGTCGTCCTCATTGGAGTTCTGTATGCGTTCAGCCTGATGGCTCCCTTCGCACCCGTGCCGGTCATTGTTCTGGCATGGGCGGCCGTGGGAGCTTGTGCAGCGGTTGGCCTTGGGTACCATGTCGTCATGCGCAAGGCTTTCAAGCAGCGCAAGCTTACAGAAGACGGAAGGATTGCGCGGTTCGTCAACGGCCGATCCGCTAGCTTTCTCATATGCTCGGCCTTTTCAATGTTCACGACTGCATCGCTGCTGATTGGATGCATTGACTGGGGTGTGGTGCAGTGGGTCCTTGCCGTCTTGTCCGTATTCGTTTTCTTGGCCGCGTATGGCCTGTCGGGCAAATTCACCGCCGACGAATACGATCCCGTTTTCCGGAATGAAGCACGGATAGGCATAAGCTCCCGTGTCGTGTTCGGTGTCATAGCGGTTCTGAGCCTTGTCTCGTTTGTCTTGGTGGGCAACACCGGCAGCGTCCCGATTTCTGCAGAGGAAGCGCTCGGAAGCGCGTCGAACCCGTTCGCGCAGTCGCCCTCTGCCCTCATGGCGAGCGTCGGCAAGATCACCGCCTTGGCGGAGGGGTTCAAGGTTTACGGGATTTCGCTGGCGTCCGCCGGCCCGGTTTGGGCGTACCTTGCGGTGGAAGCGGTGTTGTTGACGCTGACGCTGGTTGGCATGGTGAGTCTTTTGAGCGCGTGTTCTTTGAATCTCGAAGAAATCAAATGCGTGTTCCGTCCCCTGAAAGCGCTGAAAGACGTATCGTCCGCCCATCCTGCGAAGAAAGGATTCGTCGCGGCGCTGTTCGCGTTGCCGCTGACGTTCGCCCTGACCTTGGCTGTTGGGGATGGTTGGTTTGAAGAGTTTTCGAAAACCGAGGAATTCCGTGCGATAAACGACTCCATTGACCAGCGAACCGGAGTTGCCGTGGCGGTTGTGGATGGAAAGTACTATAAATTCGACGAACTGTGCGCGTTGCAGGAAGAAATGCAGGAAAGAACCGGCGCCCTTATGGCGGACATGCAGGATTCCCTGGTGCCCCTTGTCAATGAGGTGTATGACCAGCGGATACGCAACGTGGACGCCTATCTTGACTGGTACTACCGGCCCATGGCCGACTACGAACTGCTCATCGACTTTCTTGGCCAGCTTGGCGGCAGTGCGGTGGAGGAAGTGATGCAGAACAAATTCGAGGAAATCATCGACCAAAACATCGATACCTCCGCCCTCGAAGAAGCCTATGCGGCCCATAGCGAAGCGCTTGACGACTTGAAAAACGAGTACTACGAACGCCTCGAGGGGCTGGAGTTGCCCGACGATTTGTCGTGGGTGGTGATTTCCGAAACGCAATTCAGTCATGATGAAATGGAAGCGCCGTTTGAGGTCGCTTACAAAGAGTCGGGTAATATAGGCCGGCTCGTCGGAAGTGGTGCGACCGGAGTCGCTGCGGGCATCGGCGCCAAATTTCTTACTGAAAAGATATTGGCCAAGTCGTTTTTCAGTAAGATGGTCTCTAAGTTGACCGGGGTATTGAGCAGGCTCGGGCTGATGACTACCGGAGGGGCGGTGATCGGGAACGTTGCGGGTGCGGCGGTTGCCCTTGGAGTCGGGATTCTGATGGATTTCGCCATCATCAAGATCGATGAACTCATGAACAGGGAAGCCTATCGGCAGGAGATCATCGACACTATAGAAGAAAGTCGGGCCGAGGCGCTGGCTGTGTTGGGGGTGGAGCAGCAGCTCCCGGAGCAGCAGATGGGGACTGCTATTACGGGGGCGACCCTTCTGGCCATTCAGGGGTCATAAACCGTGATGTTTGCATAAAGCAGCAGCTTTGTATAAAACTATATTTTGCATAAAGCCATACTTCATATAAAAACATATTTCTATAAATTGAATATTTTGCATAAAACGGTTGCTTTGCATAAAACGGTTGTGATTATATAAATCCCTGAAAACAGAAGGACAAGAATTGCAGCCGACGCAAGGAGCGCACGATGTTCAAGAACCCTTTCACGCCCACGTTTGGGGGCAAGCCCGATTTCTTCTTTGGCAGAAGAGGCATCTTGGACGATTTCGACAAGGCCATGGAAAACAGAGGCAGCGCCGATAGGGTGCTGTTCGTCACGGGCAGCCGGGGATGCGGTAAGACGGCTCTGCTTGAACAGTTTTCGCAGCGGGCGGCTGCACAAGGTCGCCGGACCATCGACGTCAATTCCGAAAACGCCCTAGGGTCGCTGATGCGCCACCTCGTGCGCCACCAGTCCGTTACCAAGGAGATTGCACCGGAAGTGAAGGTGACGGTGTTCGGAACCGGAGGCAAACTCGGTGGAGTTTCGTCGTCCAAGACCACGAGGTACGAAAAAGAGGATTTGGAAATAGTGTTTTGCGAGGCGTGCGGCGCGGCCGAAAAGGGCATGTTCGTCTCGATCGACGAAGTGCAGAAGATCTCCCTTGACGACCTCTCGGCCATTTGCGGCGCATTCCAGATGGCATCGCGCAAGGGATACGACGTCATGCTGGCCATCGCCGGCCTTCCCTATGCCTACGATCGCATCATCCAGCACGAGGGATGCACGTATATGCGCCGCTCCGTGCATATACGCCTGGGGGTGTTCGACCGCAAGGAGGCGGCCGAGGCATTTCTTGAGGCGTTCGGGAGTATTCGCGGGCTTTCTGTGGAAGACGAGGCGCTTTCCTGTTTGGTGCAGGCGAGCTATGGGCATCCGTATTTCATTCAGCTTGCAGGGTACGCGCTGGTCGATTACGTGAACGGAAGGAATGTGGGTTCGAAATACGCCATCACCAAGGCGGATGTCGAGGCCATTCTGCCCGAAGTCATCCAAAGCTATGAGGTGAGAAGCTTGGCGCCCATCGTCGATGCGCTTCCCCCCTCGGCACGGGCATACCTCGAGGCAATGGCGCGGTGCATCGGCGAAGACCACGTGGCGAGAACCAAAGACATTGCCCGCGAAATGGCCAAGTCGCCTGCGCAGGTGAGCCAGACGCGGCAAAAGCTTGTCAGCGAGGGCATTGCCGTGGCGGTGGAGCGGGGTGGCCTGATGTTCAACATTCCGTATTTGCGTGCGTATGTTTCGAAGCGTCCGGAAACGGGTGGGGAAGCCGACCTTGCGCGGGAGTGGATGTTCTGAAGGCGCTTGTTCCTGCCGATGGAGCGCGAGGGTTGTTTGCCGGCTTTTCGGCTTCGTTCCCCGCGGCTTTTCTGGGGAATTAACCAATTGGACATGGGAAACGTTGGCTGGGCTGATACCATGGGTGCGCGATGTTCGCGCCCGCGCGAGCGCGCA
Organism: uncultured Eggerthellaceae bacterium; assembly: GCA_904420215.1. Lineage (GTDB taxonomy): Bacteria > Actinomycetota > Coriobacteriia > Coriobacteriales > Eggerthellaceae > CAJFUR01. Next base: position 7,551 of record CAJFUR010000177.1, read on the forward strand.
CGGACGCCTGCATTCGCACGAGTACGGGCCGCCCGCGCCCGGTCGCGCCCGTATGGGTACCTGCGCCCGCCCGTGTCCGTGGGGGGGGGCGCCAGCTCGCTTGCCTGTACTCGCGCACGCAGGGGTGCCAGCCCGTCCGTGCGGGTGCCCGCCCGCGCGAGCGCTGCCCGAAAAGAAACCCGATGGAGGAACCTGCCATGTCTCTACCCGCAGCCGACCTGAGCAAACAACCCGACAACCGCACGACCATGGACTTGGGCGCGGTGCTGCCCGCCACGGCGGAGGTGCGCGGCGGCCACCTGTTCGTCGGCGGCGTGGATATGGTGGAACTGGCGCGCGAGCAGGGCACGGCGCTCTACGTCATGGACGAGGCCGACTTGCGCGAACGCATGCGGGCCTACCTGCGTTCCTTCCGCAGCCGCCACGAGAATTCAGACATCGTGTATGCCAGCAAGGCGTTCCTCAACAAGGAGGCCGTGCGCATCGTGGCGCAGGAGGGGCTGTGTCTGGACGTGTCCGGCGGGGGCGAGTTGGCGTGCGCGCTGGCGGCGGGCTTTCCGGCGGAGCGCATTTTCATGCACGGCAACAACAAGACGCCCCGCGAGTTGCGCGAGGCCATTTCCGCCGGCGTCGGGCGCATCATCATCGACAGCCGCATCGAGCTGGCCCGCATTTCCGAAATTGCGGGGGAGCTGGGCGTCGAGCAGGCCGTGTACATGCGCGTCACCCCCGGCGTGGAGGCCGACACGCACCAGTACGTGCGCACGGGCTGCGAGGATTCGAAGTTCGGCTTCACCATGCGCGACGGCTTCGCGTTCTCCTGCGTGAAGGACGTGCTGGCCGCGCCGAACGTGCGGTTGGCGGGCCTGCACTGCCACATCGGCTCGCAGATTTTCGCGCTGCATTCCTACCCGGAGGCCGTGGAGGTTATGGTGGAGCTGATGGCGCGCATCAAGCGGGAATACGGCATCGAGCTGGGCGAACTTGACGTGGGCGGCGGCTTGGGCGTGGCCTACACGGCCGACGACCGGCCCGCTTCCATAGACGAGTTCGCCGAAACGGTGACCTCGGCGGTGCGCGCGGCCTGCGCGAAGCACGGCGTGGCCGAGCCGCGCCTGCTCACGGAGCCGGGGCGCAGCCTGGTGGCCACGCCGGGCGTGACGCTGTACACGGTGGGCATCATCAAGACGCTGCCCGGCATCCGCAAGTACGTGGCGGTGGACGGCGGCATGTCCGACAACATCCGCACGGCGCTTTACCACGCCGACTACGAACCCGTGGTGGCGAACAAGGCCGACCTCCCGCGCACGGAGATAGTCACCATTGCCGGCAAGCATTGCGAAAGCGGCGACGCGGTGGTCATCGACATGCCGCTGCAAAGCGTGGAGGTGGGCGACATCGTGGCCGTGTTCGGCACGGGCGCGTACAACTACACCATGTCGAGCAACTACAACGGGCAGCCGCGTCCGGCCATCGTGTTCGTGAAGGACGGCGAGGCGCGCGTCACCACCCGCCGGGAAACCTACGCCGACCTGATGGCGCGCGACCTGTAAGGTGTGCGGCGCCCCGCTGCGCCGCGGCGGGCGCACGTTCCGTGGTTTTCGCCGGTTTCCGTGATGCGGTCCTTTGCCTCTTGAGGGGATGATACAATGCAGCCTAGACACCGGAGGAAGGAAACGGCATGACGGTTAAACTGGGCCTTGTGGGCACGGGAACGGTGGGCGGCGGCTGCATCGACATCCTGAAGAACCACGCGCAGGACTTCAAGCGCCACTTGGGCATTGACGTGGAGCTGGCGCGGGTGTGCTCGCGCAACCCCGAGCAGGCCATCGCCCACGGCGTGGAGGACATCTTCACGCAGGACTACGCCGACATCGTGAACGACCCGGACATCGACATCGTGATCGAGCTCATCGGCGGCACCACGGTGGCGCGCAACGTGGTGCTTGACGCGCTTTCCGCCGGCAAGAACGTGGTCACGGCGAACAAGGCGCTCATGGCCACGCATGGCAAGGAAGTCATGGAGCTGGCCGAGCGCATGGGGAAGGAAATCGCGTTCGAGGCCAGCGTGGGCGGCGGCATTCCCATCATCGAGCCGCTGAAGCACGCGCTCATCGCCAACGAGATCACGTCGGTCATGGGCATCGTGAACGGCACCACCAACTACATGCTCACGCGCATGGTGGAAGACGGCCTGAGCTACGACGACGCCCTCAAGGAGGCGCAGGAGCGCGGCTTCGCCGAGGCCGACCCCACGGCCGACGTGGACGGCTTCGACGCCGCTGCGAAGATTGCCATCCTCGCGTCCATTGCGTTCAATTCGCGCGTGACCATGGGCGACGTGCACACGGAGGGCATCCGCAACGTCACCACGATGGACTTGGACGCCGCGCGCGACATGGGCTATTGCGTGAAGCTTCTGGCCATTGCACACCGCACGCCCGAGGGGGTGGACGTGCGCGTGCATCCCACCATGCTGCCCACCACGCACCAGCTGGCCACGGTGAACGGCGTGTACAACGCCATCTACGTGACCGGCGATGCCGTGGGCGAGACCATGTTCTTCGGCGAGGGGGCGGGGTCGGGCCCGGCGGCCAGCGCCGTGATGGGCGACGTTTTGGAAGTGGCGCGCCACGTGCAGCAGGGCGTGGGCCCCATTGTGGGCTGCACCTGCACCGACCAGCTGCCGCTGGTGCCCATGGACGACCTGAAGACCAAGTACTACATCCGTTTCAAGGTGGCCGACCGCTCCGGCGTGCTGGCCGCCATGGCCGGCGTGTTCGCGAAGCACAACGTGAGCGTGTACTCGGTGGTGCAG
>CAJFUR010000178.1 GCA_904420215.1 uncultured Eggerthellaceae bacterium
CATCGAAGTGACCGGCGACGTGGAGAACGCGTTCACGGCCTCGGTGGCCGATTTCAAGCAGAAGGCCCCCATGCGCAAGATCATGGGATGCACCTGCTTCGGCAACCCCGCCGACGGGCGCGCAAGCGCGAACGCCGACGTCGCGGGCTTCCGGCTTTCGGCCCTGGTGGAAGAGGCATCCCCCATCGAAGGCGCGAACACCATCACGTTCACCTCGCGCGACGGCTACCAAGTGGCACTGCCCTTGCAATACGTCTTGCAGCGATACAGCCTCATTGTCACCACGGTGAACGGCGAAGCCGCCGCGGACGCCGTCGGCTGCGCAAACCAGCTGTGGCTTGGCGGCACATCTGCACGTTCCTTCGCACGCGACGTGGTGTCCATTTCCATCACGCGGGAAACCGAACCTCCCGCTGCACCGGGATCGGGCACGGGCGCCGCGCCAAACGTCGGCATCATGGAGGGCGCGACAGAAGCCTAAGTCCCCTTCCACCCCGCGTCCTGTACCGAGCTGTCAGGCGCAGGGCGCGGGGCAATCACATAGGGGGGTTTCGGAGCGCGCAATGCAGGGCACGAAGCCGGGGCCTCCGACTCGCTGGCCCGCTCGAAACGACGAGGCCCCGTCCATGGGCGGGGCCTCGTCAAGAAAGGAGTTGCAAAATGATCGGCACAATAACCGGCACGGCAGGCCATCCGGTGCGCATCGGAGGGTATGCGCAAGATTTCGATTTTCCCGTGGCGGCGGTGCAGTTCTCGTGCGACGGGGGATGCACTTGGACAACCTACGAGACACCGGACGCCGAAAACAGCGTGAACATCAACTGGTCGTTCACGTTCACCCCTCCCGCAGCCGGCACCTACGAGCTGCTTGTGCGCGCCATGCGCGACGACGGGCGCATATCGCCCGAACCGGCACGCGTAACGCTCGCCATCGGCTCAGGCAATTGGCCGAGACCATGCCCTCACACCTCGTCGTCCAACAGCACCGGCACCTCAAGCTTGTAAAGCATCTCACGGCCTTCGTAATGGAACGCAGGCGTTTCGGCGATGATCTCGCCGTAATAGTCGCCCGCCACCGTCAAGCCACGTTCTTCGACATAGTCGAGAAGCGCATTCAGCCCACTCACTTCCGTGTTGCGCTTCCCTTCATCGGAATAGCTCGGCCTGTACAGCGTCAGGTAGTCGCCGCAGGGACATTCCTCTGCGTGCAGCGAGCGTGCCACTTCCCCATCATCTATGAAAATGAACGATGCATCAAAGGTGAAATTGCGGCATTCGAGGTTTTCCTTGGGAATGCGACACCCCACATGGTGGAACAGCGAGAGCGGAATGCCCTGCTCCTGCATGTGGCGCTTGGTGTAGCGCAAGTTGAGCTCCCATTCCTCCAAGAATTGCACCGCATCATCATCCAGCATGCGCGCCTTGGGGTTGAAAATGTCGAACGTAAGCACATGCCGAGCGGGCAGGTGCTCCAGAATGACCGTGTCGTACAAAGGCCGCTTCATGAGGCGGCGGTAGTTGCTGAGCAGCTGCGACACGTTCTGCCGAGCGATCAACAAACGCAGCATTTCCTCATCGATGGCGCGGCGATGTTCTTCCAGCAACGCAATGACGTCCGACGAGTCGCCTCCTTCAAGCAACTCCTTGACCTCAGCAAGCGACACTCCCAACGTCTGCAACTGCTGGATCATGTCAATGGTCGAACATTGGTCGTAGGAATAGAAGCAGTATCCCGACGCCTCGTCCACCCGCGCCGGCTTGAGCAATCCCATCTCGCGGTACAGCCGCAACGTCTTCTTGCTGATACAGTTCAGCTCGGCCATCTTCCCCGACGTGAGCAACTCTCCCATGAGCCCCCCTTCACTCGCCTCCCTCATTATATCAAGAGGAAAGGACGAAATGGGGGCGTCCGTCTCACCTGCCATTCTGCCTGGAACGATGCATCCCACCCGTGTCTCAAGCAAACCCCTGCAAGAAGTCGATGAACTCCTGTTTGCTGTGCACGCCGGCCTTCTTGTACATGTTGCGCTGATGGGTGTACAGGGTCGCGCTGGTGATGAACAGTTCCGACACGATGCGCGCATTGTCCTTGCCCTGCAAGACGCGCACGGCCACCTCCTGCTCGCGCTCCGTCAACCTGATCGTAGCGGAAGCCCTTTCCACACAGCGTATGCAGGCAGATTCGTCGTTGCGGTCGAAAGCGGGAGGCAGTCCCTGCACCGCCTCGCGCACCTTCTGGTCATTCAAAAGAAACGTCGATACCAGTATCGCGGCAACGCAAATGACCGCAACGAGCACGAGGTTTCCCGCACCCGCCAGTCGGGCAAGCGACCTCAACCCTTCCCCTGCAAGCGAGCACACCGAAAGAAAGACCGATCCGAACGCAAACACGGCAAGGGGAGAAACGGAAGCCCTCGAAGCGACGATCCTCCAAAGCTCCCACGCGAAAATGATGAAAAACGTCCAACTGAAACCGATAAAGGCAACCTCGTAAGGCTGCTGGTCGGCCTCGATGAAGAACACGAGGAAGATGCACGCCACAATAATGGGCAGCATGAGGCGGAAAGCGAACGTGAAATCGATCGTGCGGGGAAAGAAAACGGCGAAGGCGCAGATGGCAAGCGATGTGATCAGGCCCGTCACCAAGGTAAGCAGTTCGTCGGGTGCCGTGGTCTTCCCTTCGGAAAGGCCGTTGGCCAAAAGCAGCACGGCCCCGAAAGCCCCAATGCCCAGCAGCACCCGGCAAGGCACGTTGCGAAAAGAGCCGTCGCACGCGCTTGCAGCCGATCCCTCCCGCCGCACTCGCGCCATGTCGTCCGTTTCGCCGCCCGTCCCCTGCAGAAAGCCACGCCGCAAGGCAAACCAGCACAGGGCCGCAGCCGCCGGCAAAGCAATCTGCAGCAGCGCCACTGCCTGAACAGGGACGTGCGTTCCCACCAAGGCCATGGAGTACGACAGGGCATAGGCGCCTGCAACGCCAGCCAAAGCCTCCCGAATGCCCACGCAGCACAGCTGCTCGCCCCACAACACGGCAACGCAGGCAGCCGCCCCGAACATCACGCGCCCCACTTCGGACACCAGCACGGCGTCGCCGTACCCCAAAGTGGGGAGCGCAAAAAGGGCTGTTCCCGCGCACACCACCGCACTCGATGCGACCATGAGCGTTTCGCGCCGTATTCCCGGCCGCTTCAGGGCGGCAACGCCCACAAGCAAGAGCAGCACGCCGTAAGCGACGTCCTCGGCCAACGCCATGGCGGCCTCGGCAACGAACGCGGCGCCATCCGAAGGGACAAACAGCGTTGGAGAACCCCCTATGACGCTCCAGCCGCGAAACAGGCCAAAGCCCACCGTCAGCATGAGCACGCGCGGCAATTCAGCCCCATTCAAGGCCAGAGCACGGAAACCGCCATCGGACGCCTTTCCTTCCGGCGCCACCAGCCTCTCCTTTTCTGCATTCCGTCGATATGACATGACCGTCGCCTTCCCAGCCAGCCGCAGAACGCAGCCACGCTCCTCCCGCACGCCATTATACCGCGCACCACGGCCGCATTTCCGACGCAGCGCCCGCGACAGCATGACAATGCTGGAAAGTGCCAGATCAAAATTTGCCTACCAAAGAAATACCTAAGTCTTGCCAACGCCTACCAACCATTTCCGCAACCACAAGCCACCAACGCGCCTGCATGCGGCGGTACGCTGCAAGCGTCGGCAAAGGCGCACCCCATACCCAAAACGCATCCGGGCACCAAAAGCCAAAGCGGGAAGTGGGTCCGACGACAAGAACGCCGCCGCGCAGCGGCAGAAAGGGAGGGCATCGTGAAATCGACGCATCGCAAACCAATGGAAAGCAGCAACGCTTCGCGCGGCAACGGCACGTCCGAAAGCGCCGCCTGCGGGATCGCTTCCAGCCAAACAGGCCTCACCCGCCGGACCTTCCTTGTGGGCGCCGCCGCGGGAACAGCCGGGATAGCTGCAGCCAGCTTGCTCGGCGGATGCGGCAGCCCCCAAACAAGCGGCGACAACGATGGAGCCGCACAAGACGAAAGCCCCGCCATCCCCGACGAGTTTACCGACGGCGTCTATTTGACCAAGTCCATCAGCATGCATGGCCCCATTAACGTGAAAACCGTCATAGCCGACGGGCAAATTGCCGAAGTGGCCGTGCTCAACAACCGCGAGAGCTACGTCATCGGCGAAAGCGCCGTGAAAGCCATGCCGCAACGCATCGTGGAGAGCCAGTGCGTTGACGTGGACTGCGTCACGGGGGCCACGCTCACCAGCATGGCCATCCGCGACGCCGTGTCCCAAGCCATATCCAATGCGGGAGGCGATCCGCGAGACTTCCAAGGCTACACGGCGCCGGAACCCCAGAAAACCGAGGTTGCACGGGAATGCGACGTTGCCATCATGGGAGCAGGCATGGCCGGACTCATGGCCGCGTGGGCATTGGCGGAAAGCGGCAAGTCCGTGCTGGTTTTCGAAAAGATGCCTTACGTGGGTGGATGCATGCCCATTACCAGCACGGCCTGGAACGCCCAAGACACCATCATCCAGAAAGCTTGGGGAACCGAGCAAATCTACGAGGCATGGAGTTCCATAGAAGCCCAGCTGCAGTCGTACCGCGACGGGCGCATCGAGCCCGACAGCCCCTACTACAATCCCGACATGCCATTCATCACCCCCATGTTCGAAGCCGCGCGGGATGCGACCGACATGATGATCAACATCGGCGTGGGATTCTGCCCCATCAGCGACTGGCCGGCGCCTCAACTGGCCCCCGGAGCATTCTCCATAGGCGGCAAGTTCTGCCTCGACATCGTGAAAAACTACCTGACCTACCAGTTGGGCGTCGAAATCATCACCGAGGCACCTGTCATGCAGCTTGTCGTTGAGTCCGATGCCGTCCGCGGATGCGTGGCCGAAGGAGCCGACGGAACCACGTACCGCGTTTCGTCGAAGGCGGTCTTGCTGGCAAGCGGCGGGTACATCGGCAACCGCGACCTCATGGAGCAGTATCAGCCCGAAGAACTGAAGTTCCCCCTCATGGGACCGCCTTGGGCAACGGGCGACGGGCTTTTGCTCGGGCAGGAGGCGGGCGCCGCGCTGGAAACCATGGACCAAGGCGTCACCAGCCATTACTCGGGAGCCGTCTCCCATGCGGAAATCTCCTACATCCACTACGTCTGCCCCGGCGTGGTGGTGAACGGGTCGGGCGCGCGCTTCGTCAGCGAGGGTCTGGAGTACAAGCAGGCCCTGCGCGTGTTCAAGGACCAGGAAACGACCGACTTCTACTGGGTGTTCGACGAAGTGTCGCGGCAGGGCATGGTGCCTTCGGGCAACTCGTACCGCCTGGATTACACGTTCCTGCTCGAAACGGGCGACGCAACCGAGGCCAAGGACTACCGCGAACTCGCCGAGAAGCTCGACCTTCCTGATTTGGTGGCCACGCTCGACGCCGTGAACGAGTGCGCCATCAACGGGGCCGAAGACGAGTTCGGCAACGAGGGCCTGCGCGCCATGCTGGTCGATGGCCCCATGTATGCTATCAAGGTCACGCCCACGCCCTATATCGCGCAAGGCGGCCTCAAAGTCGATCCGGCGTGCCATGTGCAAAGGGAAGACGGCGCGAACATTGCCGGCCTCTATGCGGCGGGCGACGTGGTGGGATCGGTGGAGAACCGCGACGGAGCCATGTACCGCATCGGCCTCACGCAGGCCATTGCCTTTGGCCTCATTGCCGGCAGAACGATGGCACAGGAAATCTAGGGGATTCCCGTCTCCGGGCGATAAGGTAGATGCGCCCAAGAAACATGCAAGCACTGACCCTATTCACGCACGAAAGCTCCCCGCGATGCTGTTGCGGGGAGCTTTCGTGCAAGAGTTTCCCTCAGCGTGCCCCTAGCGGCAGCCGACGCCGTGCTTCACGCGGTCGGCTTCCTCGGCGCGCTTGGCGTCGTTGAAGCGGTCGAGCGTGCCCACCAGGTAGCCGGTGATGCGGCGGATGCGGTCGAACGGCACGGGGGCCAGCCCGTAATGGACGCCCACGTCCTCGCCGTCCACTTCCAGCTTCAGCCAGTCCAGCTGCTGACCCGGATACTTGTCGTGCGCGCGGCTCACATAGGCGCGCGCCTCCTTTTCCGTCACCTTCGCGTCGCCGTCGTTCTTGTACGTCACTTCGACTTCGACGCCGTCAACCGTCATCCGTTCCATCGGTCATCCTCCGCATCTGTCCATGGTCGCGTGCCGCAGGCTGCAAGCTGCAAACCGGCCTTTCTTTGCTTTCTCATTCCATGGTATCACAATATGATACTAATTTTATAACATATTTCGAACAAGGGTCGGATCGAGACTGCTTTCCCTACGCCGCCCCTCTCCCGCACGCCCATCGCATGCCTTAACCTATCATTTCAACGAATTTGTAAATTTGATAGGTATAGCTATCAAAATCTTAAACACAATATTATGATAGATTCATTAGCCGGCAAGAAGCACCCGGCACAAGCCATATGCAAAGCCGGCGAACCGGACTCGGGAGGCGCCATGTTCGAACGCAGCTACGTCCAAACCGTTGCCAACCGCCTGCAGGAGCCTCGCACGCTCATCCAGATCATCATGGGGCCTCGTCAAACCGGGAAAAGTACTTCGGCTGCCCAAGTTCTTTCCCATCTGGACCTTCCTTCGGTCGAATACTCGTTCGACCGCCCCCGCGACCGGAACCTCGCCAAATTGGAGGAAGTCTGGAGCCATGCGCGCCGCACCGCATCGCACTCCGGCAGCACAATCCTCCTGCTTGACGAACTCCAAAACATCCCCCAATGGTCCAGCGGCGTGAAAAGCCTCTGGGACGAGGACACCCGCCAAAACCGCGACGTTCGCGTCCTCATTACCGGGTCATCGGCCCTGATGCTTAAAAGCAGGTTGGCGGAATCCCTCATGGGACGCTTCGAGGTCACTTACTCGACGCACTGGGATCTGTGGGAATGCATGCAAGCCTTCGACTACACGCTTGACGACTTTCTGTATTTCGGCGGATACCCCGGCGCAGCACCCCGGCGCACCGACGAGACGCGCTGGTTCGACTACCTGACCAATTCCATCATCGAGCCGACATTGAACAAGGACGCGCTCGAACTGGAACCTATTCGCAAGCCCGCGCTGCTGCGCGCCCTTTTCGAACTGGGCGCGGCGTTTTCCGGGCAGGAGATTTCGTACCGCAAACTGCTCGGGCAACTTGACGACAGGGGCAATACGGAAACAATGGCACACTATTTGGAACTGTTGTCGGAAGCCGGACTTTTGAGCGGATTGAAAAAGTTTTCGCCAAGACTGCTCGAAACCAAAACCAGCTCCCCCCGCATGCTCGTACACGACACCTCGCTTATGGTGGCCGCATCGGGGGAAGACCGGTCTGCCCTGCTTGGAAACCCGGACCGCTATGGGCATCTGGTCGAAAGCGCCATTGGAGCCTACCTGCTTGCTCGAAGCCGCAAGGAGCATTTCGACCTGTTCTGGTGGCGCGACGGCTCGGCGGAAGTGGATTTCGTCATAAGAAAGGGGCGGCGGCGCACCGCCTTGGAAGTAAAAAGCGGGCGCCCCAAACGCACCAAAGGCCTCGGAGCGTTCGTGAACCGGTACCCCGGAACCTATGGCCTCATCATCGACTCGGCGGAATTTCCCGTGGAAGACTTCTTGCTGGGGAAAGTGCCGCTGTTCCAGTGAGAATCCCCAACGAGAACCATTGGAACAGAAGACGAAGAGGTCCGAGACATACGCCGATCAGGCATGCACACAATCAACGTCCCCCCCCCCCGCTAGAAGCACAGGCATTTGCCAGCCTCGTTATACCCACTTTAACTTTATTGTACGACCTGTTTTGATCCCAGTTTCTTTTCGAAATCGAGATAGTCCTTCGAAACCTTGCCTTCGCCCGTTGCCATGCTCACAATGAAAAATATTCCGATCGCCACTATCAATCCCGGCCACAACGGCTGCACGTCAAACGGATACCCCAAAAAGTACCATACCGTAGCCGTGGTTCCACCACCCAGCAAACCAACGAAAGCAGCTACATTAGTAATTCTTTTCCAGTATATGCCAACCATGAGAAGAAGAGCCGCAATGGCCTTGATTTGCGATGCGCCCATCAATGTATCCAAAAGCGAGGTATTCTGTCCACTCAAGAGCACGCCTCCTGCAAGAGCGACGCACATGACAACTCGAGAAGCCGATATAGCCATCCTCTCGGAAACGGCCTTTCCTTTCGCAGCGGCAATCGGCAAGTAAACATCCTTCACGGTAAGATTAGCAATCGATAGGAGAAACCATGGCCCAGTTGAAAAGATGGCTGCGAAAACCGCCATAACCGCAAGACCAGACAACTCCGGCGAAATCTGGTTCGTCATGGCGAACAAAGCCGTGTCAGGTCGTATTCCATCAAACGTAACCGCGCAACACAAACCGATGACAATGGGGAAGAATGCGAACAGTGCGCTCAGTCCCGCCACTATAAGATGACTCTGCTTGGCCACTTTCACATTCTGTGCAGAGTAGCCGATGTTGATGGACGTCACAGAGATGCTGAATCCAAGAGCCGATCCGACAAACTGGGCGAAAACAGTGAATGGCCCTTCGACAAACGGATCGAAATGCGCTGGCGGAAGTTGCGTGACCAAAGTCTGGGGACCCCCCACATACCAGAGGCATATCATTGCTGCAAACGCTATTCCAAAAAAGATAACGAAACTGTGCACCTTGTTCATCTCGGCAACGCCCGTAACGCCCAACAACGCCATAGCCAAGAACAGGGCCACGACAATGAGCACGGCGAGACCAGTGTCAATCCCAACCATACTATTAAGATACATGCTCGCGGCCGTTATCTGTGCCGAGAAAATGATAAACAACGGGATCAAAGTGAACACAAGAACGAGATATCGGACTTTGTTGTCGAACCGCAACCCATAAGCTTCGGGGCCGGTAGTAATCCCCGTAGAGCGAATGCGAAAGAAAAACTTGGAAAAACAGACACTGAAAAGAATGCATCCAAAACTACTTCCCCATATTGCCCAGCCTCCCGCCATGCCCGTACTGTAGCCGGTTCCCGCCGTGCCCGTTGTTGACGATCCCGCTATCATGTCGCCGAACAGCATGGCGACGACGGCAAACAAGGGCAGCGAGCCATCCGCCACAAACAATTTGCGCACCGTTGTGTCCCTGCCCGCCTTGCGCTTCAAGTAATATCCAATTGCCAAAGTGCCCAATAGATAGCCAAAAACTATTGCGAAGGCAACCATTTGTTCCTCCCATGGCAGCAACTGTCTTTGCGCGAATATCAGAACCGCTCGGGAACCTTTCCTCTCAGCGCCCAATTCAAAACTGCAGATACTGGCGTTTCTCTATCGTGCCCTCCGATTTTCCCTTATTTCATAAAGCATGGCCAAAGCCCCGAAATATCCCTGCCTCCTAGGCGGCCAGGATGGCCGCGGCGGCGTTGGCCGCGGAGCCGGCGTCGTCGGTGTAGGAGTCGGCGCCCACCTCGTCGGCGAAGGC
>CAJFUR010000179.1 GCA_904420215.1 uncultured Eggerthellaceae bacterium
CCCATCGCCGAGAGTACTGCGGAGGAAGTCCGTGGGAGGGTAGGACGTCGCGCCCATGGGGGATGCTTTTTTGCACCGCAGGGAGAGAGTCTCTCCCCATTCGCCACCTTTGAGGTGGCTTTTTCTTTTCTTTGGATTGGGGAGTTCGGAGATAGGTTGCGACATGGGTTGCGCGCGGCATGGGTTGCGTGCTGTGGCGAGATGCTGCCTTTTTCGTGTTGCCCTCTTTTCATGCATTCCTGCTGCATTTGAAAGCTAATGGATATAATAGCGTTCACCGCACTGCTTGGTGCTGTGCGAAGCGCACTGCACAAGACAGATCGCTGTGAAGCGCACTGTGCATGATGGGTCGCCAGAGCGGATCGAATTCGTGCATAGGAAAACGTTTAGAGTAGGAAAACGTTTAAGGTAAAAGCACTCGATTGCATTCGATGGGATTTGGAAAAAGCGCTCGACTGCGCTCGATGGGAGCATGTATGAAGGATCGTTACGATTACCTTGTTGTAGGGGCTGGCCTTACGGCGGCCGTGTTCGTGCACGAGGCCGTTAGGGCGGGCAAAACCTGCTTGGTCATCGACCGACGCGATCATGTGGCGGGCAACGTGTACACCAAGGAGATGGATGGCATAAACGTGCACGTGTACGGTGCGCACATCTTCCACACCTCCCTCAAGCCGGTATGGGACTACGTCAACCAATTCGCCGAGTTCAACAACTACGTGAACGCTCCGGTGGCCGTGTACAAGGACGAGCTGTACAACATGCCGTTCAATATGAACACCTTTTCGAAGATGTGGGGCATTCGCACGCCTCAGGAAGCGCGTGACATCATAGAGGCCCAACGTGCGGCTGAGGCGGTGGACGAGCCGCGGAACTTGGAGGAACAGGCCCTTTCTCTGGTGGGGCGCGACGTGTACGAGAAGCTGGTGAAAGGGTATACGGAAAAGCAATGGGGGCGCGATTGCACCGAACTGCCGGCTTCCATCATCAAGCGCCTGCCGGTGCGCTTCGTCTATGACAACAACTATTTCAACGACCGGTGGCAGGGCATTCCCATAGGCGGATACACCCGCATGGTCGAACGCATGCTCGGAGACGTCGAGGTGCTGCTGAGCACCGAATACGCCGATTTCGCGGCGGCGCATCCGGGCATTGCCGACCGCGTGATCTACTGCGGCACCATCGACGCGTACTTCGACTACAAATTGGGTGCGTTGGAGTATCGCAGCTTGCGCTTCGAGACGGAACGGGTTGACTGCGAAAACTGGCAGGGGAACGCCGTGGTGAACTACACCGAGCGTGCCGTGCCCTACACGCGCATCATCGAACACAAGCATTTCGAGTTCGGCCAACAGCCGACGAGCATCATCACACGCGAGTATCCGGCGGCGTGGCAGCCTGGCGACGAGCCGTATTACCCCATCAACGACGAACGCAACGGCGAGCTGTATGCGCGCTATGCGGAGTTGGCTTCAGCGGAGGGCAACGTGGTGTTTGCAGGACGTTTGGGCGGATACAAATACTACGACATGGACAAGGCCATCGACGCCGCGTTCGACTTGGTGGAGACCGAGTTGGGCGTGAGCATGCGGTAGCCATTCGACTGGCGACAGGCGCGCATGCGGGCGCGTGGATACCGCCTTGGGCGCGTTTCGGTGCGGCGAGCGAACGAGTCGCGTGTTTTGGCCGCATGTGGAAGCGCGTCGGATGCGGATGGCTTTGCGGATTGGGGAGCATGGAATTCCAGACTGGGAAGCATGGCGGTTGCACGGAAGGAGAGGAGGGCGTTCGCCGGCCTTTCTTTTCCATCGTGATGCCCTGTTATGGGGTCGAGGCGTATATAGCACGCGCGATCAAGTGCGTGCAAGCGCAAACGTTTCCCGATTGGGAGCTCATTGTGGTGGATGACTGCACGCCGGATGAAAGTGCTGTCATTGCGATGGAGTACGCGGCGCGCGACGGGCGCATTCGCGTGGTGAGCCATGAAGAGAACCGGGGGCTTTCTGCCGCGCGCAACACGGGGATCGCCCAGGCTCGCGGGCGCTACCTGTGGATGCCCGACCCGGACGACACCTATGCGGCCGATATTCTGCAGCGGGTGCATAGGGCGGTGTGTGGCGAGTGCAGGGATGCGCGTGCGGAAAGCGAGGCGGCGGGCGACTGCGGAACTGGCAGCAGCGAGCGTGCAGCGCGAATTGGCGGCGCGGCCGATGGCGGCGACAGCGTTCTTGCAGCCGACGGCGTTTCCGCGGCGTCGGGGCGCTGTTTGCGCACGGATTCTCCTCTTGACGTGGTGGCGTTCGGCTACATGGAGGAATATTACGACGAGAATGGCGCGTTTTTGTACGAGCATGCGCTGCCCATGGAGCAGGGCCGCTACGCAGAGGCACAGGACTGGCATGGACTGGTGGTCGATTTCGAGCGCGGAACGCATTTCGGCTATGCATGGAACAAGGTGTACCGCCTTGAACGGGTTCGGGAATTGGGGCTTGAGTTCGAACAGGTGAGGCTCATAGAAGACGTCGTGTTCAATGCGGCCTTTTTCCAGAATGCGGTGGGCATGGCGGTTTTGGACGGCATGCCGTACCGCTATGCCAAACGCCGAGGTTCGAGCCTTACGAATTCCAATGCGTATTCATGGGCGGAATACTACGCATTGCATCGGCGCCGCATTGGGCTTCTGCATGACTTGCTGGATGGATGGGGCGTGCTTGACGGGCGCGCACGGGGCATTCTGGGCGCGTTGTATGGCCGCTACGTCCTTTCGACCCTGGAACGCCAGTGCGAGCCTGTGGGAGCGCTCGCGTGTGCCGAACGACGTGCATGGTGCACGGAGGTTTTTCGCGACCCGCTGTTCGGCGAATTGGTGTCCGTCGCCCATGCCGAAAGTGCGGTGCTTCGGATGTGCTTGCTGCCGCTGCGCGCTCGAAGTGCGGGGGTTTGCGTGGCGCTGGGCAGCGTGATGCACTTTGCGCGCGGGCATGTGTACGCTCTTTTTACCCGCGCACGTTCAGGGAGGTGAGGCGAACATGGGCGAGGCTGCGGCATGCGCAAGCGCAGACGGGGAGGCCGCGTGCGAAAACGGGAGGGCTGCAGGTCGGCCGCTTTTGACCATAGCCGTTCCCAGCTACAACGTGGAGGCGTATTTGGAGCGGGGTTTGTCCACCTATGACGATCCGCGTTTCGAAAGACGCCTTGAAGTAATAGTGGTGAACGACGGGTCCACGGACGGCACGCGCAGCATCGCCCAGACGTTCGTTGCACGGCGTCCGGGCGTGTTCAGGCTGGTGGACAAGCCGAACGGGGGGCATGGCTCTGCTGTGAATGCGGGCATTGACGCGGCACGCGGGAAGTATTTCCGCGTGATCGATGGCGACGATTGGGCCGATACCGGGAATTTGTCGCGCTTGCTGGACCGCCTGCACGGCATCGACGCCGACTTGGTGGTGGACGTGAAGCGCGAGGTGGACATGCGCACGGGCGCACGCACGTTGTTCCCGTTGCCGCCTGACGTGCCGCTTGGCGTTTCGCTGCCGTTCGAGCAGGCGTGCGGGCGTGACGACATGGCTTCGCTCATCATGGTGCACACGCTCATGATCCGCACGGACTATGTGCGCAGCGTGGGCCTGCGGCTCTTGGAGAAGACGTTCTACGTGGACTTCGAGTACGTGGTGAAGGCGACGCTCGATGCAGGCAGCGTGCAATTCCTGGACGTGAACGTGTACCAATACCTTGTGGGCAACGCCGCACAAAGCGTGGCGGACAAAAACTACGTGCGTCGTTGGGACGACCATGAGCGCGTGACACGTGAGATGCTGGCGTTCTACGAGCGCCGCAGCGGCAATTTGGACGATGTGCGGCGCGACTATTTGCGCCGCCGTTGCGAACTCATAGTGAACACCCATTACAACATAGCCCTCATCTTCGACAAGGACCGCCGTCGCGGCGTTCGGCGCGCCAAGGAGTTCCGTGCCTGGCTGCATGCCGAACATCCCGAAATTGCCGCTGCCACGGACAAGCGCTACCGCCAGGCGAGCCTCTTGCACCATCTGGGCGTTGACAGCCAGAAGAAATTGGACAGATTGCGCGGGTGAGGTTGTTTGCGCCGAGTTGCGCCGAGAAGGGATTCCGCTCTATCGCGATGTGCATTCTCGGAATTGCATGGGCGGGATGTGTCGGTGGCAGGCTGCCTTTGGGTAGAATGTATCCACTAGATTATAGGAGGATCATGCATGGCAAAGACAGCTCATTCTCGTTTCTTGGGTGCCAACGTCGCGCGGTTGCGCAAGTGCGCGAAAATCGACAAGAAGACCTTCTGTCTCATGGTGGGTATTGGGCGTCCTTTCCTGGATCGCATAGAGAAAGGCGAAGCCGATCCGAGGCTTTCCGTCATCGAAAGCTTGGCGGATGCATTGGAGACGACGCCGCAGGAATTGCTTGCGCCGCAGCCCTAGATTCCTCGGCTTGCTCCAATCCGGGCCAGCGAAACGCTTTGAAAGGCGTTTCCGTGGCGCGGATGCGGGGTTGGCGCGGTTTGCGCGGTTTGGCCGAGTCGGTCCACGTCGCTCCGAATTGCCGCGATATGTATTCTTTGGATTACATAGATGGGGAGCGTCGGAGGTAGGCTGTCGTCGGCGGAATGCATGCGCTGGATTACAAGACACAGGAGGGTTTGGTATGACGAAGACGTCCCGTTCCCGCGCGCTGGGCGCCAACGTGGAGCGCTTGCGCAAGGGCGCGAAGATCAGCAAGAAGACTTTCTGCCTCACGGTGGGCATCGGGCGCCCCTTTCTGGACCGCATAGAGAAGGGGGAGGCCGATCCGAGGCTCTCTGTCATCGAGAGTTTGGCGGACGCGCTGGAAACGACCCCGCAGGACTTGCTCGCTCCGCCGCTTTAGGGTTTGACTTGCGTCGATTCGCTCATATGGGGGCGTGTTGGATGTCGGGCGCCGAGGCGGGCCAAGGTCTTTTGCGCGCACCGGCGTTGATGCCCGCGTTTTCGGGCGTCGGGCATTGAGTCAGGCCGGAACCGAGGAGTTCGGCCGCATATTCAACGGGGGCGCTCTGGATGCTGGGCGTTGGGGAAGGCTGGGATCCGGGCTTTGCGGGAAGCCCCGCAAGGTGCTGGGTCCTACCTTTCGCGCCCGTGGCTGCACTTGCGAGTCGTGCTTTTCGGGCGGGCTGTCTGTGGCTTGCTTAGTCCGTCGTTTGGCGGAATTCGCACCCCGTCAGACGAGTCTTGGCTCCGTTTCGGCAGAGGGCTCGCAGGCACAGCCAGAGGCAATGCTTCGCGCCGGCGTCCTATTCGTCCGGTTGATCGGCGAACAGATCGGCAGGCGCCACGTCGAGGGCTTCTGCCAACCGGACGAGCGTGTTCAGGGTGGCGTTCGCCTTCCCGGCTTCTATCTTGGTCAGCTCCTGCCTGCTCATTCTGGCCATCATGCTCAAACGCACCTTGGTGAGCCTTTGCTCTTCGCGCAGCGCGCTCACGTTTCTCCCAACGAGTGCTCTTTCCTGCTTCGCGTGCCGAATGACTTCCGATTCTCTCATGACGCATCCTTTCCCTAAGGGTTGACCTGTTCAACCCACCGGAATCCGGTATAGGGAAAAGAGGCGTGGCCGTTCAACGTACAAGACAAGCGCTTGCTGACGCTCCCTTTTGAGTGGTGGCGGCCATGGGGGCTCCGTTGGCCCGCGGTTGCTTGTCGAGAAAAGCAGGGAGATGGCGCGGCATCGGCGAAGCGCGCGGCGAGCGCAGGTGCCGCGCCTGCATTCTCGAACCCTCGCCTCAGGGAGAGCTACGGTTCATTTGATGAAAATAATATATACTATTTTCATCAAATGAAAGGAGCGACCTTGCCCACGGAAGCAAACCGAATCGCAGAGAGGATAGCGGCGGCGGAATCCGGGAGAGCGTTCACCGCGGCCGACTTCGGCGACGTGGCAAGCGCCCGGAACGCCGGCAACGTGCTCGGGAGGATGCACTCGCGCGGGGAGATAGCGCGCGCCGTCCGGGGCGTCTACTACGTCCCCGAGAAAAGCAGGCTTCTCGGCACCGAGGTCCCCGCGAGCGTGGACGAGGTGGTCCGCGCCATAGCGCGCGCCAACAAGTGGGTGGTCGCGCCAGCCGGCGACGCCGCGCTGAACGCCCTGGGCCTCGACACGCAGGTCTCGGCGCGCTACGTCTACGTGAGCAGCGGGCCGTACAAGACCTACGCGTACGGCCCGTACGAAATTGAGCTGAAGCACCGAGCGAACCGCGATCTCCTCGACTGCTCGCCCGTCACGTGCACCATCGTCCAAGCGCTCAAGGCGCTCGGGAAAGACGGCGTGGGCAACGATACGATAGCGCTCCTCGCGCGGAACCTGAGCGAAGAGGACATCGAGACATTCCGAAAAGAGTCCAAGGGGCTCACCTCGTGGGTCGCCGAAACGGGAAAGAAGATATGGGAGGAGCGGAACAATGGATAGAATCGCGCGAGCGGACGCGGCGGAACGCCGGCTGGCGTTCGAGGCAGCGGCCGTCCGAATCGGAACGACGCCCGCCGTCGTGGAGAAGTTCTACCGCACGCCGTGGGCTCGCCTGAGCGAGGCGCGCCCCGGCTCCATCAAGCTCGCCCCGCCCGGGCATCGGCTCGAGGAGCTGGAGGAGGATTGCGCGTCGATGCGCCCCATGCTCTTCGGCGAATACTCCGCGTTTGACGAGATCGTTGGCTATATGCGCGAACTCGAACGAAGAATCAACACGCAGTAGCCAACTCCGAGACACCAAAGAGATAGGGACGGATCATGACAAGCGTGCTGGACGACTTCACCCGGAAACTCAAATCCTCAACGCTGGACCCCCTCGAAACCTACAAAGACATGGCGTATCACTACACCTCCATCGCAAACATCGACTCCATCTTGCCGAAAGAAGGCAGAGCGCGGCTTTGGGCGAGCAGGCACGACTGCTTGAACGACGCATCAGAGGGAAGGATTCCCGAAATCCGATTCAAGCAAGCATCCGAACGGCTCGCAGAATCGGGCAAAATCGACGAACGCTTCTATGCCCTGATCCACGATGTGCGCCCGAACCGCACAGACCTGATCGTTCCGACCATCGACGGCAAGACGCGGCCTGCAAGAAGCGAATTCAAGACATACGTCACATCGTTTTCCGAAGACCCCGACGCCTTGGCGATGTGGAACTACTACTCCAAGGGCAACCGGTACGAAGGAGTGAGCATCGGCTTCTCCCTTCGAGAGATCCTGGACTCCCTCGATTCGGCTCTGAATGCCGACAGGACCATGAAGGTTCGGGCGGCTAAAGTAGTGTACGACGAGGAGGAGCAGCTAAGGATGATAGAAAGGGCGATTCTGGACCCGAGCAACAACTACGAGCCCAGATACGGCACTTCCGTGAGATACTGCATCGCAACATTGCTGACCGACCTCCAGCCGCTGTTCAAGCTCGACTGCTTCTCGCACGAAAAGGAAGTACGCCTGTACGTGAAGGTGTTCGACAAGTTCAAGGCCGCTGCCCCTGTCAACTACAGAAGCAGTGTGGGATACATGATCCCCTACGTTAATCTCGACTTCGAAAAAGAAGCCGTCTTCCAGATCACGCTCGCACCCAGTCTCGATAGCGAGGGGCAAAAGAAACTGCAGCGGGAAGTCGTTCGAGAGATGCTGGAAGTCCGGGGATACCAGCCAACGGTGAAGCATTCCGAGATACCGGTGAGATACTAGGCCGCCTTCGCCTGAACTTGAGGAGCCTTTCGAAAGGTTCCTCAAGTTCAGCTCGCCCGAGCAAGCCTTTCTTTTGGAAGACGCTCCCGGGTCGCGTTTGGGTTTTGCGAAGTTTGTTTTCAGGGGGTTTAGCGCTGTCGGCATGGCGGCAGCAGCGGTGCGGGTTGCTGCCGGCGCCGCTGCGCTATGGGTTTCGCCATGGCGGAGCGCTGCTGTCATTGGGGCGGTATCTTTCCCGCATGAAGGTGTCGCCCGAACGGTACCATTGAAGATTGCGGGCGCCTGCTCGAAGGCTCATGACATTGCTCTTGTAATGTAAAAACATTTACACATTGAACGTGCAAATATTTTTACAAGGAAGCGAATGCCATGAACTACATAAACCGATCTTTGTGTCGTGCCATTCGGGATTGTCTACGAAAGGTCGCCATTGCGGAAGGGGCGAGGGCTGTTGGGAAAACCCGCATAGTGCGCTAAGAGCTTGAACCTCTGGGGTATGCGTATTGCACGCTCTTCGTTTTCCGTGGAAGCCCTCAGGGAAAGCGGGAAAGACCCTTTTGCCGACAGGTCCTTGCTGGGCAAGGTGCTCGAATCCTATGTGGTTTCCCAGATTGTGCCTGATACCCAATGGGGTGTGCACAGGGCCGACTGCTATTACTGGCGAGAGTCTGGCCGGAACCCCAAGGAAGTGGATCTGGCGCTTCTGTGCAAAAAACGAACTCGTTGGCATTTAAGTCAAGGCTTCGACATCGGTTTCGCAAGGGGATTTCGCGGGGCTTTACTCTTTGGCGTCCGATCCGAGATTCCATCGCGGCTATGTTGTCTACTTTGGTGAAAAGGTTGAGCCTTTTCGGAGAGGATGTGCGCCGTACCCGTTTCGGTCCTGTGGGATCCGGCTGCGTTTGACCATGGTGGCCATATTGGGAGAGAGGTGGAAAGGCCGATGAAGGTTGTTGCGCCCGAAAGCGGGACCGGTGAGGCGAATTCTCGCAAGCTTGTGGATGCCAACCTGTTTTTGAGCTATTGCCGCAAGACAGGAAGTACAAGGAGAAGGTCCGAGAACTTGTGGGAGACATTCATGAAGCCGTGGAGGAGAACATTGGGCGTCTGATGGCCGCTGGTGGGCAAGGGGCAGAAGAAGCGGAAAGCCCGTCCTGCGGTTCGGGCGACGACGAAGGGCTGGTTGAGAAACTGGACAGAATAACGAGCAGGATCCCTGCATTCAAGGAAGCCACAGAAGATTTGAAGAGCGATCTTGCGGGTTTGACGGCCACATCCCTCGATCTTCGGATTCGGCGCCTTGCGGTTACGTTCTGCGAGGCGCCGGATCCTTGGTCTTCGTCCTGCCTTATCCTTCGATGGCCGAAAATGACGCCCTGTGGCTGCATCTGCGGTCGCGAGTCGCGCCTGCGGAATCCGGGCGGTGGAACGCGCCCGGATTCAGGCGGGCGCCAAGCCTCGTGAGGCGAACCCCACGCAGATGCGGTCAAGGGCGGTGTTTCATGCCGGCGTCCTATTCGCCTGATTGTCTGGCGAATAGGTCGGCAGGCGCCACATCGAGCGCATCCGCCAGTCGGACGAGCGTGTTCAAGGTGGCGTTCGCTTCCCCGGCTTCTATCTTGGTCAGCTCCTGCCTGCTCATTCCGGCCATCATGCTCAGGCGCACCTTGGTGAGCCTTTGCCCTTCGCGCAGCGTTTTCACATTGCGCCCGACGAGCTCTCTTTCCTGCTTCGCGTGTCGGGCAGTTTCCGTTTCCTTCATGATGCGTCCTTTCCCTAAGGGTTGACCTTTTCAACCCACCGGAATCCGATATAAGGAAAAAGGACGCAGCCGTTCAACCTGCAAGCATTTGCTGGCACTCGCGTCTGATCGGCGACGGCCGTTGCGGGGCTTTCGGCGAGGCTTTTGAAGGAAGGCGCGCCATTTGGCCTTCTTGGCCGGAAGGCGCTTTGCGATTGCGCTCTTGGTTGCGCATTGCATCTGCGGAAACCAGATGGCGGCACGCGTGCGCCGCCATCTGGCGCCGATTGCTGCCAGGCGAATTTCACCCGCGTTTCAGCGAGGCGTGCGCGGGCACGCCGAAAGCAGATGCCTTACTTGCCCAGTGGCTGTTCTGCGAACAGATCGCCGACCCCGACACCGAGGGCGTCCGCCAAGCGGGAAAGCGTGTTCAATGTGACATTCGCCTCTCCGCTCTCGACTTTGGACAACTCTTGTCTGCTCAAGCCAGCCATCATGCTCAAACGTGCCTTGGTGAGCCTTTGCGCCTCGCGCAGTGCTCTCACGTTGCGCCCGACAAGTTCTCTTTCTTCCTCTGTGCTCTGGGTGATTTCGAACTTCTTCATACCAAATCCTTTCTACTGGGGGTTGACTTGTTCAACCCACTGGAATTCGATATAAAGAAAAGGGGCGCGGTTGATCAACTTGTGCGAATGCCTGCTGGGGCTTGCGCCTGGCCGATGGCGGGCGTTGCGAGCGCTTGCGGCGGAATTTTCCGGGCTTCGGCTCTTTGCAGAGGCTTTGGATTATGTGTTCCTTCGGGGCTGTCATAGGGACGGTTTGTGCGAATGGCCTTTGCTTCGAAAGGGATATCGCACTCGCACCGTGTTGGGCAAGGTGGCAAAAGGAGGGGTTTGCGATTCATCGCAAACCCCTGGTGGTTCGCTTGTGAGCCGATGGCTTGCAAGCAGGTATGAGATGGACTCTGCTATCAGATTGAAGAATCGGCGCTTTTTCTTGAGGTCGTTTTTAATCTGTGGTTCGACATTCTCGGACCGGGCGCTTGCTCATGCCGAATGGGATTACTCGCTGTTTCGCGTTTCCACAGGGTCTTTGGAAGGGTTGTGGCGAGCTATTCTGCGCACGGTGGAGGTAAAACCTGCCGCCTTCGTTTCGTGCAAGGTTTCTTTAGCGAGGTGGGCAAAATAGGGTAAGCGTGAAATATGCGTAACGGGTTGATCTGTCTGCTCCAAATAGAAGCGTTTCCTTTGCGGGTGCAGCTTCGGGTGTCCAAGCACGATGTCTTTGTCCATGAGTGCGAAAACTTCCTGGGTTTTCTTTCGAACCAATTCGTTGTCCCATCCGTCGTCATAGATGGCGCCTGCGATGTAATTGAATCCTCGAAGATAATGCGCCCTCAGAATGCCAAGGTCGGAAACGTTCAGGCGGTCTAAAACTTTCAGCATCTCTATCCATCTGTCGAATGGACGGGCAATGGCGTCATCTGTTTTGTGATTGCGCGTCGATCCGGGTAGATCAACGCGATAGTTGTAGTAGGGCTTGTCGAGGTAGGCTATCGTTTCAGCTTGGCACAGCGTTTCGATCAGGAACGGGTTGTCGGCCCATCCTGCTCCCGGGTAGGGGACGAATCGGATGTTCTTCTCGTTCAGGAAATCCCTCCGGTACAGAGCAGACCAAATGGAGGGGTGCGTCTCGATGAGGACAGGAGCCTCTTCCAACCGAAACGGCTTGACGGATGTCTTCAGCCTGCGATAGAGCGTCGAAGGGCTGAACGTTTCCTTTTCGGGATCGTCCCAATAAGAGACGTCGATCCAGGGCGTTTTCACAATGTCGATGGGCTGGCGGAAAGAGTGCTCCAATGTCAGCATGTCTTCGTACATTGCAGGAAGGAGGAAGTCGTCGGGTTCGACAATGGAAACATATTCTCCCTTTGCCATGTCCATGCCGCGGTTGCATGTGGCGCCATACCCCTCGTTTTCCTTGTCGATGACAACCATGCGCTCGTCTTCTGCCGCATGCTGGCGCATGATGTCGAGGGAACCGTCTTGCGACCCGTCGTTCAGGCAGATGATCTCCATGTTCTCGTGCGTTTGGTTCCGTATGCTGTTCAGGCATTGATCCAGAAAATCCTGAACGTTGCATACGGGCACTATCACCGACACGAGCGAACTCGCAGTGTTTTCCATGTCGATACCTTCTTTGGTGCGATTGGCGATAATGGCATACCGGAAGTATAAGAAAACGCGTTCAAACGAGTGTCGGTGTTCGTAAGAAAACCATGCAACCCCAAACGTTGCGCAAACTGGGCGTTCGACTTTTAGCAGGTTGCTTTCATGGAGCGACATGGGGTATCGTGGGTTTTCACGAAAACCACGGGCAAGGAGCATTCTGTGAACGTTGAAGTGAATGGGGTATGCGCATATGGCGGGATTGGATATGCGAAACTCAAGCTTGGTGTCTGCATGGATGTTTCTGTTTCTGTCACGATTGACGAGGGGATTCCGATCCCTTGTGTCGTTCGGCATGCGGCAAATAACGAGGGGCTTGTCATTTTGACCTTCCCACTCATGGAGACGAAAAATTATCATTTGAGCATTGTCGCCAGTTGTAAAAGCGGATTGAAATCTGCGAAACTCAAGTTGTCTGGTCGCTTCTTGAAATGGTCGGCACGTCTCGGTCGATATAGGATCCCTCGTTTGTATCGAATTCTAAGGGATTCCGATGTTTTCGAAAGGGAGGGCGAGGGTCGATCGGAGTTCATTCAGGTGTTCGACGGCGGTGGAAGCACGGTGTTCCGATTGCATTTCGAAGGCGAACGCCCCATCGATGCTTCAGGTTTGACCGTGCGGAATCTCAAGGGGCGTAACGTCGATTGCGAACCCATCGTTATGGAGCGTTTTCCGCACGCTGATTTTCCAGAGTGGGAAAACTCCATCGTTTCCATTCGGTTGCCCATTGGCTTGTGCGGTTTCATAGTAGAAGCAGATGGGTATCCTTTTGCCAAAATGGACAAAGAAAAATTCGACGCCCTTTCTTTTGCGCGGGATTTGGAAATGGTCAATCCAGGCATCGACGGCCTGTACCACCAGTGGATAGAAAAGCAGGCACGGCAAATAGACGTCAATTTGATCAATAGGGAAATCGAGGCATTTGGAAGAAAGCCGTTGATCAGCATCGTCACCCCGCTTTATCACACACCTCCCCGATACCTCAAAGACATGATGGGTTCCGTGCTTGCGCAAAGCTATGGGAATTGGGAACTTGTGCTGGTGAACGCAAGCCCCAGCGACAGGGAAATGCAAAGTGTTCTCTCGCGTTTCGATGACGAGCGCATCAAACTTCACTGCTTGGAAGAGAATCGCGGCATAGCAGGAAACACGAACTACGGCATAGGCGTTTCGCGAGGGGAGTACATTGCGTTTCTCGATCATGATGACATGCTTGACCCGCATGCGCTTTATGAGTACGTGAAGTGCATAAACGCGAATCCTTCTGTGGCGATGCTGTATTGCGACGAAGACAGCTTTCGGGTTTCTGAGTCTGATCGGTTTGCCCCGCTTTTCAAACCTGATTTCAACCTCGATCTTCTGTATTCCCACAATTACATTGTCCATTTCCTTATGGTAGCTCGCCGAGTGTTCTCCCGAATCGAATTATCTTCCGACGATGTAAATGGTGCCCAGGACTACGATCTGTCTTTGAAAGCCTTCGAGTGCGATTCTTCTGTGGTGCATATTCCAAAGGTTTTGTATCATTGGCGGGTTCATCCCGATTCTACCAACGGTGGAATCATGGAAAGTAAGCCCTATGCGGAGAAAGCCGGTGCCCTGGTTCTGCAAAATCATTTTGCAAGAAGGGGTATAAAGACTCATACGAATATGACCGACATACCTTGTGTGTATCGGATTGATTACGACTACGACGGATTCGGCGCTTCTGCATTGGTTGCGAAATATGCGAATTCTGGGGTTTTGAATGCGTGTTTGTGCGATATCGCGGGTGGTGGTGATGGAGGCAGATTTGTTCTTGGCAGCCTCCTTTTGGGTGATACGGTAGCTGATGTTGACTTGTCGCATACGCAAGTGTCGTTCGTTTGTGCCCGTGAAAAAGCGGGTGGTTATGCCAGTTCCGTCAACGAGGCCGTTTCTGCCGCTCGAAACGAACTCATCGTTCTAGTGAACGAGTCTGCGGATATTCCTGAGGGTTTCGAGATCCGACGTCTTTTAGGCTATTTTGCCCGCGAGGAAGTGGGGGTTGTTGCTCCCAAAATGCTGTATCCCGATGGTTTGGTTCAGCACGCCGGTTTATGCATCCACGAAGACGGAACCATTGGCTATTTGAATCAGAACTTCACCAACCATATGGGGGGAGGCTATCACGGCACGGCCGAATGTTGCTGCAATTACAGTGCGGTGTCTCCGGATTTCCTGATATTCAAAAAAAGCCAGTTCGAGGAAGTCGGCGGGTTTGACACGTATGCAACCAGTTTGGTGACAACGGTTGATTTTTGCTTCAAGATGCGACAATTGGGGAAGCTTTGCGTCGTTGATCCGAACGTCGTGGCTACCAATTGGGCACCGGTGTTATGGCCCGGTCGCAAAGATGTTCGCGACTCCTCGCTTGACGAAGACTTGCGGGCCTTGTGGAGCAAATGGGGGAGCAAGTTTAGGCGCGACGTGCTGTACAACCCCAATGTCACTATAGACAATTCGTATTTCCGCTTGCGAAACGATTGA
The DNA here is from genome assembly GCA_904420215.1 of uncultured Eggerthellaceae bacterium. Classification (GTDB taxonomy): domain Bacteria; phylum Actinomycetota; class Coriobacteriia; order Coriobacteriales; family Eggerthellaceae; genus CAJFUR01. The sequence continues at coordinate 14,210 of CAJFUR010000179.1, forward strand.
CCCGCCTATCGTGTCGTACATGCCAGACCCTCCCTTTTGTAGTTTAGAGAGGGTCTGGCATGGTTTGGTCAAGCCCTTTTCCTAACGTGCTATCATAATTTTTTGCAGTTTGAGGGGCGGCTTTCGCTTGGAGAATGGCAATGGGCGGCCTATTGGGTCAAGTGCGTTCGAAAGAGGGAAACTGGGAGCTTATGAGCGTGTTCAAAGAGCAAACCAAGCGCGACTGGTTCATCCTGACTTCCCTTGTTTCGAAGGACTTCAAGTTGAAGTACCGTCGAAGCGCGTTGGGCGTGCTGTGGTCGGTATTGAACCCCCTTTTGATGATGGTGGTTCTCACGGCAGTGTTCTCGACGTTCTTTCGCTTCCAGATAGAGAACTTTCCCCTGTATCTCATTTTGGGGCAGACGCTGTTCACGCTCATGTCTGACGCCACGTCGCAGGCCATGAGTTCCATTATCGGCTCGGCCCCACTCATTAAAAAGATCCGCATCAACAAGGTACTGTTCCCACTTGAGAAGGTTTTGTTCAGCCTGTTGAATTTCGTCATTTCGTTGATTGCCGTGGCGGCTGTTATGCTGTTTTTCCAGATAGCCCCCACGCCCAACCTGCTGCTGTTGCCCGTGTTGCTGCTTTACGTGTTCATGTTCAGTTTGGGCATTGGTTTGCTGCTGGCGGCGCTTTCGGTGTTTTTCCGCGACATCATACACCTTTGGGGCGTTGTCCTGACGGCATGGACATACGCTACGCCTCTGTTCTATCCGGTGGACATCATTCCCGAATGGATGGCTCCCATCATGTCAGCCAACCCGATGTATCATTACGTTACGTACTTTCGCCAGATAGCCCTTTGGGGCACGACGCCTGGTCTTGCCGAGAATTTGATATGTCTCGGGTTTGCCGTTTTCGCCTTGGTTTTGGGGTATGCGGTGTTTCGCCGGCAGCAAAAGAAGTTCATTCTCTATGTGTGAAAGGCTTGTTTGTTTGCGCGTAGGCGAAAATGCATCTAATTATTGTTTACTTTACCTATAGGTAAATATATCATGAGAGGAGCCGACAGAATGGACTATGAAATAGTATCGTTCAGATTGTCTGCCGGTTCCTATATGAAGGTTTTGGCGTCTGCCGGAAAACCTTCGTTCATGGATGAACTGGTTGACAACCCGAAAAGTCGGCAGAGGTCGGTTTTGATCGCCAGAACCGTCGAAAGGGTCAATAAAAATGGATTGGACTGGGCTCGCAGTTCGCATACCCTGAAAACGATAACTGCCGACTTGTCCGTGTTCGAGTTGCGCGTTCCTGGCAAAGTGATACGGGTTATGACGTATGTGCACGAAGGAAGAGTCCCTGTATACCTTTTCGACTTTGACGGACATCAGGGGAAGAACGGCAAGTTGCCACCTTCGCTGATGAAGAGGGCCGAAGCGCTCGCTCGGATAGCGTTTGAGTGCATGAAGAGGGAGAACGAAGATGAACGGTAAATCAGGCGTTAGAGATTTCGAGTGGCTTTTGGAAGAGCGGCTTTCGCCTGATGATTTGGCTTGGGATCATGCCATGGAAATATCTGCAACGGTATACAAAAGAATGAAGGCCCTTGGACTGAAGAACAAAGACTTGGCCGACAAGATGGGCGTGACGCCTGCAAGAATTTCCCGCATTCTTAGCGGTGAACAAAGCATGACGCTCAAGACGCTTGCGCGCTTGGAGAGCGCCCTCGACATGGATTTATCCGCAGGGTTCTCTAGGCCAGCGTTGGCATCGGAGTCTGTGACTGGTTGCCAGATCATAAAATTTGAGAATATTTGCACAAGCGAAAGGCGTGCAATTCCGCTTGTGCCAGATGTCATCGACGTGAAGGAGGGCTAATGGCGGGAGGTGAGGTTATGCCACGTTTTGCCATACAAGACGTGGACATGGTTCGTCATGAGCTGACCGACTTCCACCTCGAGAAGTTTGATTCTTTGGCGAAGGCGGAAGAGTCAAGCACAATGGAGGTTCTGCTCAACTACAGAGCCCCTGAAGTCGATGAGGGCAGCGGCCTTGTTTTGTGCGAATTGGTCTTGAGTGTGGATGTTGGAATGAGCGGCGAAGGGCCCTATAGCCGGTGCAAAGCCAGCATGTCTGGAACTTTTGCAGCGAAAGGCGAGTTCGCGGCTGATTTTGCCAAGCTGAAAACATACGTGCTCGCCGATGGCGCTGGTGAGCTGTATGCAACTCTTAAAGGGTACATCGCTTTTCTTACCGCGAGTGGTGCGTTTGGGCCGATAAGGCTTCCGTCACTCAAACCTTCGCTGACGTGAGCGTCTTGACTGCTCCGCCTTCGGGATCTGCGAATGAAGAGCGCTAGGCTTGCTTTGATGATGTGATTGCCGTTTGAAATTAAAGGAGTTCTGTTGCCTGAGAGTGTCAACACTTCGGCGCTTGACAAAAGCTTGCTTGCCGGAGAAGAAAATGTCAAGGACGACCGTCCTGCCATGATAAAGGTGGACCATGTTTCCATGGTGTTCAACATGGCTTCCGAACAATTGAACAGTCTGAAGGAATACGCCATAAAAATTGCCAGGCGCGAACTGTTTTTCGAAGGCTTTACCGCCTTGGACGACGTGTCTTTCGAGGTGAAGAAGGGCGACGTTTTCGGCATCATAGGCACGAACGGTTCGGGCAAGTCAACTTTGCTCAAGATAATTGCCGGCGTGTTGGAGCCCACGAAGGGCACGTGCGAGATCAACGGCAACATAGCGCCACTCATTGAGTTGGGCGCTGGTTTCGACCCCGACCTTTCTGCCCGCGAGAACATTTACTTGAACGGTGCCTTGCTGGGGTATTCGAAAAGCTTCATTGACGAACATTTCGACGAGATAGTGGAATTCGCCGAGATCGAGCGGTTCTTGGACATGCCGCTCAAGAACTACTCTTCGGGCATGGTGGCAAGAATAGCTTTTGCCATCGCCACGGTTATTGTGCCGGAGATATTGCTGGTTGACGAAGTTCTTTCCGTGGGCGATTTCATGTTCCAGCGCAAATGCGAAGACCGGATAACGGAGCTCATTGAAAAGCATGGCGTCACCGTGCTCATTGTTTCCCATAGCAACGACCAGATAGCGCGCCTGTGCAACAAGGCCGTTTGGATAGAGAAGGGGCACACGCGCCTGATGGGCGAGGCGGAATCGGTGTGCCGCGTGTACGGCGGCCTGGGCGGGCGGACCGGCAGCGAGGAGTCCGAGCAGCGGGTGTTCGAGGCCCTGTGCCGTCTGGATGAAGTCGAGGTCCCCGAAGACGCATGCGTCGTCGTGTCGGGAGAGAACGCCGACAGCACCAACGCGAAGTTGGTTCTGCGGGGGTGGGATTGCCAGGATATGGACACCGTGGTGTTCGCCTGCTCCGCAACCCACGCGAATGCCCTCATGGCAAATGCGCTTGCGTCCGTTTTCGATGCTCCCGTGTTGCCTTTGAATCCTAATGGCATGCCCGATTCGATTGAGCGGATTCTGTATGATGCCAAGCCTGAGCGCATTGTCTTCATAGACTGTGGCAACAAAGCTGAGCAGGCCTCTTTGTTGTTTGACCAATTGCCTTGGGCTACAGAGGTGGTTAGGCTTTGCAACGACGGCGATTTGTACGAACTGTCGTCTAGGGTATTCGAATATGGAATGCTTCGGAAGCTTTGGCCGGAAGACAAGGTAGCACTTGTGCATTTTAGCGATAATTTGGAGTCGCTGGCAGCGGCGCCCTTTTTTTATAAACGCAAGTGCCCTGTTTTGATTGTGGCGAGTGATAGCGGCGACAAGACGGACGACATTGCTTCGCTAGTTCAGAGATTTTCCGTAGAACAGGTCGTTGCTTTTGGCCCATCGATACGCAGCGTGGCTGATTTGCTGAGCCAAAAGGGATGTTCCCTGTTTTTGATCGGCGCGGAGGACGCCTCTCGATCTTGCTTTGAAATAAACGAATTTATATTTGGGCTATCGGATGGTATGCCTTTCGACGCCCCTGAGCTCTGCTTGGCGCAGCGTTCCATGACCCAATGGCTTGAGCTTTTTGCCTGTGGTGGGTATGCGGCTAGGAGAGGAACGTCGCTTCTCATGGTCGATAATACCAGCTTGGATAGCCTAAGCGATTGCTTGGAGTTTATATCTAACCAGCATCGGTTGAAAAAACTCGTTTTTGTTGGAAGTAGAACAAGTTTCGCAAAACGCGACCGCGACATGTTTTGTTCGGTTTTGAAGGGAAATGAGCTCGAATGACTGTTTCGATAAACGCTGCGAGGGGAATGGCGGCCAGAATTCGCAAGAGGCTTCGTGCGATGAGAGGCCGAGCTAGCGAAAATGGAGAAACCAATACAGACAACGATTGTTGCCGACAGTTCAAAGACTTCCCATTAAGCATTGAAGGCGGAAGCGTTGCGAGCTTTGACGAACTGCGGTTTGCCGACGGAGAGCTTACTTCCACGGGGAGAGATCCAAGAATCACCATTGTGTTTGATGAGCCCGTTTCATGCGTGGAGCTGAGTATTCACTATTACGACAGATGCAATGACGAGGTGTGGGTTTACTATGCGCGCCCTGATGAATGCTTTGATGCGCGTTTTGTGGTCAGCGCAGGATCCGTCGGAAAAACCCATGTGAAGAAAACGTTTATCTTTCCCGCCCAAGTTGCAATGATCAGGATTGACCCTTCCGAAAAGGAAGGACCACTTGGATGCAGGGAAATGAAGATTGTGGGCATCAGGGAACCTTTCGATGATTTCGTGCGTTGCGCACTGAATGACGTTCCTGATTCGCGGGATGGGAGCGGCTGTGTGGTCTGCACCCACGATCTTTCCAAGACAGGTGCCCCCATCCTTGCCTTCAACATTGCAAAGAGACTCGCCGAGACAGATATCGACGTGGTAGTTATTGCCCTTAATGAAAGCGAAGGCTACCTTGTTGATGACTACGGCAAACTGGGCATACCTCTTGTCAATTATTCAGCCTTTGAGGTCGAAGTCGTTGCAATGGATTATGCCGATGACGTGCAATCCCAGTTGCCTGCTGCGTTGCTTGGAGAGCTGAGGAGAAGGGGATACACACGTGCTTTCTTGAACACGATTGTATCTGGCTCGTGGGCAAAGTATTGTAGCTTTGCCGGCATCAATGTTGTTTCTTTGATTCATGAAATGAAAACCAGTATAGAAACGACTGGATTCATAAGCTTTGGCAAGGATGTTGCTTCGTATGCCGATGCCATTGTTTTTCCCGATGAAAGAGTGGCGAATGACTTCGCTCTTCTTTTTCCGGCGGTGCATGGGGAAGTAATCATTCGACATCAAGGGGTTTATTTCGATCCGCCACGGGTTGATGGCTCCCGTTCTGATTTGGCGCATGAAACGAGATTGACTCTTGGTGCGCCTGCCGATGCTGCCCTTGTTTTGTGCTCGGGGTCGTTCAATTTCCGAAAAGGAGTCGATCTGTTTGTTTCTGCAGCACTGATGCTGAAGGCTCAAGAGGCTGCCGGCGATAGGCCATGGCATTTTGTTTGGGCGGGAGGAGATGGCGAGACGACCGAGTTGGGAAGTTGGCTGAGGACGGAGATTCGCCAAAGTGGCGCGGAAGACAGATTCCATTGGCTGCCCTTCATAGATGATCCCGCATCATATTGTCGGCTCCTTCGTTCGGCTGACGTCTATTGGAATGTTTCTCGAGAAGATCCCTTTCCTTCAGTGATTCTTGAGGCTATGAAGGAAAGTGTTCCTGTGGTGGCTTTCGAGAACACGGGGGGAGCGAGCACGATGCTTGACGAAGGCCGCGGCGGATTGGTTCGTGGGTATGACCTAGGTGGCTTTGCCGAAATGACGAGAAAATTTCTGATTGATTCAGCCTTCAAGAACGATGTAGTTCGCAAGGCGAAGCGGTACGTAGACGGCGAATACTCGTTTTCCGAATATGTAGATGACCTGCTTAGGATTCAAGAAGGGTTGGTTCGAAATATGCTGGAATCTGACGAGAGACGAGCAAGTGAAGGCCAGATCTCTTGAGCGTTTCCAGAAGCAAATGTTGCGGTGGTCCTATTTAGCGGATATGCATGGCTGTTCTTTAAGTGAGGGGCGTATTAGATGACTTGCATGCGTAAAGCTGTTTCGGCATTTACAAGCTTAGTGCTGGCGTTTTCCCTTTTTGGCGTTCCTTCCGTTGCTTTGGCGGAAGACGTTCAGGAGGAGGCTTGGGATTCGGCTGCAACCGAATCCACGTCTTCGCTTCTGTCTGAGGGCGATGCGGACGTTGATTCAGGCAACTTGGGTGGCGCGTCTTCTGCGGACAATGAAAGTGGCGTGCCTTGTGAAGGTGAGCGGGGGCTGGATGATTCTTCGAAACTCGACCCACATGCAGGAGAATTTTTTAGCGACAGTGTATACCTAGAGGCCGACACTGCTCTTTCCTACGTCTATCTGGCCTTCAGGGAACTCTCCTTGGACACCGATCAGGAGATAGTTTTTGAGTTGGCCGATGGATCATTGCTTGTCAATGAAGCAAGGCTGACTTATCAAGAAATTTCCAACGGCGCTCTGATCAGTGTTTCGGCAGAGGCTGTGAGCGAGAATGCGGCTGCATTCGTCTTTGGATCTGATACTTTCGAAGTCGGTGAGTACCGCTTGGTGGCAGTTGAGTATACCCTTGCTGATTCGGCGGGCGAGTGGCACAGGGTTGACCTGTCGGACAATGGCTGGTCTTTTACGGTAACTGAGCAAGTTGTAGTCGAAGAAGTTGTGACGGCGTACTACGAAGATGATTCTGGCGAAATGGTGGAGACGGGTGACTTGGATGCCGCCCTTGATGACGTGGTCGTTCAGGGTGGTTCAGCTGCATCGGTCTATTCGCTATCGCGTGCTGCCGTGGGCAATTCCGTGGCTTCGCCGGTCATAGCACTCGACCCGGGCCATGGGGGAGTTGACCCGGGGGCGTGTGCCAACGGCCTCGAAGAAGCTGACCTCACATGGAAAATTGCCGTGGCGTGCAAGGAACGTCTGGAAAGCTACGGCTTCATCGTGGTTTTGACCCGTGGAGAAAACGACGAACTCGGCAGCGATGACTACAAGTATCGCGTGGCGCGCTCTTTGGAGGCGGGCGCCGCCGTTTATGTGAGCCTGCATATCAATTCCTACGATTCATCGGCCGCCCATGGCGTTGAAGTGCTTGTGCCCGAGAACACGGGTTCGGGCCATACTCAGGTTTCCGCTGACTTGGCGAACAGGGTTCTAGAAAAGCTGACCGCCCTCGGCTTGTATGATCGCGGCTTGAAAACGCGGATGGATCTTGCCGTTATCAATGCAAGCAACAATGCGGGCATTCCGGGCATTCTGATCGAGCATGGGTTCATCACGAACACGAATGACGTGGCGAACTACCTTACCGATGAAGGTTGCGCCAGAATGGGGCAGGCCGATGCCGAAGCCATTGCCGCGCAGTTCCCTCAATCGACATGGATCGATTATTCGGCGGTGTACGACTACGATTACTACATGGAACACAACCCGGATGTGGTGAATGCGTATGGTGTTGGCAACCCTGCTGGCGTTTTGAGCCATTTCGTTATCTACGGCATGAAAGAGGGGCGTCAGGCTTCGTCGCGTTTCAACGTGAGTTACTACAAGCAGAATTACGAAGACTTGCGAAATGCTTTCGGTGACGATACGCGGGCTTATTACACGCATTATATGTCGTATGGGTTATCTGAAGGGCGTGTGGCGGATCGGCTGCTCGAAGACCAAGAGGACGTGCCCCTCTCCCTTTCCGCCGAGGTGTCCGCCGACCAGAGGGCGGTGGAGCTGAGGGCCTCCGGCGGCGTGCTCTCCTCCGCCTCGTCGGTCTCCTTCCCGGTGTGGTCGGAGGCC
>CAJFUR010000180.1 GCA_904420215.1 uncultured Eggerthellaceae bacterium
CGCGTCCTCGTCGGAGGGAAGCAGGTCGCGCGCCGCGCCCGGAGGCGCCTCGTCTCGCTCGTGATGCAGGACGTCAACAACCAGCTCTTCAGCGACAGCGTCTGGAACGAGTGCATGCTCTCGCTGGGCGGCAAGGAGGAGGGGGACGCCAAGGAGAGGGCCGAGGCGACGCTCGCCTCGCTCGACCTTCTCGATGTGCGGGACGTGCACCCCATGGCCCTGTCCGGCGGGCAGAAGCAGCGCCTCGCCGTGGCATGCACGCTTCTTTCAGAGAGAAGGCTGATCCTTTTGGACGAGCCCACGAGCGGGCTTGACCTTGACCACATGGGTCAGGTGGCGAGCCTAGTGCGCGGCTTGTCGGACAAAGGGGTGACCGTGGTCGTCGTCACCCACGACCGAGAATTCCTGAACCGCTGCTGCGACAGCGCGCTGGAGCTCACGCGCGCCGGGTAGGATAGCGCAAGGAGGTGGACCATGGACATTCCGTCGAATATTTTTTCAGGCAGGGAGCTGCTGCCTACGCGGGTGCTCGGGGACTCGCCAGAGCGCGCCATCGAGGGCGAGGTTCGACTCGACATCGACGGCGACTCCGGCTTGCTCGAGATCGAGACTGAGTCGGGTACTGGCTCGATGTCGCTTGTCGAACCGCTTCCCGGGATAACGATCTCGTTCAACGACTTCCATATGGAACGCTGCGTCTCAGGGTTCTCCACATCGGCAGAGGTCCTGTGTATCGACTGGTGCGAAGAGGGGCGCCTCGAGCAGCCCATGGCGGGCGGGTCGTGCGCCTATGTCGCAGCCGGAGATATCAAGGTCGACGACAGGTCGAACCATTCCGGGGAGTTCCTGCTTCCTACGGGCAGGTACCGAGGCGTCACGGTCACTTACGAGGTCGAACGCGCCCAGAGGTCGATCCTCCGGGCGTTCGAGGGGTTTCCCGTCGATCTTCACGACCTTCGTCGCAGATACTGTCTTGACGGAACCCCCTTCCTGCTCCACCGCTGCGACGGTGCCGCGCACATATTCTCGGAGCTCAGCGTGACTCCGGAAAGAATCCGGAAGAGTTACTGCCAGATCAAGGCGCTCGAGCTCCTGCTGTTCCTCAACGCGCTCGAACCGCTCCCAACGAACGACATGGCGTATTTCCCGAGATCGCAGGTCAACCGGGTCAAGAAGGCGAGGGACCTTGTCGCGCGCGACCTATCCGCGACGGTGACCGTCGAGGAGGCGGCCAGCCTCGCGCGCATGCCGCTCACGACGTTCAAGGCATGCTTCAAAGGCGTGTACGGGTCCTCTCCCGCTGCGTACTTTCGGCGTCTCAAGATGGATTATGCAGCCCAGCTCCTCAGGGAGTCCGAGATGAAGGTGGCCGACATCGGGGCCGCGGTAGGTTACGACAGCCCGTCCAAGTTCTCCGCCGCTTTCAAATCCGTATGGGGTGTCTGTCCCGCCGGCTATCGTCGCACCTTGCAGTAGGAGCCGTTGTTTTTGTCCATCTGGGCGAACGTTGCCCAGATGGAGCTGAAAGCATCCCTGCCCAACTCGATAATAAGCCACGGTTAACTCTTTCGTGGCCACGCCAGATGGTGTGGAATGAGGATGTGATGCTTATGGCGGAGAACGAGAAATCGGGCAACGACGGACAGCGCGCCTGGCTGGGTACTCTGCTCTCCTACTCAGGAAGATGTAAGGGGCGAATGGCGGGTTCTCTTCTTGCATCGATCCTGAGCGTTGCGGCGGGGTTCGTGCCCTTCTACGCGGTGTATCGGATCATGACGGCCGCCATGGAGGGGCGGCTCACCTTCGAAGCCGCGCTGCCTTGGCTCTGCCTAGCGGCGGGGTCGTATGTCGTGAGCAAGGTACTGTTCGGAGTCTCGACATTGCTCTCCCACATGTCCGCCTACACCATTCTGGAAACGCTTCGTCGGGACTTCATAGACAAGCTGATGAGGGCATCGCTCGGCACCGTGCAGGGAAAGAGCATCGGTCAGATAAAGAGCGTCTTTCTCGATAGGATCGAAGGGGTCGAGGTTCCGCTTGCCCACATGATCCCCGAGCTCTCCGGGTCGATGCTCCTCGCCCTGGGGCTCGCGGCGTGGCTCGTAGCCATTGATTGGCGTATGGCGCTGGCCTGCTTGGTGTCCGTGCCGATCGGACTTGCCGTGTTCGCATCGAGCCTCAAGGAGTTCAACGCCAGGTACGCGGCTTATATGGCCGAGAGCAACCACGTGAACAGCGTGATCGTCGAGTACATCGAGGGCATCCAGGTGGTCAAGGCGTTCAACCAGGCGACCGACTCGTACCGGAAGTACGCTGACGCCGTGCGCAGCTTCAAGGATTACACGATGGGGTGGTTCCGCTCGACGTGGGTCGGGATGAACCTCATGGCGAGCATCATGCCCACAACGCTGCTCGGCGTGGTTCCCGCAGGCCTTTGGCTGTACTTCGAGGGCGCGCTCGCCCCGTCGGAGCTCGCGATGTGCGTGATCCTGGCCCTCTCCATCGTCGACCCGATCACGAGGTTCACGTCGTTCGTCAACGAGATGAAGTCGATGGAGTACGCCGTCTCCGACACGAGGGAGTTCCTCGACTTGCCCGAGCTCGCCGAGCCCGACGGCCGGGCCGAAACGAGCGGCGCCTCGATCGCCCTCGACCACGTGAGCTTTTCCTATGACGGCGGAAACGAGGTCATCCACGACGTGTCGCTCCGAATGCCCCAAGGCAGCTTCTGCGCACTGGTGGGGCCTTCCGGGTCGGGCAAGTCCACCCTCGCCCGCCTCATCGCGCGCCATTGGGACGTTCAGGGCGGCTCGGTCTCCGTGGGCGGCGTGGACGTCCGCAAGATGCCCCTCGACCAGCTCTCCGAGCTGGTGAGCTTCGTCGCGCAGGACAACTACCTCTTCGACGCGACGATCCGGGAGAACATCCGGCTCGGCCGGCCGCAGGCGACGGACGAGGAGGTGGCCGCGGCCGCCAGGGCGGCCTGCTGCGAAGAGTTCGTGAAACGGCTCCCGCAGGGTATCGACACTCCGGCCGGCGAGGCGGGCGGGGCCCTCTCCGGCGGCGAGCGCCAGCGCATATCGATCGCGAGGGCGATCCTCAAGGACGCCCCGATCGTTCTCCTCGACGAGGCGACGGCGTTCACCGACCCCGAGAACGAGGACAAGATACAGAGGTCGATAGCGCGTCTCGCGGCGGGAAAGACGCTCGTGGTCATCGCGCACCGCCTCTCGACCATAACGTCAGCCGACTGCATCGTCGTCATCGACCAAGGCAGGATCGTCGACCAGGGCAAGCATCGCGAGCTCCTCGGCCGCTGCCCGCTGTACGCGCGCATGTGGCAGGCGCATATCGGCGCAAAGGCTTGGGCGGCGGGCTCGAGCGACAGGGAGGGGAGCTCACGATGATCAAGGCGCTCATAAGAATCATCCGCTGGACGGGCCCGTACAAGAAGCGGCTAGCCCTCGGCTGCGTCTGCTCGTTCTTCATGACATGGGCGACGGCCGCCCCCGTCCTGCTCGCCGCGTGGCTGCTCTCGCGCGTAGCCGAGGACGCGCGGGGAATCCGGGAGCTCGACCCCCTATGGGTCTGGTGGTCGCTTGCCGCCATCCTGGCCTGCGTCGCCGCGCGCTTCGCCTTCTCGTACGGGAAGAACCGCCTTCAAGAATCCATCGGCTACGAGGTCGCCCCGGACGACCGCATCAAGATCGGCAACGTTCTCAAGCGCGTGCCGCTCGGCTATTTCTCCAACGTCAAGACGGGCGACATCCTCGCGACGGCGACGACCGAGCTCGGCATGCTCGAGCTCCAGGGCATGAAGATGGTGGACGCCGTCGTGAACGGCTACGTGAACCTCGCCGCCGTCATCTGCTTCCTCTTCGCCCTCGAGCCCCTCGCGGGTGCGGCGGCGATTGCGGGGACGGCGGTGTCCTGCCTCGCCCTCACGTCGGTGAACAGGGTTTCCGCAAGGCTCACCCCGGCGTCCCACGAAGCGACCGAGGAGCTCGCCGGGAACATCGTCGAGTACGTCCGCGGGCTCGGGACGGCGAAGTCCTACGGCCACGGAGGCGCGGCGATGAAGCCCATCCTCGCCACGGTCGAGAGGCTCAAACGCGCGCGCATCGCGATCGAGTTCGGCTTCACGCCGCGCAACGTCGTCCACCTTTGCGCCCTCAAGCTGGCGAGCGTCGGGGTCGTGGCCGCCGCCGTGTGGGGGCATGCCTGCGGAAGCGTCGATCTCTGGGTGCTGCTCGCCCTCTGCGCGTTCTCGTTCACCGTGTTCTCGGGGGTCGAGCGGGTGAACGACTCGGCGCACATGCTCGGCGACCTGAACGACGTCATGGACCGCGTCGAGTCGATCGAGAAGGCTCGCCCCATCGACGCCGACGGCCGCGACGCCCTCCTTGCCGACCACGGCATCGAGCTTCGGGACGTCTCGTTCTCCTACGACCAGGAAGGCGGCAAAAAGGCCCTGGAGCACGTGTCCTGCGTCATCCCCGAAAAGACGACCTGCGCCATCGTGGGCCCGAGTGGTTCGGGGAAGACGACGATCGCCAACCTCATGATGCGCTTCTGGGACGTCGATGAGGGCTCCGTCCTCGTCGGGGGGCGCGACGTGCGCGAGCTGACGTGCGACAGCCTGCTCCGGAACTTCTCGGCCGTATTCCAGAAGGTCTACCTCTTCAACGACACCATCGAGAACAACATCCGCTTCGGGTGCCCCGGCGCCACGCGCGAGCAGGTCGCCGAGGCGGCGCGTCGGGCGCGCGTGGACGAGTTCGTGAGGGAGCTCCCCGAGGGGTACTGCACCGTGGTGGGCGAGACGGGAGACGCCCTCTCGGGAGGGCAGAAGCAGCGCATCTCCATCGCCCGCGCGCTGCTCAAGGACGCCCCGATCGTGATCCTCGACGAGGCGACGGCGAGCATCGACCCGGAGAACGAGTCCCTCATACAGGAGGCCCTCTCCGAGCTCACGCGGGGGAAGACGGTTGTCGTCATCGCGCACAGGCTCGCGACCATCGAGCATGCCGATCAGATCCTCGTCGTCGATGGCGGCAGGGTCGTGCAGCGCGGCACGCACGAGGAGCTGCTCGGGCAGGAGGGGACGTACCGCCGCTTCGTCGAGATCCGCAGCCGCGCGGAGGGCTGGCGCATAGGCGGGGCGCCTGCCGGCGATCTCCGTGAGGAGCCAACCGATGCTTCATGAGTCGCAAGAGGACTACCTCGAGGCCATTCTGGTGATCCGCCGCCTGCGCGGGTCGTGCCGCAACGTCGACATCGCCGAGCGCATGGGCGTCGCCAAGCCGAGCGTGACCAAGGCGCTCGGCAACCTGGCGCGCGGGGGCCTCGCCGAGGTGGTCGGCCGCGACGTGCGGCTGACCGATGAGGGCGGGCGCCTCGCCGAGGCCACCCTCGCCAAGCACCGCTTCTTCGAGCGGCTGCTCGCCGAGTCCGGCGTGGACGCGAAGACCGCCTCGGCGGAGGCCTGCCGCATGGAGCACTGCCTGTCGGAGGAGTCGTTCAGGAAGCTCGCCGACCGCCTTGGCCGCGGGCGGTGAGGCCTCCCCGGCGCCCTTCGCCCTCCTCGCCCGGGCCCACATCGAGCGCCTGGGGGTGTCCAAGGCCGAGTTCTGCCGGCGCACGCTGCTC
>CAJFUR010000181.1 GCA_904420215.1 uncultured Eggerthellaceae bacterium
CGGTGAAGGCGAGGAAGAAGGGCGTGAAGGGAGCGAAGAGCGTTGCTGCCTAGGCTAGCCCCTTGTCACACAAACTACCGAAGCCTCAGCTTTCTTTTGAGATTCCAAACGACGCAGACGGGTTCTCCCCTGCTCAGTGCCCGTTATGCAGCGAAAGGTTTGCTATCGACCCCGTTGAGGCAGAAAGCGAATCGGTTCTCGAGATCAGATGCCCAAAATGCGGAATGGCATCTGACACCTTCATCCCAGAAGAAATCGAGGAAGCCATTGAGGCGCGAATCGGCAATGCCGTTATAGACGCAATAAACAAAGAGATGAAAAAAGCCGAAAGAAGAAGCCGGGGCAAAGCTGTGCGTTTCAGGGCGAACGAAATCAAGTCGAAGCCCGAACCGAAGATTATCCCTGAAATAAGCGATCTTGATGTCGTTTTGTGCGCGCATTGCCGCAGACGTTCAAAGGTGTCCGCGTCCCTGTCGTTCTCAGCATGGACATGTCCGTATTGCGGGGTGACCAATTTCAATGAGCAATGATACGACCTTGAGAAAGACACTTTTCCTCTTTCATGCGCAGGCGAGCCGATTCATGAGATCGACGTCCGGCCAGTTTAAGGAAAACCTTGCGACATTCCTCAGGTTCCTTGAGGAAGAGCCCATGATCTGCGAGTACGTTAATGGCTGCCTGGATATTTCGACGATGAGCGAAGCCGATGCCAAATCCATGGTAGATCGTGCAAGGCAAAGCGCATGGTCGCCGTTCGAAGTGGTCGGAGGGACCACTGAAGACGAAGTTGCCAGGATACTGTTTATTCTTCGCGACATGAGGCGAAGGGGGATCGATGGCGCCGATCTTTTCTTCTACAGGTACGGACACGGCTCGAGGAAATACGATGTCATGGTGGGAAACTTCCTTAAAGAAGTCGCTTTCCTCCTTATCGAACATATCGAGAACCACCTAAAGATGAAGGGGATCGAGATGGGTTTAGACCAGAAAGGCCAGCAAATCGTCACCGTCGAGGGGTCAAGCGACGTGCAGATAGTGGCGGCATCAGGATCGGCGTCAATTACCGGCAACCAGTCGTTCGTATCGTCCAATCCTGAAATCGAAAACGAAATTGCCGCTCTGCGGGAAATCGCCATGTCTCTTGCCGAGGAGGACAAGGGGATGGTTCTTTACAACGTACAAGTGCTAGAGGAGCAGGCGAAGTCGGGGCATCCTGTAAAGGCTGCAGTTGCAACGGCTCTCGGTGCGATTAAGAAAGTAGGCTCCGCTTGTGCCTCCAGCGCACAGGTTCTTGCCCTCGTTGATAGGATAGAGGAGTTTTTCAGCCCCTTTTTCTAAGCCTCTCACAACCCCATCATCTCCCGCACCACGCGGTCGGCCATCCTGACCATGCCCGTGAGCACCAGCATGTTGAACACGAGTTCGCCGACGTAGGACCACACCTGGGTCACCACGGGCGCCTCGGCGTCCACCACGGGGGGCGCCGAGGCGAACAGCGAGAAGATCACGCAGGCGAGCAGGATGACCGCGCCCTCCAGGCATACCGCCCCGTAGCTTTTGAGGAATGCCTTGCCGACGGACTGGCTCGGCTCCCCGGCGAAGGTGGACAGGGGTATCGGCGCGAGCGCGGTGTACATATATATCTTGAAGAACCTGCCGTAGACCGACAGGATCATGACGAACGAGAGCACCGTGATGAACAGGCCACCGAGCAGCGTGACCGCCCAGAGCGGTATGGAGTTGAGGAAGTCCACTCCTTCGATGGCTTCTATCATCTCGGGCGGCAGCGCGCTCGGAGACGTCGAGGAGAACCCCACGGCGTCCATCATCGACGCTATGAGACCCTGCACCACGTCGAGGAACGCCATCATGAGCTCCAGCCCGTACACGACGGCTGCGTGGGCCAGCACGAACCTCACGAAGAGCTTCAGCACGACTTCAGGGCGCTTGACCTCGGTGAAGGAGCCGCAGGTCTTCACGAGGCCCGACAGGAAGAACAGGACGAGCAGCGCGATTCCCACCGCCTGCACGGCGCCGTGGATGGAGAGGATCGCGTCCCAGATCCCTCCGCCCTTGAACTCGGAGGGAGCCGCGGTGAGCAGTCCCACTATCTCGCCCATCTTCTCGTTCCATGTGTCGAGCGCGCCCTGGAGGTTGTGCACTATCCAGTTGTCGGATTCCAAGCTGCGGCCTCCTTTCGGGACGTTGCGTTTCGAGTTACCCCACGATCAGGTCGAGGATTTCCTTGGCGAACGTGATGATCACGCCGCCCGCGAGCGTAAGGAATCCGTTCGCGCGCTGGGAGGGGTCGTGGCTTTTGAGGGACAGCCCGACCTGCACCACCCCGAACCCGAGCAGGATGAGGCCTATGGCCCTGATGAGGCCGAATATGAACGTGGATAGGTTCTCCACTGCGGCGAGGGGGTCGGTGACTGCGAACGCCGCGCCCGCGGGGACGAGTGCGAGCAACGAGACGGACCAGACGACGAGTGCCGCGCGAGCGAGCAGCCGCGTCCTTCCCGCGCGCGCGGCTGCCGGCTTTTCTTCTCTTTCCATAGGCTATTCTCCTTCCTTTGCTCCCGCCGCCTCGGCGGCGAGAAGCTCTTCCGTTTCGGTCTCGTCGAGGACGACGGCGCCTCCGGTCGACTGGAGGACGGGTGCGGCGGGGGGCGGAGGGGCGCCCGCCGCCACGCTGGCGGTCGCCCTGTCGCACCTTCCGTGCTCGTAGGGGGCCGCCCCTCCGGCGGCGGTGAGGCGCGCGTTGGGGTGGCGCGATATGTCCAGCTTGAAGTCGAGCATGGGACGCTCGCCGCGCACGAACAGCAGCGCGCGGGAGTTGTCGAGCATGCGCACCTCGTCGGGGGTCATGAGCTCGCGGCCCGCGATCTGCTGGTTGGTGGACCAGCTGCCGCCCCGTCCGGTGCTCTTTGCGTGCGTGTCCAGGTCTATGGTCTCCTTGCCCAGCAGCTCGCTTACGTACTTGTGGGTGGACTGCTCGTTTCCGCCCAGGTACAGGAACTCGTCGCAGTTGCCCACGATGGACTCCCACTGCTTGTCGAACAGCGCCTTGATCTGGGCCATGTTCTGGATGATGATCGACGCCGACACGCCGCGGCCGCGCATGGTGGACAGTATCTTCTCGAAGTCGTCGGGCAGGCTCACGTTGGCGAACTCATCCATCAGGAAGTGCACGTGGACGGGCAGCTGGCCGCCGTACTTGCCGTCGGCGAGCGCGAACAGCTGCTGGAACAGCTGGGTGTAGAGCATTGACACGATGAAGTTGAAGCTGGTGTCGTTGTCGGGTATCACCGCGAACAGGACCACCTTCCGCTCGCCGAGCGAGGGCAGGTCGAGCTCGTCGGCGGCGGTGAGCGACGCCAGGCCGTCGAGGTTGAACTTCTCGAGCCTCGAGGCGAGCGTCACCTGGATGGATTTGAGGGTCTTAGCCGATCCCGACCGGTAGCTACGGTAGTACTTCAGCGCGATGTGGCCGGGGTCCCTCATCTCCAGCCGGTCGAACAGCTCGTCGAGGACGGACGCGTAATCGTCGTCGTCCTCGCGCACCTCGCCCGCGCGCAGCATCTCCATGAGGGTGGCGTAGTTCTGCTCCTCGGGCGGGGCCTCGTGCTTCAGGTAGAGCAGCAACGCCAGGTGCAGCATGCCCGCGGCCGTGTCCCAGAAGGGGTCCTGGCTCTGCGAGCCCTTCGGCGTGGTCGCCTTGAACAGGTTGGTGTTGAGCCGCTGGGCGTCGGCGTCGTCGCGCACGTAGGCGAACGGGTTGTAGCAGTGCGACCTGCCCATGTCCACGAGGTCGAGCACCCTCACCTCGAAGCCCTTGGCCTCGAGCAGGCCGCCCACGGTGCGCACGATCTCGCCCTTGGGGTCGAGCACCACCATCGACACGTTTCCCTGCGCGGCGTTGGGCAGGCAGAACCCGCGCGTCTTGCCCGCGCCGGAGCCGCCCACCACGAGCGTGTTCATGGACCTGCGGTGCGCGTGCGTGTCGTAGCTCATGCGGAAGCTGCGGGTGAGCAGCTTGTCGCCGGAGGGGTCGCGCCCGCGGTATCGCCGGGCTATGGCGCGCGGGTCCCCCCACTCGGCGCTGCCGTGCTCCTCGCCGGGACGCAGGTTTCTCCTGGTGAGCAGATACGCCCCCGCGCACGCCGCGTAGACGGCGGCGAACAGGGCGGCGCAGCGCGCGCTGCCCGGGACGAGCCCGGCCGAAAGCGGGTCGGCGAGGGACGCCGCGAGCGCGGGGAGCGAGAGCCCGCCTTCGAGCGCGGGCGCGACGACGAGGCCGGCCAAGGCGGCGAGGGGCGTGCCCGCCGCCCAGGCGGCGACCTTCCCCGCCGAGGGCCGCCTCATCGCGCGTCCGATCTCTCGTGGCCCCGCTCGGGCGGGGCCATCCTGTCGGACAGGTCGCGCGCGGCCCTGCCGATCTCGTCGAGCGCGGCCCGCACCTCCCGCGCATCCGCCCCCGGCGGGGCGGGGGGCGCCAAGGCGGCGGGCTCGCCGAGGCCGAGGCGCCGGGCGACGATGTTCGCGGCCAGGTCCGCCTGCGCCGCGCGGGCGTCCCGGTCGTAGCCCTCTCCGCCTCGGGCCATGGCCGCATGCGCCGCCTCCGTCGTGAGCGCGCGGAGCAGCTGCGGCTCGTCGAGGCCTCGCTGAACCCGGATGACGCCGGCGGCGTGGTCGTATTCCGCGGAGGGCCCGCCGAGATCGTCCGAGGGCTCTATCCTGGCGGGAGGGTGGGATACGAGGGAGGCGAGCGCGGCGTGGGGGTCGGCTTTGCGCGGCAGGCGGGCGCGCGCGGTCGTCTGCGAGACGTCGAACACCTTGCGCACGTCGTACAGGACTCCGATGCTCCCGTCGTCGCGCACGTACTCCTTCGTGGGCTCTATGATGTGGATGGCCTTCTCCCCGCGTTTCACCGCCGCGCCCAGCCTCCGCCAGTGGTCGGCGGTGCCGACGCGCGTCGCGCCCGGCATCCTGTCGGCTATGAGCAGGATGTTGGTCGCGGAATGGTGCGGGAGCGCCGCGGCGACGCGCAGGTACGATTCGAGCGCGGCCGGGTCGGAGTTCGCCCGGAGGGCGGCGGCGTCCGCCCGCGCGAACGCCTCCTGCCGCTCCTGCCGCTTCCGCTCCGCCCACGCCCGCTTGTCGAAGGGCTGGGCCCCCGGCGGGCCCTCCGCCCGCGTCCCCATCATCTCGTAGATGTCGCTTTCCATGGGCTACCTTCCTTTCTCCGCTGCGCGCGGCCTCGCCCCGCGCCCGCCCGCCGGCGCCTTCCTGCCGGCGGCGATGGACGCCATCTCGGCCCTGACCGACGGCTTCCCCCCGTTGCGGGGGATCGGTTCACCAGCCCCTCCTGATGGCCGACTTCTCCCGGATGTAGGCTCTGACCGAGTCCCTTTCCCCGGGCGGTCTGCTAAAGGGGCGCCGCCCTCCTTCGCCGGAGGGGCGAGCAGGTCCTCGAGAGAGGGGGCGTCCGTGGCCCGATGAGGGCTCGGCACCTCCGGCTCGGGCGCGCTCTCCGAAGGTTCCCCGGGGCCGTTCCGGCTTCCTGGCCCCCTCGGGGGCGCGTCGCGGGCGACGCGGGCGAACCCGTGCCGCTCGGCTATGCGGTTCACCTTGCTCGCGTCCTCGGCCCGCACCAGCAGGTCGACCGATTCGGAATCGTCCTTCTGCTTGACGACGGTGTACACGATGCCGTAGCGGCGCGCCTCCCGGGCGAAGGTGCCCAGGTCGGCGCGCCGTATCGGGAACACGCGCAGCTCCTTGCCCGACCGGAGGAGCGCGGCGAGCCGCGCCTTGCCGCGCGTCTTCTGGCTGCTCGCCATCGCGGCCGCCAGCATCGCGGCGGCGTCCCTAGCGCCCGCTCCCGTGATGCGCAGCGCCACCTCGGCGCCTTGGAGGGTCATGCGCATGATCTGGTCAGCGGCTTCGCTCGATGCGTCCATGCTCTGTCTCCTTCCTTTCCGTTTCGTCCCGCCCGCCGCGCTCGACCTCCGCGATGCGCCGCGCGAGCCCCGGGCCCCTTTCGCGGATGCCGTCGCAGAGCCCCAGGTCCCGCCTGATGCCCTTCAGCTCCGCGGCGATTTCCGCGATCCGCGGGTTCGGCACCGCCGGCTCTCCCTGCGCCCTGCGGAGGCGCCTCGCCTCGTTTCGCAGCGCGCGCCGTTCGCCGTCCAGGGCCGCCATGCGCTCTTTGAGCGCCTCTTCGTGGGCGAGTAGCTGCCCCTCCGTCTCGATCCCGTTTTGCGTGAGCAGCGCCAGCTCTCGCGAGATCGCGTCGAGGTTGCGGAGGTCCTCGCGCAGCAGGAAGTGCATGCGGGGGCCGCCCGCGCCCTGGCGGCGCGGAGCGTTGAGCATCGCCATGTAGCGCCGGTACAGGCTCACGAGGGAGCGGGCCGGGACGGGCGTGGGCTTCGCACGGGTCGGTCTGGGTCTGCCCACGGGCAGGCGGGGGCGGGCGCTCGAGAGGATGCGCGCGGATATGCCTTCGTAGGAATACCCGTCCCCGAAGTTGCGGCGCAGGCGTACGAAGCGCTCCTTGCCGGGCGGGCGCACGGAGATGTCCTTGCCCGTCTTCACCTCGTAGCCCATCGCCCGCAGGTTCGCGTAGAACTGGCGCATGGTGGACGCGCGCGCCACGGCCTCGTCCGCGTCGGCCTTCACGAGGGAGCGCCACGTCGGCCTGCCGTCGCGCTCGGCGCGCCACTCCGCGTAGTGCCTCGACCTCCCCGGCTCCGGGCGGTCGACCACCGACAGGCCGCGCCCCCGGCACAGCCTGTCGGACGCGCCGCGCATGGCCCGGTAGCAGGCGGTATCGCGGTGGAAGCGCCTGCCGTCGGCGAAGGAGACGGAGTTGATGACGAAGTGGTTGTGCAGATGCGCCTTGTCCAGGTGCGTGGCCACCACCACCTCGAACCGCGCGCCCCACAGTTCCCGCGCGAGCGCCACCCCGATTTCGTGCGCGGTCTCGGGGTCCGCCTCGCCGGGCGCGAACGCCTGGTAGCCGTGGAACGCGACGATGCCGCCCTCCTTGCCGTACTGCCGCTTGGTGGCGTTCATCTCGGCGAGCGCCGTCTCGGGCAGGCAGTTGACGCCGGAGACGTAGCGCTGCTCCTCGGTCTTGCCGGGGTCCGCGGCGTAGAGGATCGCGGCGCCAACGCCCTGGCGTTCCCACTCGTCGGGCGCGCCCTCGGTCTTGGCCGGGTTCTCCGCGTAGCCCAGCACGCGGGCGAGCCGCCCCTCCACCTTCCATATCGAAGTGACGGCCAATTCAGCCCCTCCTTCCCGGCTCCTTGACCGCCGCGGCTATCTCGGCGAGCGCGGCCTCCAGCTTCCGCGCCTCGGCGTCGTAGCGCGCGGCGTCCACGACGTTCAGGACATGCGCCTTGCGGGCTATCTGGTTGAGGTTGCTCCCTATCGCATGCAGCTCGCGCGCCATCGCCAGGTAGTCGGGCGGGGGCTTGGGCTTCGGCTCGATGCCGCCTATGAGCGCCCGCAGGTATGCCTCCTGCGACCAGCCCGCCGCCCCCGCGGCCGCCTTCAGCCGGGCCAGCTCGTCCTCGGTGAGCCTCACCGTCGCCTTCCGCGTCCGTCTTTCCACGGGACCGCCTCCTCTGCGGGGGTTGCAGGGGATCCCCCCTGCCTCGGCCGAATGCCAGCATTCGGCGTTGCTTGCTGGTACGTGGCGGCGTTCCGCCGCAGGGGCGGCGGGCTCCGCGACCCGCCGAGAGAGGGGCCTCACCTCGCCCTGCCCGCATCGGCCCTCGCCCCGCGCGAGTACCTCGTCGTCAGGAACTCGTTCACGTCCTTCCCCGCAGGCGGGTGCGCGATCCGCGCGGGGACCCCCCGCGCCTCCAGCGCGCGTGCGACCGCCGTCGCCGCCGATTTGCCAGCGTCGTCGTTGTCGAGGTGCAGCCTGACTTCGCGAACGTCTCCGCCATGGTCGTCGAGGTATTGCCTGAGCGGGGCAGGCAGGCCCGGCCCGCCGTCCGCCGAGCGCGGCACCGCCACCCCGCCGAGAGACAGCATCGCCCGCCCGCGCCACTCGCCGCCCTCGATCTCCACGATGGTGGCGAAGCTGAGGGCGTCGATGGCCGACTCGAACACGTGGAGCCGCCCGTCGGGCCTGCCGCCAGGGAGGCTGAAGGCGAAGCGCTTGTCGGAGCCGGGCGCCTCGCCCTTGTAGCTTCCCCTGCACGAGCGCAGCGCCGCGTAGCGCGGGGCGCCGGAAGGGTCGCGCCCGACGAACACGGCGTGGGGCGACCCTTTTCGCAACGTGCCGTAGACGTCGCCGCGACTCATGAGTTCGGCCGCGACGCTTTCGGATACGCCTCTCGACCGCAGGTAGCGCGCCGCCTCGTCGTCCGCGCAGCGGCGCGGCAGGCGGAACGGCTGGCGTCCGGGCGGGGCGGCGCGCTCGGGAGGCTCGCGGAGCCGCGCGGGCGAGATGGCCGGGCTCCCTTCGAGCAGATGCTCGGCCGCGTCGAGGAAGGACATCCCGCGCACCTTGACGAGGAAGTCGAGCGCGCTCCTGCCGCCGATCCCGCGGCTCCACCAGTACCACTTGCCGTTCGAGATTTTCAGGCTGTCGTGCTCCTTTGTGCAGAAGGCGGCAGGCGACACCCGCACGAGTTCGTCGGGCTCGCGCTCCCTGAGGTAGGTGAGGAGGTCTATCCGCTTGATTTCGGAGACGACCTCGGGAGGTATATATGGCATGATGAACTCCTAAAAGCTTCTTCGGAAAGGAGGAGGTACGGATGACGACTTCGGTCGAATGGGATTATTTCCTGTCAATCGAGGAGGACTTCATTAGGACGATTCCCTTCGTTGAGCCTCGCGAAGGAAACTTCGACACCTATTCAACGCAATATGCGAAGATTCTCCTTGCGGCCGCTTCCGAAACGGATACGGTGCTGAAGCGACTGTGCAAGACGATCGATCCCAGCTGTAGGAAAAAGAGTGAGCAGGGCTATCGCGAGTTCTTGGTGAAGGGGAAAAGAGTTCCGCTCTTAAACGCCAAAGCGAAGTCTTTGCGTTTTGGCCTGTCCTCCACGCCTTGGGCAAGCTATGATTTCGACAATCCTCAGACTCCCGAATGGTGGACCGCATACAACAAGGTCAAGCATCATTTGGACGAAGGTTTCCGCAGGGCAACGCTTCGAAATACTTTCGATGCGATATGCGGCCTTTTTGTATCGCTGCTGTTTCTGTATGAAACGGAGGGGCTTCTCCAACTATCCCCCGCACCTCGGCTTCTCGATGTTGAGGAGGGGTTCAGGGCAAAGAGGACCCGCTTGATAAGCACCGAAGAAACGGCATTGTTGCTCATTGCAAATCTTCCAGATGACCGACGTAAATTATTCGAGGACGCCTTCTCTGGCCCATCCTAAAGCCCCCTCTATCCGCCGCCCGATCCATGCGATGACCGGGACTGCCATGGAGTTGCCCAGGGCCTTGTAGCGCTGGGTGTCGGGGGCTGGTTTGCCTCGGTATTCCACGTCGGTCCACCCGTCGGGGAAACCTTGGAGCCTCTCGCATTCGACCGGCGTCAACCGTCTCACGGCAGGCCCCTGCATCACGTGGCTCGCCTGCTTCGTCCCGGGCTGCGCGGCGAGCGCGCCCACGTGGTCGCCCGACTCGCCGACCAGCCTCACCTCGTCGCGGACGTTCTGGGAGAATGCGGCGACGGGTCCGATGTTCGCCGGCGACCCGCCTACTTTCAGCGCCCCCGCGAGCTCGATGTCGCACGAGGCGTTGGCCGAGTCGCCGGAGAGGCACGCCATCGGCGGCCCCTTCGCGGAGCACGCCGTCATGCACCCGCACAGCTCCTCCGACGCCGACGCGTTGGGGTTCGTCGAGGCGATTCCCAGCACCCTGGGTTCGGTCGCCCCGCCGGGAATGGCGACGGCGTGGCGGTCCGCGGCGGTGAGCGTGTACATCCCCGATTCGTCGGGATCGCAGAACCCGGCGCCGTTGCCCCCGGCGGTATCGCTGCGGCCTATGACGTTGCCCACGATCCCGAAGCACACCGCCGGGCAGCGGCCCGCGGTCACGGTCGGCGAGCGCTCGTCGGAGTATCCCACCCCCTTCGCGGCTGCGGAGGCGTTGAACTTGAAGCCTGCCGCTCCAGCGCCCCCTCCAGCTGCGCGGGCAAGGGCCGCCCTCTTTTCCTTGCTCGACGGAGTATCCCAGCGCAGGCCCTCGCGCTCAAATAGTATTTCGCAGGCACGGGCCGCGTCTCCAAGCACTCCGACAAGAAAGACACGCTCGCGTCTTTGGGCCAGGCCGAAAAACTGCGCGTCCAGAATTCTCCACGCCAAACCGTACCCGACCTCATCCATCTCCCTGAGCAGGAGTCCGAAAGCCTTCCCGCCCTCGCACGAGAGCGCTCCCGGCACGTTCTCCCACACGAAGCATCGAGGACGGATCTCACGTACAGCCCGAATGTACTCGAGCATGAGGCCGGATTCGCCCGAGAGCCCCGTCCGGCTTCCGGCGACGGAGAAGCTTTGGCAGGGGCTCCCCCCGATGACGACGTCCGTTTTCCCATGCAGCTCCTTCCAATCGACTTCGCGTATATCGCCCAGGTTGGGCACGTGCGGGAAACGCGCCGAGAGCACCGCGCGGCAGAAGGGGTCGATCTCGCTGAAGGCGACCGCCTCCCACCCGAGCGGGCCCCATGCGCAGCTGGCGGCCTCGATCCCCGAGAACAGGCTCACGTACCTCATAGCCCCGCCGCCCTTCGCAGGGGGACCTCGCGCTCGCACACCTCCACGATGTGCTGGCACAGCTCGTCGGGTATCCGGCCGCGCTCCCTCGCGTTCGCCAGCCCCTGCGTGCCCGTCTTCGACCCGCGCGGGGCCGGCTCGTGGCAGGGTGCGCCGTTCCTGCAGGGCGGGCGGAAGGCCGGGTCGGAGGCGTTGGTGAAGATGTCGGTCGGCTTCATCACGCGCGCGCCGTACTGGCAGTAGGTGACGGTGTGGCGCGGGACGATCGCCATCATGTCCTGCTTGCGCAGGCCCGCCCGGGGGTTCTCGATGAAGTAGAGCGCCGGGCGCAGGTCGCGGATGAGGCGGAGCATGGCGAGGTCAACTCGGTCGCATTTGAGGGCGTACTCGCTCACCGCGTCCAAGTTGCCCGTGTTGGCGTTTTTCCTCCTGTGGCGGGAGATTCCCGCCATGGAGAAGGTTGCGCAGTCCGGCGACGCCCAGATCACGTCCGGGGCGCCGAACATCCATATGACGTCTCGCGGCTTCAGGAACTCGATGTCGGCGTGCAGGTCGGCGGGAAGCGACTCGTCCCACTCCACCGAGAAGACCTCGTGGCCGCGCGCCTCGAAAGCCTTGCCGATGGAGCGCGTGCCGCTGAAAAGTTCAAGGACCTTCATAGGGCTCCTTCGCATATAAAGGAAGCGCCCCGGCTGTGCCGCGGGCGCTTCCTGTCCTGATTTATTCGGTTGTTTCTGGAGGGGCTACTGGTAATGCCCCTTGCAGGAGACGATGAGCAGCGCATCGCCCTCGATCTTGTAGACCAGCCTGTTCGCGGCGTCTATGCGCACGCTGGACAGCCCGAAGCGGCTGTGCTTCAGGCGCTCGGCCTTGCCCATGGGGGCGGAGCCGGGCTCGCCGGCGCTCCGCTCGATGTCCTTGATGAGCTTGTTGATCCGCTTCATTGTCTTCCTGTCCTGGGACTGCCACCATACGTAGTCGTCCCAGGCGGGATCGCTCCAGACCTTCCTCATCTACGCCTCGACCAGCTCGTGCTCGGACGCGTTGCCCTCGAGCATGGACAGGTAGATCGAATCCATCTTGGCCGCGAACTCGCGCTCGGTGGGGACGGGCACCGTCACGGCGAAGGGGAACCCGCGGTGCGCCACGAACTGCCGCGCGAACACGTTGAACACCGCCGTGGGAGTGAGGCCGATGTCGGAGGACACCTCCTCCAGCTCGCGCTTGAGGTCGGAGTCGAGCCTGATGTTGAGCGTGCTTGTCGCCATGATGCCTCCCAATGAGAAACCTTCCTTTCCGATGATTGTACATCAATAGCTATACAATATGCACCTGAATTGCACCTTATGTGGCGCATAATGATTATCTATCTCTCCATAAGGAGCTCCTTCTCGACGGGCCTTCCATCTTCGCCGCCATCGCAGAGCAGCTCGGGGCCTCCCTTCCCCATGTCGAGGAGGGCGTCGAGCTCGGCGAGGCGGGCGGACTTCTCCCTCAGCCGCTCTTCATGGGGGAACGGCTTCGAGGCCTCCTCCCGGGCCGCGGCGAGCTGCCTCCTCGCCTCGTCGGCCTTCGCGCGGCAGTCCTCCAGCTCGCGCGGGATCCTCGCCATCGCGTTGTCGATCCTCGTTACGATTCCGGAGGGGTCGGATCCCATGGCGCACCTGTGGCGCGCGTCGCCGACGATGACGACCTCGAACGCGGCGTCGACGCGGTTGAAGTAGAGCTCGAGCGAGAACCCGCGGTACGCGCCCAGGGGCTCGCTCCGAGCGTCCGCCGCCAGGCCGCATGCGGCGATGATCGCCTCGCCTGCTGCGGCGCGCCCGCTTTGCACCGTTCCGCGGACCTCCATGAGGAACGCTTCCTTCGCGGGCGGCGGGTTGGCCCGCGCCCTCTCCGCGTCGGCCTCCAGCTTCTCGGCCTGCGACGCGAGGGCCGCTATCCGCTCCGGGTACTCCCTCGCCGCCTTGTCCTCCAGCGCGTATCTCTGGGCGAGGTGGTCCGCCTTCAGCACCCTCAGGCGGGACACCTCCACCTCGAGGTCCATCCTCTCCTTTATGAGCGGGTTGCCCGTGGCGAGCGCCTTCAGCTCGGCGTAGGAGAGCGCCGCCTCATCCACGTCGGACGCCGACCTCACGGGCGACTTCGAGGTCATGACCTGCCCGATGAAGCGCTGCTTGCCCTCGACCACCTGGTACAGGTACGCGTCGAAGGTGCCCTCGGTCACGTAGCGGTACGCTTCGACCTCCTCGTTCATGTTCCCCTGGCGCTCGATGCGGCCGAGCCGCTGCTGGAGGTCGGCCGGCCGCCACGGGCAGTCGAGGTCGTGAATCGCGACAAGCCGTCGCTGCACGTTGGTCCCCGCGCCCATCTTCTGCGTCGAGCCCATGAGGATGCGCACCGCCCCGGAGTTCACCCTGCCGAAGAGCGCCAGCTTCTTCGCCTCGGTGTCGGCGTCGTGGATGAAGGCGATCTCATCATCGGGCACGCCCCGCTCCACGAGCTTGCGCCTCAGGTCGTCGTACACGCTGAACCCCGCGCCGCCCTTCGGTGTTGACAGGTCGCAGAACACGAGCTGGGTGAGGCGCTCGTTCGCTCCGTCGCGCCAGATGCGCAGGACGTTCTCCACGCAGGCGTTGACCTTGCTGCCCGCGAAATCGGGCAGGTCCGGGTCTTGGAGCCTCTGGTCAAGGGCGGTCTTGCGCCCGTCGTTGGTTATGAGCAGCATGTTGTCCTTCTCGGCGGGTACGCGCCCGGCCCTCACCGCGTCGGCGCGCTCCGCGAGCCCCGCCACCAGCTCGCGCTGGATCGGCGACGGCTGGACGGCCACGCTGCGCAGGCGCACCCTCGGGACGGGCAGCTCCAGCATGTCTGCCGTCTGCACGTCGGCGACCTGCTTGAACGTCGCCATGAGCTCGGGCAGGTTGTAGAAGCGCGAGAACCGCGTCTTCTGGCGGTAGCCGGTGCCTTCCGGGGCCAGCTCCAGCGCCGTCACCGTCTCGCCGAACGTCGAGGCCCAGCAGTCGAAGTGGGACAGCCCCAGCCGTTCCAGCTCGCCGTACTGGAGGTAACGCTGCATCGTGTAGAGCTCCGCCATGGAGTTCGACACCGGGGTGCCCGTGGCGAACACGGTGCCGCGCCCGCCGGTCTGCCGGTCGAGGATGCGGCACTTCATGAACAGGTCGGAGGACTTCTTGGCCTCGCTCTGGGCGATGCCGCCGACGTTGCGCATCTTGGTGTGGAAGAAAAGGTTCTTGTAGTAGTGGGCCTCGTCGACGAAGATCCGGTCGACGCCCAGCTCCTCGAAGGTGAGCACGTCGTCCTTGTCCGACTGGTCTGCCAGCTTGGCGAGCCTGGCCTCCAGCCGCTTCTTGGTCGCCTCCATCTGCTTTACGCCGAAGCGCTCGCCCCTCTGCGCCTTGAGGTCGGAGATCCCGTCGGCTATCTCGGCTATCTGCTCCTCGATGAACGCCCGCTGGCGATCCACCGAGACCGGTATCTTCTCGAACTGCGTGTGCCCGATGATCACGCCGTCCCAGTCGCCCGACGCGATGCGCGCGCAGAACCGCTTGCGGTTCTGCCTTTCGAAGTCGCGCTTCGTCGCCACGAGCAGGTTCGCCGCCGGGTAGAGGCGCATCCATTCCGAGGCCCATTGCCCGGTGAGGTGGTTCGGCACGACGAACATCGGCTTGCTGCACAGCCCCATGCGGCGAAGCTCCATCGCCGCCGCGGCCATGGTGAACGTCTTCCCCGCGCCCACTTCGTGGGCGAGGAGCGCGTTGCCGCCGTAGAGGATGCGCGCAACGGCGTTCCTCTGATGCGGCCTCAGCTCGATCTCGGGGTTCATCCCGGGGAACCGGAGATGCGACCCGTCGAACTCGCGCGGCCTCGTCGAGTTGAACCTCTCGTTGTAGACGGCCGTCAGCCGTTCGCGGCGGGCCGCGTCGGAGAAGACCCATTCCTTGAAGGCGGACTTGATAGCGTCCTGCTTGGCGAGCGCCACCGCGGTCTCCTTCCTGTTGAGCACCGCCTTCTTCCTGCCGTTCTCGTCCTCCGTGTAGTCGACCACGCGCGCGTCCTTCAGGTTGAGGGTCTCCTCGATGATCTGGTAGGCGCTCATGCGGCGGGTGCCGTAGGTCGACAGCGCCCGCACGTTGGAGCCGTCGCGTCCCTTGCCCTCGATCCGCCACTGCGCCGTGACGGCCGAGTACCGCACCGCGATGCGCTCGCGCACCCAGTAGGGCGGCTCCAGGAGCTCGATGACGAAGTCCCGCACGTCGTCGGGCGGGATCCACGTCGCGCCGAGGCGCACGCCGATGTCCGCTGGCCCGATGTCGGGCGGCAGGGCGGCGCGCAGCGCCTCGGCGTTGCCCGCGAAGGCGGGATCCGCGGCGGCCGCGGCCTCGGCGACGCGCAGCTTCGCGCGTACGTTGCCGGACAGGTACTCGTCGGCGGGCTGCCATTCGGGCTCCCCCGGGGCGGCGTCAGGCGCGCGAAATATCTGGCCTGCGAGCCCCGCAGCCACCTCGTCCTCCGAGACCCCCGCGAGCCGCGCCATATAGGGCAGGTCGACCTTCCCTCTCTCCGACAGGGACGCCGCCAGCGCCTCCTGGGGCGTGTCCGCGCTCTCCACGGGCACGTTCGGCCTGATGGTCCTCTTCCGCAGGATGTCGGCCTTCCTGAGGAGGCCGCCGTCCTCGTCGAGCACCTCGAGCGCGCACAGCAGCGGGTAGGATGAGTCCTGCTTGAAGGCCGCCGCGTTCGCGCGGGAGCTCAGAAGGCCGTGCTTCGCGGTGTAGGCGTCGTAGAGGCCGTTCAGACGGGCGCGCGCCTCCTCTATCTCGGACTCCGGGGCGTCGTCGCTCTCGAGCCCGATGAGGCGCCGCGCGCAGTCGCGAACGCCCATCATGCCGCGGATCCTCTCGGCGGCCGTCTTCGAGGGCGTCTGGGGATGCATGCGCGTCCCCATGCGGAAGTAGACGGTGCCGCCCTCCTCCGCATACGACCAGTCGCGCACGCGCGGGTCGGCGGGGACCGAGCCGTCCGAGGGGGCCGGCTCGGGCACGGCGAGGGTTGGTATGCTGGCCGCTATCCTGCCGAGGGCTTCGCGCAAATCGGCCTCTAGGTCGCTCCCTGGCCTCTCCCGGCATTCGACGTCGGCCCTGCCGTAGGCGTTTCTCGTCGCGGCGAGCTCGCCCAGGACCATCTCGGGATGGGAGACGAAGTAGGAGCTCACCTCCACGCCCGTCTCGGTGCGCTCTGTGTGCACCCACTCCGGATCGCAGGCCTCGGGCCTCGCGCGCTTCTGCATCACCACCACGTCCGCGGTGACTTCGGTGTGCGGGGCGAACGCCGTGCTCGGCAGGCGCACCGCGCCCAGGAGCTCGGCCCTTTCCGCAAGCCTCCTGCGGGCGGTGCCGCTCTTCTTGTCCAGAGTGCCCTTCGAGGTGACGAACGCCACCACGCCGCCCGGCCTCACCAGGTCGAGCGCGCGGGCGAAGAAGTAGTCGTGGACGAGCAGCCCCTCGCCCCTGTGGCGCGGGTCGTCCACCTGGTAGCTCCCGAAGGGGACGTTGCCGACCGCCACGTCGAACGAGTCGTCCGCAAGGTCGGCGCCCTCGAATCCGCAGTTGCGGATGTCGGAGCCGGGGTTGAGCGCTCGGGCGATGCGCGCGGTGAGGGGGTCGAGCTCCACGCCGACGAGCCGGCTTCCCGCGAGCGATTCCGGCATGCCCCTGAAGAACGCCCCCGTGCCGCACGACGGCTCGAGCACGCTGCCCCCCGCGAAGCCCATGGCCTCTATCGCCTCCCATATCGGGCGGACGATTCCGGGCGGCGTGTAGAAGGCGGTGAGGGTGGACGCCCTCGCGGCGGACCACTCCTCGCCGGTCAGCAGCGCCCTCAGCCGTTCGCGTTCGGCCGGCCATTTGGTCGACGATTCGTCGAACACGTCGGCGAGGCCGCCCCATCCGACGTAGCCCGCGAGCGCCGCGAGCTCCCCCGGGCCGGCGTCTCCGCCCCCTTCCTCGACGCGCAGAAGGGTCTCGATGGCGAGGATGTTTGCGCGCAGGCGCTCGAGCGGAGGCTCGCGCCGTCGGTTGGCGGCGCGGTCGGCCTCCGGGAAGAGGATGGGGAGCTGTCCCTGCTCGGCGGGTTTCTGCCCCGAAACGGGGGAAGCGGGCGAACCGCCCGCTTCCCCCGTTGCCCTTTCGCTGCCGCCCGCCGACGGCGGTTCCTGTCCTAGGCGAAGACCAGCTCGCGGATCGCCGTCGAGCGCGCCTCCTCCCGGATCGCGCCCATCTTCGCCGCCCAGCCCATCGGGTCGGCCGACTTCATGGCCTCGTCCACTCCCTGGCTCGCCGCCATGCGCGCCGTCAGGTCGTCCGCCATCTCCTGCGCCAGCCTCTCCGTCTCGGCCAGATGGCTCGTCAGCGCCCCGTCGGCCAGCAGGCTCGCCCGGAGGGCCGGTTTGCGTGCCTTCAGGTGCTCGTCTCTCATCGCCGCGAACGGACCCAGGGCCGCCTGGCTCTCCTCCGTCGTCAGGCGCGGGACCGTCGTTCCGTCCCTCTCCTCGTAGGAAAGCTTCATCCTCGCTCCTTTCTGCCGGTTCAGGATTCGGATTATCCCCGGAGGGCGCATCCGGCGCAAATGTGCGATTCGCGCGGGGGCCGCGTGCGGCGGCGAGCTCCCGCAGCGCCGTTTCGGCGGCGTCCGACACGGCGCACCCCAGGACGCTCATCGAGTGCGTCGTGTCGAACAGGCGGAGCGCGCCTTCCATGCGAGGAGATGCGGGGAGGATCCCCTCCAGGCCGCACCTCGCCGCTATCTCGTACCCCGCCGACGCCGCAGCCAGCTCCATGAACAGGGCCTCGGCCTCGGAGGACGGCAGCCCCTCGAGTCCGCTGCCCCTGCGCGCCTCCCCAAGGGCCTCGAGGTGCGGCGCGGCGGCCGGCTCCAGGATGGCCGCCGCGGCATCGAGGATGGCCCCGGCGGCCCCCGATCCGCTCCCGGTGCCGAACGCGCTTCGAAGCGCCTCCTCGATGGCGGGCTCGTCTTCCGGCCCGGGGCTCCAGAGGTTCAGGGGCCGGGCGCCTTCGCCGGCGGCCGTGTCCGACACGTCGAAGTAGTAGCGCAGCTTGCCCGTGCCCGGCTCTCCGAAGACCGCGATGCCCACGGAGCCCCGCCGCACCCTGCGGCCGAACACCTTGTTCCATCGCTCCAGCTCGAGCACCGCGACCGCATCGGGCCTCTGCGCGTAGACGAGGACCTGTTCGGGGAAGGTCAGCTTGTAGTTGCGGCCCGCCGATGCCAGGAAGGCCCTCCACTCCTCGGGGCTCGCGCTCAAGCTGGAGAGCGTTTCGCGGTACAGCTCTTGGATGGTCGGATACGTGCTCGCCAATGCGCCGCCTCCTTCGGGTGCGTTTGTTCGGTTCGCAGGGATGCCCCGCCTTGCCGCTCGGGGTAGAATCCGGGAGCCCGCCGTTCCGAGGGAGGTTCCCATGAGGTTGAAGCTCGTTTTGAAGGTTCTCGTCGCCGTGGTCGCGGTCGCGCTGGCGGCCTACGTCTGTCTCGTCGCGTTCGGGGTGTACACCGCGCTCGACAGCGCCACGGCGGGATACTCCGCCCGCTAACGGGCTATGTAAGGAGCGGGGGGACCCGCTCCCGGCTTGCGATGGGCTAGCGCTCCTCGCCGCCTTCGGTGCCTTCGAGGTACTCCTCGTCCTTCTTGCGTGCGCGCCTCATGGCGATCGCCAGGCATCCGAGGCCCGCCGCCGCCACGACCGCGGTCGCCGCCGCGAGCGGCGCGAGGTCCACGCCGGTCTTGTCGAACGGCTCGCCCTTGCCTTCGGGGACTGCGGAGGCGGCGTCCGCCATGGATACCGTCTGCACTTCGCCGACGGACCCGATTTCGAACTCGATGTCAGCCGCCAGGTCGTAGCCCTCGGGCGCGCTGGCCTCGTGCAGGGTGTACGAGCCAGGCTCGAGCTTCTCGATGCGGTGGGGCTCATCCCCAGACACCCATTCGGCCACGACGTTCCCGCTCTCGTCGAGCAGCTGCATGGACGCGCCGAGCAGGAGGTCTCCCGTGCCGGCGTCGATCTTCTCGAAATCGACCTTCGTATAATCGTCCTCCATGGTCACCTTCTGGGCGACCTGGCCCGACACGACCTCGAACTCGACGTCGTTCGCCACCAGGTAGCCCTCCGGGGCGATTTCCTCGTGCAGGGTGTAGGAGCCCTCGTCGAGCACGATCTCATGGGGTTCGTCCGAGGAGACCCACTCCTCGACCACGTTGCCGCCGGGGTCGATCACCTGGAGCGTGGCGCCCGGAAGCTCCTCGCCCGTGGCTATGTCCGTCTTGGAGAGGGACACGTGCGGCTTGTCCGCGTTCGTGAGAGTGCCCAGGTCGACGGTCGCGCCGTCGCGGTACACGCTCACCTCGAAGGCGGGGATGAGCTCTCGGTCGGAGTTGGCCTCGCAGGGCTGCTCCTCAACGATATAGGTATCGTAGGGCAGCGCTCCCAGTCCGTCGTCGGGGTCGCCCCCGCCGAACCAAACGCCCGATTCGGAGGTGCCGCCGTTGGTGTCGGCGGTGTGGGGGTTCCACGATGCCGCCGTGGAGGCATATCCGTTCGAATCCGTGACGATGACGTGGCTCTCTCCCGTGGCGGCGCTCGTGATGGAGAACGGGATGCCCGCCATGCGGGCCTGGTCGCCCTCGCTCACTTTCACGAGCTCGAGGTCGCCGCGGACCACCTGCTCGGTGAGCTCGTCGGCCACCTCGTACTCGAAAACCGCCGATTCGCTGCCCGCCATGTCCGCCGTGACGGTGATCTCGTGGGCCTGCGGGTCGGGAAGGTAGCCCTCAGGGGCCTTCGTCTCCTTGATGGTGACGGTTCCGAGCGGGATGCCCTCGAACACGAGCTCGGAGTTCTCCACGACGCCTGCGACGGTCACTTGCTCCCCGCCGTAGAGGTACGTCGCCTCGTATTCCGCGCCGTCGAGGGACGCGCCGCCTTGGGGATCGGGCAGCAGGGTCTCAGCGTCCTTCTTGACGAGCGTGAGGTCCACCGTCACGGGCGCGTCGGCCGCGTCGACGTGTGCGTCCTCGCCCGATATCGTCACGGCGAACTCCTCTTGGGAAAGGGCGTAGCCGTCGGGGGCGCTGATCTCGCGGACGGTGTAGTCGCCGCTGGGCAGCTTCTCGGAGGTCTGCCCGTGCCCCGCCTCGTCGGTGGTGAACTGGGCGACAAGCTCGCCGCCCTGGTACACGCCGTACACCGCCCCCGCGAGGGTGTATTCCTCGTTGCCGTCCGTCACGGCGACGTCTGCGCTGGTCTTGTCGAGCGTGATGTGGCCGCCTTCGGAAAGCCCGCGGTACACGACGAAGCTGGCATACGCCTTCCCATGGCCGCCGTTGATGCCCCACATGTAGTCGAACCGGCAGTTGCCCGTCCCGAATCCCTCGTACCAGGCGTGGTACACGGTTGCGCCCTCCCCAGCGATTGCGCAGTGGACGGTCGCCCCGGACGAGTTAGAGAACACGATCACGTCTCCGGGCTTCACCGTCCCCGCGTCGAAGGCGGAGTTGTAGTCGCCTGCGGACGAGCCTCGGAACACCTCGTGGGACCCGCAGAACTGGGCGATGGCGTCCGTTCCGCAGTTGCCGGGGCTTCCTCCAGGCCATCCCAGCCCGTACACGTTGGCGATGACCCATCCCACGAAGCCCGAGCAGTCCCAGCCCGACGTGTCCTTCCCGCCCCAAACGTAGGGCGTGCCCATCAGGCCCTCTATCTCTCCTTTCACCTCCTCCCAGGTTGCGTCGCTGAGCGATTCGTCGGCCGCGTATGCGGTGTCCGCGCGGGACGAGAACCCCGCGAAGACCGCGGTTGCGACGAGGATGGCCGCGAGCATGCAGCGGAGGACCCTGCCCGCCGCCCGGTCGTTCGTCGTCTGTGCTTTCATGCGTTTCTCCTTGCGTTGTCGGTTGGCGCTGCGTGTTGGATGCTCTGCTTCGCCTACATCTCTGACCTCCCTTCTCCCGGCGCCCGTCAGCTTTCCGAAGGCTGGGCGTACACGAGGGTCCGCTCGTTGGCGTACGTCGTGTACGAGCAGGTGACGAAAACGAAGAGCTGGGACGCCTTGTCGTTGTTCGCGATTTGGACGTCGCATTCCGAGAACCGCTGCTCGTACCAGGCGCGCATCTCTTCGGGCGACGAGAAGTCGGTTCGTTTGAGGGCGGAGGACCCGTCCACCACATCGGCGGCGGACACCTCGAGCTCCACCACTCCCTGGAGGGTGGCGAGCGTGATGGTCGGATGGGAACGTGCGAACGCCTCGTCGGAGTAGCGGGCGAAGT
The DNA here is from genome assembly GCA_904420215.1 of uncultured Eggerthellaceae bacterium. GTDB lineage: Bacteria > Actinomycetota > Coriobacteriia > Coriobacteriales > Eggerthellaceae > CAJFUR01. The sequence goes on from CAJFUR010000181.1 coordinate 21,103, forward strand.
CGGCGAACACAGTCGTGGCCCCGAAGCCCATGTTGTGGCCGAACACCACCGTGCATGCCCCCTCGAATCCGTCGCACGCCGCGTCTACGTAGGGGCATCCGTACGGGTTCCACGAGCGGTAGGCGTCGTGGTCGAGGTAGTACGTGGGATCGTCGTCCGGGGCCTGCGCCACGGCGTAGTCGATGGCGGTTCCGTCCACGCTGACCCAGCCGATGATGTCGGGGTTGGCGCTGCGCCAGTACTCCCAGTCGACTGCATCGGGCTCTTCGTCCGCACCCGCCGAAGAACCAGCCCCTTCTCCTGCTGCGGCCAGGGTTTCGTCGGGTTGCCCTCTGGGGTTCGGAACAACGGACGAGGCGCTTCCGCCCGCCAATGCCAGGAACGCCGCCATGCCCCCGCAGAGCACGAGGAGCGCGAGTCCGACTGCGAGCCAGCACGCCGCGCGCCTCTTCGGTTTCCTACGCTCTCGGTTCGTCATTTTTCCTCCGGAAAACGGGGAAGCGGCTCCGCGAGCCGCTTCCTTGGTTCCAACTCTGTTCTGTGGCTTTTCTTCCGTGGGGCTACCCATCCTTTCTTCGGCTGGTAATCCTCGCGGGAAGGGGGTGGGGTGTGGGGAGGGGGGAACCCAGGGCGCACTGCCGCCGGGAGGCGGCCGGGGAGCCCCCTGAATCTGCGATTTCATCGGTCAAGGCCGCGTTTCCTTTCCTGCCTTTCCAGCAGCTCCAACCCCCTCACAATCCGCTCCTCGATCGTCTCGCGCGATGCGTCAGGCTTGAAGAAGCGCGCTATCTTGCTTCTGGGCATTCGGAAATGCGCGGTCTGGTTGGGCTTGCTCTCCTCCATGATGGACCGAATGAGGGCGGGAGTGAGGGCGCCCTCCTCCGCGCAGCGCCTCATTCTGATCGCCTGCGCATGAGACGGAGTGCTCACCTGCTCCTCAATGGCTCGGTAAAGGGAAAGCTGCTCCGGCTTGGAGAGATAGCTGATTTCCACGGCGGGCCTCATGCCGATCGACCCTTCGTCAACCATATCGAGCAGCTCGGGAAGCAGCTCGGTCAGGCGGATGTAGCGGCGAATCTGACTCGCGCTCTCCCCCGACTCCCTCGCCACGAGGTCCCGCGCCTTGGTTCCGCGCAACTTGTGTTCCGATGGAACACAAGTCAGGTCCGTGCGATGCCCCTGCCGCTTCAGAGCCTCGAGCTTCATCTTGTACGAGAACGCCTTTTCGCTCGGCAGGATCCGCTCGCGCTGCATGTTGGCATCGACCATCGCCACTATTGCCTCGTCGCGGGTCATCTGCCTGACCACCGCAGGCACCTCGGAAAGCCCGGCGCGCTCTGCGGCGCGCTTTCTCCTGTGCCCGCTCACCAGCTCGTAACGACCGTCCTCCTTCGGGCGAACCGTCAGCGGGGTGAGGATTCCGACCGAGGCGACGCTGGCGACGAGGTCGGCCATGTCGTCATCGTCTCTGACGTGGAAGGGATGGTCCGGAAAGGGGTCGATCAGGGAAAGGGGAATGTCCGTCACCTTCTCCCGCAGGGCATCGTCCCTTTCTTCCTGGTCGGTGAACAGCTCATCTACAGACGGCAGATTGAAGGGTATCTCTCTCGCGCGGGGCATCGGCAATCACCTCCTTTGCGAGCGCCGCGTACGCTGCGGCGACTTTTCCCGAGCGGTCGACGGAAAACACGCTCTCGCCGAATGCGGGTGCCTCCGCGGCGCGGGTCGCCATGGGGACGGTCGACTCGAAGACCTTGATCGCCCCGCCGTATTCGGCTCGGATGTTCTCCTCGGTGCGGCGTGCAAGGTTCGTCCTGGCATCAACGAGGGTGATGAGAACGCCTTCGATGGCAAGGTTTGGGTTGATGCGGCGCCTGACGCGTCCTATGGTCTTTATGAGCTGCGTCATTCCTTTTGCAGGCAGGAACTGCGCCTGCACGGGTATGAGCACCCCGTCGGCGGCAGTGAGGGCGTTCACCGTCATCATCCCGAGGGAAGGCGGGCAGTCGATCAGCACATAGTCGTAGCCCCTCTTCGCCTCGTCGAGCCAGGTCTTAAGCGCGTGCTCTCTGCTCATGGCGTTGACGAGCGCCATGTCCGCCGCCGACAGGTCGATGTTCGCGGGCATGAGGTCTACGCCCTCCTTATGCCGGAGAACCCCTTCGAGCGGGGGGAAGGGCTCGTCGAGCATGGATTTCTCCAGGTGCGTGGAGAGGGTAGTTTCGAGCCTGTCGGGGTCCCATCCAAGCGAGGTCGTCAGATCGCCTTGAGGATCCGCGTCGACGAGCAGCACCCTCTTCCCGCGCATGGAGAGTGCTATGCCTAGGCTTGCCGCTGTCGTGCTCTTCCCGGTGCCGCCCTTTTGGTTCGCTATCGCTATCGTTCTGGTTCGCACGGCTTCTTCCCCTTTCCGCGGTGCAGCTTCGGCGCTTGCCTGGAGGGAAGGGGCTCGTCCTGCATCTCCAGATGGTCGTGCACGTACATCATAAGAGCCCTGTTGCCGGGGACGATTCTGGGCACCGCCAGATCGAGCCTCACCTTCGAGAAGGCGGGGAGGTTCTCGTTCGATTCGAGCAGCGACACGACCTCGAATACCCTTCGCCTGTTCAGCGAGAAAGGCGGAGGAGGGGCGGGATCGTAGCCGAACCTCGCCTCGATGCGGACGAGCACGAGGCATTCGCCGTCTTTGGCTGCGATGTCCGCAATGCCGCTTCCCAGGTCGCTGATGTCTGGCAATACGACGCTCATGCCCCTTGATTTGATGAACGCCTCGGTTATTTTTCTGACCTTGTCCTCTGGCTGCAATTTCTCCACGTCTGCTCTCCTCTCTCGGTCGCGCACCTGCTTTTCGTGCTCTGGGCTCGGACTTCACGCTTTGCCGATACGACGCACAAATCGTTATCGGGTGGTCAGAAGAGCGTGTTTCGAATAATCGGCACGAGATTGCTTGGTCTGGACTAATGCGCGCTTGCCTCATCTAGATCCGTTTCGTTTAGCTGTCGCAAAGAACAGGCACGCTGAGCCGTTGCGTTTTATCCAGATCATTTTTGGTTCTAGTTTTTGCTAATCCGCAAGGATGCACGTACCGCTCTCTTGCGACGGCATCGGGGCGGATAAGCTACCCGCCCCTTATGTATGCAGAAAACGAGACTCCGAAACGAGCTTTGCCCGATAAGAAACTTGAAGACAAGCGAACGGTGTTGGGTCGAACCGTTGTCGCAATGCACAGCAAAAGGCATAACGCAGTGAATTACAGTGAAATTCGTCAAAATCTTGCAAGCGCAATATACATATACGATAAGTAAGCCTCTTCGTATAACCGCTGGTAGACTCAATGTTTTCTTCGAAAGAAGGCATTTTCTATCGTAAACATTCATGCTGGGAGAGCATCACGTTCGCAACGTGGGGGTCGTGGGTTCGAATCCCATCATCTCCACCACGGAAACCCAATCGGGGCCGGAAGCATGCTTCCGGCCCCGATTTGCGTCACGGTCGCTTCTGCTTCCGAACTTTCATTCAGAGTAATCGTCTCTCGATGTGGGCGTGTCTGAGGTGTTGTTGGGTATACTTCGGGCATCGTTCTGGCCCGAAGCGATGGGAGGGCTATGCAATTCGACGTATTCATCTCTTATGCCTGGACGGATGACGACCACCGCGAATGGGTGCGACTTCTTGCCGCTTGCCTGCGCAGCATGGGATTCAACGTGGGGATTGATGCGAAGGTTGATTACGGTAACGACCTGGATGGCTTTATGAGGAGAATCCCGGAGTCCTTGCATGTCCTTATGATCGTTGACGACAACTACGCCGATCGCGCCGACAACAGCCCGAAATCCGGTGTTGGTATGGAGAACTTGGTCATGCGCGGTGCAATCGATACCAAACCGGAAGGCTGGCTCGCCCCTCTTTTAGTGCGAAACGAAGAGAGAAGGCTTCCGAAATGGCTTAAGGGGAGAAACGTCAAGTACTTCGATTTTCGGGCGACCTGCGAACAGGGGGACTTCCCTGGCGCCGAGCAGATTGACGATCTGTGGCGGTGGATCGCAGGGCTTTCCCCGGACAAGCAGCACGCGGTGGGCCTTGCCACGCTTTGCGAGAGAGCGCGCAGAGTAGAGAAAATCGACGAGATCAGGGATCCAGGCGCTTGGGCTAGTCCCCGGCTGGCCGGCGAGAGAATTGCGTTCTCCTATGCAGACGCCCCGCTAAAGACCATGATCCTCGGGGCGCACCCCTACTCTTTCTCGCTGTCCGTGTCGCAGTGCGGGCGGGACTCCGTCTACGTGTACAACGACTACGTCAAGGCGGTTGGCTTGGTGACGGACGACGCTCCATACGATGGCTTGGATGCCAAGACGGCCTACGGATACATAACCCCCGGCAGAACGATTACGCCTAGAATAGGGCAGACTGTCGTCCTGATGAATGACGATGGCTGCATGTGCGCCGTCAGACTATTGGACGTGGTATGCGAACGAAATGACGGCGTTTGCCAAAAACCCGAGATCGTTTTCGATTACAGGATTCTGGTCGAAGAATAAGGTTGGGAACATGCTTCGAAGGGAGAGGGGTCGCAGGATCCCCTTGCTTTAGCGAAAGGCTAGCCTTTCGCGTTGCTTGCTGGTACGCGGCGCGCTTTCGCCATCGCCCGCAATGGCGGGTGCTTCACGCGCCGAAAGAAAGGGCTCGCCGCTCCCTGTCGGGCGCTCGGCCACCGGAGCGGCGCGACGAGACCCCATTCGCGTTCGCTTCTATGCTGATTCGAGACGCGTGGAATGCGGCGCGCCTGAGAGATGTGGAAAGAGGTAGAATGGCGGGCATGGTGAGCCTGAGCGAAACATACACTGCATGGAGCATCGGGGAGGGCGCGCACGAGGTGACGGGGCTCAAGCCGATGCTGAACCCGGAAGAGCAGGTTGCGCTTCTGAAGGCGAAAGGCGTCTCGTTCGTGCGGTGCGACGAGGAGCAAGCCGCAGACGCCTTGGCCCGCCGGGGAACCTTCGTGCACCTCGCGTCATGCCGCAGGCTGTTCCAGAAGCACGCGTCCGGCGACGACCGGGGGAAGTAC
>CAJFUR010000182.1 GCA_904420215.1 uncultured Eggerthellaceae bacterium
ATTTCAACCCGCACTCCCCTTGCGGGGAGTGACCGGCCGCAGCGAACACGTTCGATGCAACCGCATATATTTCAACCCGCACTCCCCTTGCGGGGAGCGACTACTACAGGAGGGCGGCCGCGGAGGTCGGAAGATATTTCAACCCGCACTCCCCTTGCGGGGAGTGACGGCATCATCGGCAAGGCGGCGCAGGAAAGGGACTGATTTCAACCCGCACTCCCCTTGCGGGGAGTGACTCGCCCTGGACGACTCCCCCGGCCCCCTCACCAAATTTCAACCCGCACTCCCCTTGCGGGGAGTGACACGTTTTTCCGCCCATCAGCCTGATCTGGTCCTCATTTCAACCCGCACTCCCCTTGCGGGGAGTGACGGAGGGCAGAGGATTCCGTGTCCCGTCACGTTTTGATTTCAACCCGCACTCCCCTTACGGGGAGTGACGGTGAGCGAGATTCACGGCGCGACGGTGCGCCGGTATTTCAACCCGCACTCCCCTTCCGGGGAGTGACCTACGTCTTCGGCGGCGCGACGTTTGACAACAAATTTCAACCCGCACTCCCCTTACGGGGAGTGACGGCGAAAAAGGAGGGTTGCCCCATGATCGATTTTATTTCAACCCGCACTCCCCTTACGGGGAGTGACCCGGAGCCTATGCGGACGCTCACATCAACATGTGATTTCAACCCGCACTCCCCTTACGGGGAGTGACACTTCGAGCCGGAGTTCCGCGCGATCTACCGCAAATTTCAACCCGCACTCCCCTTACGGGGAGTGACGAAGTTGTTGTATTCCTTGAGGCACGCCGAGCAATTTCAACCCGCACTCCCCTTGCGGGGAGTGACTGAGGTCAGTGTCGATCTTTTCCACCGGTATGCCATTTCAACCCGCACTCCCCTTGCGGAGAGTGACACCTTTCCGAATCCAGCAGTTTGGGCCAATTTTGGATTTCAACCCGCACTCCCCTTGCGGGGAGTGACGGAGCGCGAACGTGCCCATGGGCGTCCTCATGGCATTTCAACCCGCACTCCCCTTGCGGGGAGTGACGCAAACTCAAGCGTTCCGACGTGGTGGAGCAGCTGATTTCAACCCGCACTCCCCTTGCGGGGAGTGACCGAGTAGCCGCATTTACCGCACACCAGTATCCCAATTTCAACCCGCACTCCCCTTGCGGGGAGTGACTCGACCCGCCCGGCATTTCCGGCTGGCTGGTTATTTCAACCCGCACTCCCCTTGCGGGGAGTGACTGCAGCTTCTTGAAGGTGTCGGACGGGATCTGTGTATTTCAACCCGCACTCCCCTTGCGGGGAGTGACTGAGCATGTCGGGCATGCCGTCGAGGCCGGAGATATTTCAACCCGCACTCCCCTTGCGGGGAGTGACCGAAGTCGGCATGCTCCTTCTCGTACTTCTCCTTATTTCAACCCGCACTCCCCTTGCGGGGAGTGACAAGGGCATCAAGACCACCCCGCAGACCGCTTAAGATTTCAACCCGCACTCCCCTTGCGGGGAGTGACTCAGCACGGCGACGCGCGACATCACCGAGAACCAATTTCAACCCGCACTCCCCTTGCGGGGAGTGACGCCGTCGGGCAGCAGCAGCTGGCCGCCCGAGATCGTATTTCAACCCGCACTCCCCTTGCGGGGAGTGACCGCGGGGTCGCCGGGGTAGCTCAGGCCGTTGCTATTTCAACCCGCACTCCCCTTGCGGGGAGTGACCATGCCCGACCTCACCGAGCCGGGCGCGGTCAAATTTCAACCCGCACTCCCCTTGCGGGGAGTGACGTCGATATGTGCCTTGTAGGCTTGGCCCTTGGCATCATTTCAACCCGCACTCCCCTTGCGGGGAGTGACGTAGGTCGGGATCCCCAGCTCGCCCAGCAGGGAATTTCAACCCGCACTCCCCTTGCGGGGAGTGACGCTTCGGTCGCGTCGCAAGGGGTGCCGTACTTCTTATTTCAACCCGCACTCCCCTTGCGGGGAGTGACGTTAAGGAGGTGAGCCGATGACAAAGGCTAACGAATTTCAACCCGCACTCCCCTTGCGGGGAGTGACCAGTTCGGCAAGGGGCTTACGAGATTGACCATAGATTTCAACCCGCACTCCCCTTGCGGGGAGTGACCAAGACGCTGAACGCGACGAACGCGCAGATTTTATTTCAACCCGCACTCCCCTTGCGGGGAGTGACACCGTAAGTATGGGCTTGAAGTTTGGTGTGACATATTTCAACCCGCACTCCCCTTGCGGGGAGTGACCGCAATATTTTGTGGCAAAAGAACTTTCCCGTCAATATGGGGTGTCTTGCATTTCCCCTCGGCAAGGCTTCAAGCCTCCGCAGCCTTTCTCGACAGGCTGTTTTCAGGCCGTTTCGCCGCGAACCCCCCTCGTGGGGCATGTGCGCCCCCTGTTCGCGCCAAGACCTCACAGCGCCAAGAAGCCTTCGGCTTCGTAGGTCTGCTTCGCGCCAACATGCTCTATCTTCGCCCGATAGCCATTGCCAAGGCAATAGAACCGCAGGCTGTCCTTGCTGGGATCGATAAGCTCCACAAGCTCGGCTTTGATGCGAGCCATTGTGGCAGCGTCGGCAACGCATTCGAAAACCGAATTCTGCACGCGCTGTCCGTAGTTGACGCAATGACGCGCCACCCTCCTCAACCGTTTTCGCCCTGCAGGGTCTTCCGTGTTCACGTCGTATGTGATAACCGTCAGCACGTAAATGCCTCACTTCCACAGAAACGGCGGGTAGCCGTCCAAATCTCCCCGAATGCAGCGGGCAAGCAAGAGCGCCTGCACGTGGGGAACAAGCCCCCGCGGAATCTTCTCCTTTAGGAACGGGTGCATGACCGGCTCCCTTTTCCGCGCCTGCCACGCCTCGAACAATGCGCGGCGCGCTTCGTCAGACAAGCGCACCTCGCCCGACTCTCGCTGCTCGAACTGCGTCGGCTTCACCACGCGATTGTTCACTGCCGACAGCACGAAACGATCGACGAGCACGGGTCTTAGTTCCTCCATCAAATCCAGCGCGAGAGAGCGCCGCCCCGGTCGATCGACGTGCAGGAATCCAACGTATGGGTCGAGCCCCACGCCTTCGAGCGCAGACGCGCAATCGGATGCGAGCACCGTGTAGAACAGCGACAGCATGGCATTCGTGGCGTCAGTCGGCGGTCGGCGGACACGCCCGCGAAACCGAAACGCCTCCTTGTCTCGCAGGATCAGCTCGTCGAACACGCCGAAATACTCTGCCGCAGCGTCTCCCTCAATACCGCGCAACGCGTCTGCAGAGCCGCACGAAGCTGCGGTGCGCATTGCGGACCCGATGCGCCCCGAAGCCCTTTTCACCGAATCCGCATCAATGCGCATCCCATGGTCCCGCACCGCCCTCTCGAGCACCCAGCGCCCATTGTGCAACTTCCCCACGATGAAGTTCCTTGCAACGGCCAGGCTCCTCTCGGGATCCTCCGACCAAGCGTAGTGGGCTTTGCGCAAAAGCACGTTGCCGCGCACTTCCCCATGCACGCCCGCAAGAAAGCCTCCCTTTCCATCGAAGAACGACAGCGCGACTCCCCGCTCGACGCATGCCCCCATGAGGTACGGGCTTGCGCCGCGGTGCGAAAAGCACAGAATGCCCTCGAGCGTGTGCAGCGGCACCCGCCCAAGTTCGTCGCCGCCACGCCGCACGACGACGTTTTCGCCATCGAGCGCGAGATACGCATCCTCGGTAAACACGTACAGGGTGTTGAGCAGGTGCCTCATGACACGTCGCCCCCTTCCGACAGCCGGGCAGCCACGTAGTCGGCGACCGACATCCGACCAGTCGCCCGCGGAAGGCACAAATCAACAAGAGAACAGGAGCGGCATGCGGAAAACGGCTTGGCCTTCGGCGTATGCCGCCGCCGGTAGAGCCGGTGCATCTCGTCGGCCATCGACGCCACCGCCGCCCGCAATCCAGCGTCTACATCCACGCGCTCGCGCGCCTTCGTTGCACCGTAGAACAAAAAGCCCGCCGGCACGTCGCACCCAAGCATTTCCTCAAGGCACAGCGCCTGCGCGGCAAGCTGCAGCCGGTCGGCATCGCCGGTCTTGCTGCGCCCGCGCTTGTACTCCACCGGAACGCCACGCCACAAACCGTCTTCGCCCGCAAGGGGATGACCCTCGCCATCTCTATGGAATTCCACGACATCGCATTTCCCCGACAACCCCAACGCACGGGAATGCACCGCCAGCCCTCGCACGACGATCACGTTGCCGCGATGTTCCCGCAAACCCTCGTCGTGCGCGCGACAGTGCATCAGGTCGCCCTCCGCCGTCAGCACGTTGTCCACCCACGCCTGTTCGAGATGGATGAGCGCCCACTGACGGCGGCAGAACGCGAAGTGCTGGATGCCGGACAGCGCAAGGAATTCCTCCTCGCCGTACACGGCTACACCAGCCTCTGAACCGTGACCCCTTCGGGAATGGCCGCTTCGTCAACGGCAATGGGTTCGTAGTCGGAAATGGAGCGCGGCGCCTCGACGCCCTCCTTCGTTTTCGTGGAAACGGCATCGAACAGCTTGTACGACGGCGCATTGCCCAGCTCGCTGTCATGCTTGAACACCACGAGCGCCCGCACCGCCATCTTGCCACGTGCCGCCGAATGGTCATGCTCGAACATGTTCACGATGGCTTCCCACAGAAGCGCGAGGTCGTCCTCGGAAAATCCCGTGGACTTGCGTGCAAGGTTCGCCGAGACGTAGCCCTCGCCGCGATACAGCGCGTAGGGAACGACGTACTTGCGCCCCATCTCGGTGCCCTTCTTCTCCGCATCGGCTTCCGTGGTGATGGCCACGCGCGTAATGGTGACTTCCTGCGGAATTATGGGATCGACGCTGCGCGCGAAAGTCAGCTGCACCGGCCCGCGCACCTGCCCACAATTGAGCGCCCCTTTCACGAACGTCGTCATCACCGCGCCGAATGTGCGCACGTCGAAGAACGTCCGACACATGAAGTCGCGAATCTTCCCGTCGAGTGCCGGGTCGTCCTTCTTGAACTTCTTGATGTCCTTCGCATCGGCCCCAAGCGCCTCGAGCGCCCGGTTGTCGCTCGTGTTCAGCGGCACGCCGTCCTTGATGTAGATGTCGAAACCGGCTTCGCCTTCCCTTGCCGTTTCCACGTAGTTGCGTATCTTGCGCTTCAGGCATACGTCGGTGACGATGCCGTGCCCCGTCTCGGGATCGACGCGCGGCATGTTGCCCGCATCGGGGTCGCCGTTGGGGTTGCCGTTCTCCACGTCGAAATACACCACGAAGTCGTAACGGTTCTTGATGGGTTCGCCCATGGTTCAGTCCTCCTGGTTCGGGTTGGCGTCCTGGTCCTTCTTCTCGTAGCGCTTTTGGGTCTGGTGGTGGTAGCCCAGAATGAAGTCGCCCTGCTCCTCCAGCGTGAGCCGCTTGGGGAACGCATTGATCTTGCCGAGCAGTTCGCCGCGCATCTTCTCGTAGTGCACCGCAAGGCCCCTGTTGTCGCGCCCGAGTTTCTCGAGATGGCGGTCGCTCAGCTTCACAACCAAGGGAAACACGACGCTCGGAATGGCGCTGGCCGAGTCGTAGTACTTGTTCTTGATGGTGGCGTTCACCCCCGGGCTGGCGGCTTCCTGAATGCTCTCGAGCACCGAGAACAGCCGTCCCAGCACGTATGGCGCATCGACGCGCCCTTCGTTCAATGCCACGGTGACTTCCTCCTCGCTTCTTCCTTTGTTTTTCAACAGGTACGCTTTAACGATGGCGGCACGCCCGCGCGTGACCTTGCGGGTGCGCCGCTCGTCGTTGTCCTGCGTTGCCCGCACGCGCAGGATGGCGTTCTCGTACAGCGCTTCCGGATACGGCAGGTCGCCCAGAATGGAGCGCATGAGCGCGCCGCCGAGCACCGAGGTCGCCGCCTTTTGCTTCGCGTTCGGGTTTTCCGTTTCGGCGAGCAGGCGATAGGGGGAAAGGTACTTCTTCTCGTAAGGCGCGCGGGCGATGGCAAGGCGCTCGTAGTGCCGCTTCAGGTTGGCAAGCACGTCCTCGAACCTGGCTCGTTGGAAGAACCGCACCGACAGGCGCGCCGCATTCGGCGCGAGGCCCAAGACGAAGAAGTTCGTCTCGGGATCGACCCCTTCGAGGGGAAGGCCAGCCGACAGCTTGGTCATCACGTCGTCGATCAGTTTCTCGGACCTGTCTATGGCATCGGCGGCGCCGCTCGCCCCGCCGGCTTCGGCTGCCCCGCGCGGAGGGCCTCCGAAGAAATCGTACGCGATTTCGGCACAGGCATCGTCGTTCCTGTCGGCCCAGTACACCACCGTCGTGTCGCCAAGGCGCACATGATGGCCAGGGTCGGCCAGCAGGTAGTTGAGCGCCGTTGCGTAGGCGAACGTCGCCCGCTCGCCCACTGGCGCATTGAGGCCCTGTTCTTCGTCGTGGCCATACGACTCGAAGGCCCGCGCATTGAACCCTACGAGGGACGCCCCCATGGATTGAGCCCCCGCAACCCCCTTGATGGCAGGGTGCAGCCGCGCGATAGGCGCCTTCTCGCCGGAGACGAGGCAGGTCATGACAACCGCATCGTCGGACGGCTGCAAGTAGGCGCGATCCCATGCCTCCGCAATGGCAGGGTCTTCGAGCGCTTCGCGGCCGTTCACGCGAAACACCAGATTGCCGCCGGCGAGAAGAGCCTCCCCCGCCGCGGCCACGAAAGGATCGCCGGGCGCCGCCGCAGGGTTCCACGCCTCGAAGAACCCGCACACGGCCCGCGCCGCAGGCGAATCCACGCCAGACAGGAACGCCACATGCCGCTCTCGTGCCGCCTCGAAGCATTGGCGCGCCCGTTCGGGCTTGCCTTTGGCGTCGATGCCGAGCAGGTACGTGGCGTTGTCGCACAGCAGGTTCGCAGCGATGCCGACGGTTCGCTTCACCTGCTCGGGAACC
>CAJFUR010000183.1 GCA_904420215.1 uncultured Eggerthellaceae bacterium
GCAAAGACGGGCGGGGCTGTCAACGGCGGCGCATGAAATGCGCCGTTCATCTTGACCGTTGACTGGCTCGGCTGGCTTTGCTATTTATCTATGGATGTACATCCTTGTCATGTTCGGCTCATTATCACCCTGAACCATACATAAAAATTCCCACCCATATCTTTCATAAAAAGTTGTATGGTCTGTTATCAAATAGAGTGGGGCAATTCCTTTGGATTTCATATCTTTTACAACGATTTCAAGGAGTTGTCCCGCAATTCCATGACAGCGATACTCTTCTTCCGTATATAATGCACATACATTAGGCGAAAGGTCTTTTCTGTCGTGAAAATCATTTTCTATTACGCCCAGACCGCCTATAATCCGCCCATCGTCTAAGCAAAGATACCAGCCATAGTCTGTTTCATTTTTTAGGTAGGCTTCCATACATTCAAGGTAGGCTTCTTGTGGTACGCCCCATTTTGAATGAAACCATGCGGCGGCGGTCTCTTTTAATTTTGGAACCTGTCTTAAAGTAACATAGGTGTATTCGTTCATATCCGTATTTCTCCAAATGAAATTTTTATATCCACCAGTTGGAAGTAATTTCCCCCAATGCGACAATTTTTTTGTTCTCATAGTCCAACATAATTTCAATAGAGTGATAATTCTCCGGCATGAGTTGTGTCATAAATTCCCGACATGCGCCGCAAGGCGGAATAGCGTTTCCGTCCCCCTTAATCGCTATAACACGGCGAATATGATTTTCTCCGTTTGTAATCATGTTGGCAATCGCATTTCTTTCTGCACACATTCCCAATGAACAAGCTGTGACGGGTTTTCGGGAGCGCCGGGACACAAGGTTTCGGAGGGACGCAAGTGCCAGGTCGCCGAAAAAGCGACAAGGAAGCCGCCGTCTCTGCCGCTTTCGCTCGCCGCCACGCCGGCCCTACGTGCGCTTTCGTCGCCGCCCCCCACGCGTCTCCGCCACGGCGGGCCTACGCGCGCGCCTTCGTTGCGGCGGCCACGAAGGCGCAGAAGAGGGGGTGCGGGCGCGTGGGGCGGCTCTTGAATTCCGGGTGGCCCTGGCTCGCCACGAACCATGGGTGCCCCGGCACCTCCACCATTTCCACCAGGCGCCCGTCGGGCGACTCGCCCGAAACCGCCATCCCCGCCTCCTCCAGCCGCGCGCGGTAGGCGTTGTTCACCTCGAAGCGGTGGCGGTGCCGCTCGCTCACCAGCTCCTCGCCGTAGGCCGCGAACGCGCGGGTGCCGGGGCGCAGACGGCACGGGTAGGCGCCCAGGCGCATGGTGCCGCCCTTGTCCCGCACGTTTTCCTGATCGGGCATGAGGTCGATCACGGGGTGTTCCGCCGCGGGGTCGAACTCGGCCGACGTGGCGCCGGCAAGCCCCGCCACGTGACGAGCGAACTCGCACACGGCCGCCTGCAGCCCCAGGCAGATACCCAGAAACGGCACGCCCTGCTCGCGGGCGTGGCGGATGGCGGCAATCTTGCCCTCGAAGGCGCGCTTGCCGAACCCGCCGGGAACCAGGATGCCGTCCATGCCGGCCAGCGCCTCGGCCGCGTTGGCGTCGGAAAGGCCCTCCCCGTCCACCAAGTGCACCTCCACGCGCCGCCCGCAGGCCACGCCCGCGTGGCGCAGCGCCTCGATGACCGACAGGTAGGCGTCGGGCAGGCTTACGTACTTGCCCACCACCGCGATGTCCACCGTGCCCTCGCAGCGCGCCTGCGCGTCGAGGAAGGCGTGCAGGGGGGCGAGGTTCGCCTCGCGCGGGGGAAGCGACAGGCGGTCGAGCACCAGCGCGTCGAAGCCCTGCGCGTGCAGGGCCAGCGGCACCTCGTAGATGGAGGGGCAGTCGGTGCAGGACAGCACCTCTTCCGGGGCCACGTCGCAGAACAGCGCTATCTTCTCGCGGGTCTTGTCGGTGATGTCGTGGTCGGAGCGGCACACGATGAAGTCGGGCTGCACGCCCATGGAGCGCAGCTCCTTCACGCTGTGCTGCGTCGGCTTGGTCTTCACCTCGTGGGCGGCGGCGATGTAAGGCACCAGCGTCACGTGCACGAACAGCACGTCGCCGCGGGGCTTCTCCTTGCGGAACTGCCGCGCGGCCTCGATGAACGGCTGCGACTCTATGTCGCCGATGGTGCCGCCTATCTCGGAGATGACGATGTCGGCCCCCGACTCCTCGGCGATGGCGCGCAGGCGTTCCTTGATGGCGTCGGTGACGTGCGGGATCACCTGCACGGTGCCGCCCAAGAAGTCGCCGCGCCGCTCGCGTGCGATGAGCGTCTGGTAGATGCCGCCCTGCGTGAAGTTGGAGGCGCGCGTGAGGCTTTCGTCGATGAAGCGCTCGTAATGGCCCAGGTCCAAGTCGCCCTCGTGGCCGTCCTCGGTCACGAACACCTCGCCGTGCTGGAAGGGGCTCATGGTGCCGGGGTCCACGTTGAGGTAGGGGTCCATCTTCTGCATGGTCACCTTGTACCCGCGCGCCTTGAGCAGATGCCCCAGGGACGCCGCCGTGATGCCCTTGCCAAGCGACGACACCACGCCGCCCGTCACGAAGATGTGCTTGGCCATGCCCACCTTCTCCTTCCCTCGTTTCCCTTGCCCGTCCAGCGCCGGGGCCGCGCGTCGCGCGTCCCGCGGCAGACCACACATGCCTGACAGGCGCACTGCCCTGCCACAGGTTGCCCACCATGCCGATTGGCGCGTCGCACGTCCGCCGCTACCCTGTCGCCGCCCGGGCGATGGAGCGGTCGCGAGCCGTGCGCCTGCCGGCCGCCCGGGCGCCGCACGCCCGTCGGCTTCCCGAAAACAAAAAAGCGCCTACAAAGCCTTCCGGCCCGCAAACGCTTTTCGATTCTACGCCCAGCGCGTCCCGCCGCGGCGCCCGGGCGGCCGGATTTTACACGGTGGTAACACGCCCCGCCGCAGCGGGAGGCCCCGGCAGGGCATAACCCGCGCCGTGCAGCAAAAGGCGCACGCCATGCCGCCGTCCGCCGCGCACGACGCTCTCACTCCACGCCGTAGGACAGACGGTGGTCGCGCTCCATCATGGCGAGCCATTCCCCGGGCGAGGTCACAGGCACGCAAGAACGCGCGAAACCCGCGGCGTCGCGCGTGACCAGATAGTCGGCGCGCACCTTGTCGGCACAGCAGGCAACCAGGCAGTCCTCGTAGTCGTCCCACTCCAAGCGGGCAGCGCGCAAGGCGTCTTCGGCCGTCACATCGACCGGCGTCACGATTTCGCAGACTTTGAGGAACGCCTGCTGGACGCGTAGAGGGTCCACATAGCGCGACAGCACGTAGAAGGCGTCTTTCAGCGACGTGGCCGGCACCCACAGCTTCGCGTCACCGAAAAACCCGGCCACCACCACGCGCTGGGCGGCCTCGAAGAAGGGGGGCTTTCGGCCCAAGTAGTCGATGAAGACGTTCGTGTCAAGCAAGAGATTCATAGTCGGCACGCCTCCCCCTGCGCAGCAGCTCCTTGTAGTCGGCGGCAGCGTCGGCACCCCAATCCACCTCCAACGTGCTTGCGGCAAGGAACGCCTCAAGGCCGCCGTCCGCTTCGCCTGCGCCTTGTCTCCCTTTCCGAGAAGCCGCAGGAACGCTCGGCAACTCGCCGCAGGCGATGAGGTAGTCGTAGGCACGGTTGACCAACTCCGAGGGCGTCGAACCCAAAGAGCGCAGCAACCCCGCCCCCGCTTCCTTCTTCGCCACGGGAATACGCGCGCTCACCAGCGAACTTTCCATATCGGCCTCCTACCCTCCGCCTTCTGTTGAAGCGCGCCGACGAATGCGCCCGCAGCGGCGCGAATCACCGACGTGCGCTCGTGTCCATACGACAATGCATGTCTCCGCCAATTTCGCTGTCATACATATTACAGTTTTTTGCAGAGAACGGCAACCCCCCCCCCTCCCGCGCGCGGCGCCCGGACGGCCGGATTTTACACGGTGGTAACACGCCCCGCCGCGGCGGGAGGCGGCGGGCGCACCGTGCAGCAAGAGGCAATCGCCCAATGGCGCAGGGCGCTCCGCCCCGCCCTGCCCCGCCCTTCAACGGAAATCGGCGACCGGCTTCGACGGCGGGCGGGGCGCGCGCAAAGTTGCGCTATACTGGACAGCGGCGCGCGGCCCCCTGGCGCGCGCGAAGCCCCGCAGTCCGGAAAGGAGCCCTCACGCCCATGCGCCAAGGATTCGACAACGACAAGTACATCGCCCTGCAAGCCGAGCGCATCCGCAGCCGCATCAGCCAGTTCGGCGGGAAGCTCTACCTTGAGTTCGGTGGAAAGCTGTTCGACGACTACCACGCGGCGCGCGTGCTGCCCGGCTTCGAGCCGGACTCGAAGATCCGCATGCTCAAGCAGCTGGCCGACGACGTGGAGATCGTCGTCGTCATCAACGCCAACGACATCGAGAAAAGCAAGCTGCGCGGAGACCTGGGCATCACCTACGACGACGACGTGCTGCGCCTCATGGACATCTTCCAAGGCATGGGGTTTTTGGTGGGCAGCGTGGTGGTGACCCACTACGCCGGCCAGCCCGACGCCGACGCGTTCCGCCGCCGGCTCGCCACGCTGGGCATCAGGAACTACCTGCACTACCCCATTGCCGGCTACCCCTACGACATCGACCACATCGTCAGCGACGAGGGCTTCGGCCGAAACGACTACGTGGAAACCAGCCGCCCGCTGGTGGTGGTGACCGCCCCCGGCCCCGGCTCGGGCAAGATGGCCACGTGCCTTTCGCAGCTCTACCACGAACACAAGCGCGGCATCGCGGCCGGCTACGCGAAGTACGAGACGTTCCCCATCTGGAACCTGCCGCTCAAGCACCCGGTGAACATCGCCTACGAGGCGGCCACGGTGGACTTGGACGACGTGAACACCATCGACCCATTCCACTTGGATGCCTACGGCGAGACCACCGTGAACTACAACCGCGACGTGGAGACGTTCCCCGTGCTCAAGGCCATGATGGAGCGCATCTCCGGAACCAGCCCCTACCAGTCGCCCACCGACATGGGCGTGAACATGGCGGGCCTTGCCATCGTGGACGACGACGCGGTGCGCGAGGCGGCCAAGAGGGAAATCGTGCGCCGCTACTTCCAAACCGCCGTGGAGGTGCGCCGCACCGGCACGGGCGAGGACCAGGTGGAGAAGCTGGAGCTGCTGATGAACCAGGCCGGCGTTTCGGCGGGGCACTCCCCCGCGCGCTCGGCCGCCCTGCTGAAGGAAGAGACGACCGGCGGGCCGGCCGGCGCCATGGTGCTGCCCGACGGCAGCGTGGTGACCGGCAAGACCTCCACGCTGCTGGGCGCCGCATCGTCGCTCATGATGAACGCGCTCAAGGGCGTGGCCGGCGTGGACAGCGAGATCGACGTCATCAGCGACGCGGCCATCGAGCCCATCTGCCGCCTGAAGACCGACTGTTTGCACAGCACCAACCCGCGCCTGCACTCCGACGAGACGCTGATCGCGCTCTCCATCAGCTCGGCCACCGACCCCTTGGCCGCGCGCCTCATCGAGCACGTGGAGGACCTGCGCGGCTGCGACGCGTTCTTCAGCGTGATCATATCGTCCACCGACGAGAAGATCTACCGCACGCTCGGCATCAACGTGTGCTGCGAGCCGAAATACGAGCAGCACCGCTACTACCACAAGTAGGGGGCGCTGGGCCTGCCCGCTCGGGCGATGAGCCGGCAGAAGGGCCTCGGGCGGACGAGCCCGCGGAAGGGCGGGGATTCTTCGACTCGCTTCGCTCGCTCAGAATAACAAGCGGGGGGGCGGGCCGCGCTCGGAATGGCAAAAGACGGAAACCAGCCCGCTCGAAATGGGAAGGCGGGATGCAACCCAAACCGGCAAGGGGAAGGGCGCCGGCGGCACCGGCGTCCGCCGGTCGGCGCCGAGCGCGCAGGTTCCGCACCGAGCGCGGGACCGTCAGAAGAACACTTTCGCGGCGTGCTCGTAGAAGCTCTCGCAGCGGTGGCGCAGAAGCACCGTGGGCGCGTCGCCACGTCGCACGTACACGCGCCTGACCGGGGCGGGAAACGCAAGCAGCTCGCCGTCCGCGAACACCGCCGCCTCGCGGTCGGCGGGCGAGGGGGCCAAGTCCATCTCCACCACGTCGTTCTCGGCGGTGACGATGGCGCGCGAGTGCAGCGTGTGGGGCGCGAGCGGCACGGCCACCAGCCCCCCGAAGCCCGGAGCCACCAGCGGCCCGCCCGCGGAAAGGGCGTAGGCGGTCGATCCCGTGGCCGTGGCCACCACCAGCCCGTCGCCGCGCATGTCGGCTATGCGCGCGCCCGACACGCCCAGCCCGAAGTCGATGATGCGCCCGGACGCGCCGCGCGTGACGGCCACCTCGTTGAGCGCGAAAAACGAGCGCGGGGCGCCCGCCGGTGCGCCCGCGCCGGGGACGCCGTCCGCCGGTGCGCCGCCTGCCGCGTCAAGGGCGCCGCCTGCGCCGCCCATCCCGGACAAGCCCCCCGCCTCGAACGACCCGTCCGCCGCATCGTCGCCGAAGGGGTCCGCGTCGCCTTCGCACACCACGTCGATGCGCAGGTTCGCCCGCCGCTCGGCCACCACGTCGCCCGCCAGCGCCGCCGCCGCCACCGCCACCACGCCTTCGTCGGCTGCGTTCGCCAGAAAGCCCAGCCGCCCGAAGTTGATGCCCAGGATGGGCACGCCCGACGTGCCCACGTGATGAGCCGTGCGCAGGATGGTGCCGTCGCCGCCGAGCACCACCGCCAGATCGACGCCCTGCGCAAGCGCCGCGTCCACGCTCCGTGCATCCTTGCCGCGGCCCAGGCCGGACGAGTCCGCCAGCACATAGCCCACCTGCTGCGTGGCCAAATAGGTGGCCAAAAGCAGCGAAGCGTCGATGGCCTGCGGGTTCGCGTCGTTGCGCACTATGAGTACCTGCACGTGTCCTCCTTCGTTGCCAGCCGCCGTTTCCGATGCCGTGCGGCATGGTGCAAGACGGGGCAAACATGGCATGGGTGGCACATTTTACACGATTTCCGACATTCGAAGCGCCCGCCAAAGCGAACGCCCTTCCAACGCCTCGCTCACCGAAAGCGTTTCCGCAGGTGACGGTTCGGCCGATGCAAACCGGGCGGCAAGATGGCTGCGGCGCATGTCGGAAATCGTGCATTTCGCGCCACTCCAGCCGCCCGCGGCGCGCCCTACACGTACACCCGCGGGACCTTCGGGCTCACCATCATGGGGTTGAGGTCCATGCGCGCCCAATCGCCCGCGCGCACGTCGCCGCCCGTCACGTCCACCAGCGTGAGCGATAGGTCCGCCTCGCCGAGCACCGGCCACGCGCGCCCGCCTATCTCCACCTCCAGACGGCGGTGGGCCGCCGCGCCCTTCGCCGCGGAAAGCGCGCCGCGCAGGGACGGCGGCTTTTCCACCGCAAGGCCAAAGCCCTCCTGCGTGCCCGCCGACACGAACGCCACCTGCGTCTCGCGCTTGACCCGCGTGGCGCCGCCGTAACCGACGCCACTTCCCGCCGGCAGCGTCTTCACGTCGATGACCTGCGCCTCCAAGTAGCCCACGCGCTCAAGCGGCGTGGGCGCGAGCGTGATGACGCGCCCGGTGAACGCCGATCCTATGCGCACCATGTCGAGCTTCGCCTCGGGCACGTTGAAAAGCGCCGGCGAGTTGGCGGCGTGCCGCACGCCCGCCGCAAAGCCTGCGCGCTCCACCTGTTCGGCCACCTGCTCGAGCGCGGACAGCTGCGCGCGCGTGGCGGCCACGTCGTGGTAGGCCGCCGCGAAGTGCGTGTACATGCCCTCGAACGCAAGGTCCTCCCTGGCGTAGCACGCCAGCACGTCGTCCATCTGCGCCGGCAGAAAGCCGTAGCGCCCGAAGCCCGTGTCCACCTTCAGGTGGCAGCGCGCCCGCACGCCCGCGGCGCGCGCCGCGGCGGCAAGCGCGTCCGCGGCGGCGACCGACCCCACCGAGGCGATGCAGCCGGACTCCACCACGTGCCGCGCCTCGTCCGCAAGCGCAGTGGAGCGCATGACCAGGATGTCGGCCCCCTCGCCCACCGCGTCGCGCAAAGGCGCGATGTCCTCCAACTCGGTGATGGCGAAGCTGTTCACCCCCTGCGCCTTCAGGGCGAGCGCCATCTCGCGCAGGCCGAAACCGTAGCCGTTGGCCTTCACCACGCCCATGACGGGCACGCTGGCGGCTTGCAGCACGCAGGCGATGTTGCCTTCGAGCAATGCTCTGTCGATTACGTATCTGTTCATCGCACCTGCTTCCTATTTGCTATGATGGGACAGGATTATACCCCCTTGCAGGAAGAGCATGCGCCATGTCCGACAAGCTCGCACGAGCTCGACACAGAAGGCCCGAGGCCGAAGACGCGTCCGGCATCGACGGCAAGATCGCGCGGGCGCGTCACCGCCGCATGCCCGCCGCGCCGGCCGGCGGCGGCGCCGGCGCAGGCGGGTCGGAGCCGGTCCGCGGCGCGCATGCGGCCAGAAACCCCGCAGGTGCGGGCGGTGCGGGCGGGCAGGCCGGGAAAGCCGCGGCAACGCCCCCCGAAAGCGCCGTGCCTGCGCCGCCCGTCGAGGTCGTGGACGGAAACGGCGAGGGCGGCGCGGGCACGGCGGGCGGGTCGGCGCGCATGGGCACCGTGGGCGCGTCGGCAGGCGTCATGAGCGTGTGCGTGCTGCTCTCGCGCATAACCGGGTTCGCGCGCACGTGGGCCATGGCCTTCGCTCTTGGCTCCAGCTTCCTCTCCAGTTCCTACCAGGTGGCAAACAACCTGCCGAACATGCTCTACGAGCTGGTCATGGCCGGCATGCTGGTCACGGCTTTCCTGCCCGTGTACCTATCGGTCAAGAAGAAGTTGGGCAACCAGGCCGGCAACGACTACGCCTCGAACCTGCTCACCATCGTCACGGTCATCCTGGGCGCGGTCTCGCTTCTGGGCATCCTGTTCCCCCAGGCCATCGTCTACACGCAAACCTTCTACTCCGACCAGGACGCCATGGGCACGGCGGTGTTCTTCTTCCAGTTCTTCGCCATCCAGACCGTGTTCTACGGCGGGTCGTCCATCCTGTCGGGCCTGCTCAATGCCAACCGCGACTACTTCTGGTCCACCGTGGCGCCCGTGGCGAACAACCTCATCGTCATCGCCACGTTCGTGCTCTATGCCGCGGTGGCGCCCGCGAACCCCACGCTCGCGCTCTACATCATCGCCATTGGCAACCCCTTGGGCGTGGCCGCGCAGATGCTCATCCAGATGCCGGCCCTGAAGCGCAACGGCATCCGCCTGCGCCCGCGCGTGAACCTGCGCGACCCGGCGCTACGCGACACCGTGGCCCTGGGCGCGCCCACCATCGTGGTGATGGTGTGCTCGTTCGTCACCGTTTCGGTCATGAACGCCGCCTCGTACTGCTTCGCCGACGACGGCCCCTCCGTCATCGCCTACGCGCGCCTGTGGTACGCGCTGCCCTACTCGCTTCTGGCCATTCCCATCACCACGGCGCTGTTCACGGAGCTGGCGCACCTGCACGAAGACGGCGACCGCGCCGGATTCGTGCGCGCCGTGGCCGGCGGCACGAGCCAGATCATGTTCCTGCTGATCCCCTTCGCGCTGTATCTGGTGGTGTTCGCCTTCCCCTTGGTCACGCTGTACCATTTCGGCGCGTTCACCATGGACAACGTCTCCCAGATCGCCGCCTTTCTGGCCGGGCTGGCCGCCGCGCTGCCCTTGTACGGCGTGAGCTCGTATCTGCAGAAGGTGTTCAGCAGCATGCGGAAAATGGGCGTTTTCGCCTTCGCCAGCGTGGTTGCCAGCGTGGTGCAGGTGGCCCTCACCATGCTGGCCGCGTTCGCCTGCCAGCAGGGCGCGCCCCTTCCCATCGAAAGCATCGCCTGGGCGTCGGTTGCGTTCTACCTCGTGACCGACGTGGTGTCGTTCGCCTACTTGAAGCGCCGCTTCGGGCACGTGGGCATCGCGTCCATCCTGCGCGCCTGTGTGCTGGGCACGCTTCTGGGCGGGGCGGGGGCGCTTGCGGGCTGGGGCGTGCTGCAGGGGCTTTCGCTCGCATTCGGCGGGCTCGACGGGTCCATCCCGCAGGCGCTCGCCTACGTGGTCGCGGGCGGCGCGGTCAGCCTGGCGGTGACCTTCGGCGCCGCCGTGAAGCTGCGCCTGCCCGAGGCGTCGTTTATAATGGAAATGGTTGACAAAGCCGCGCGCCGCCTGAGGCGCGGGCGCGGGCAGAAGCGCTAGCCGACGCCCGCAGGAAACGCGGGAGCGCGGAAGCAAGGGCGCCGTCGCCGGCGACGGCTTGGCGCCGCGCCGACCCCCCCCCGCGGAGCGCATAACGCAGATGGGAGCATCACGCATGTCCAACGAAGACACGCCCGCCACAACGGAAAGGGATGCCGCGGCGGCGACCGGGACGCAACCCTCGCCCGCCGCGGCCGCAGCCGCCACGCCCGCCGCCGCCGGCGCCTCGGTCACCACCGCTGCCGCAACGCCGGCCACCCGCGCGCCGCTCATGGAGGAAGGCGAAGTCGCCCGGCGGCTGGTGCCCGTCATCGCAGGAGGGACGTTTCTGTCCTACAGCTACGTGCGCGAGTTCCACCGCGCCTACGGCATAACGCGCTGCATCGTGGTGCTGGGCAAGGAGATCAAGATGCTCACGGCCAGCCGCTTCACCGACTGCCGCATCGTGGAGGACGCTGGCGACGCGGAAGGGCTCACGCGCGCGCTGGAGGAGATAGGAGCCGAACTGCGCGCCGAGGACCCGCAACTTGTCCCCCTGGCGCTCGGCTGCGACGACCGCCACGCGCTCATCTTCGCGCAGAACCGCGAGCGGCTGCAGGCCGCCGGCTACGTGGTTCCCTGCAACGACCCTGCCATGCTGGAGGACGTTTCCCTCAAGCGCCGCTTCTACGAGCTGTGCGAGCAGCTGGACGTCCCCTATCCGAAGACGCGCTGCTTCGACTGCAGCGAGAACGGCCCCGAAAAGCTGCCGGTGGACGAGTTCTCCTACCCCCTGTATGCCAAGCCGTCAGACACCACGCAGTTCCAAAACGCCGAGGTGGCCCACAAGCGCAAGGCCTACGAGATCGACTCCCCCGAGGAGCTCGCCGAGGTGTGGGACGACATCCGCGCATCTTCCTACGCCGGCGAGCTGGTCATTCAGGACTACATCCCCGGCGGCGACGAGAACCTGCGCATCCTGAACACCTTCTCGGACGAAACGGGCGCCATCCGCGCCGTGTCGGGAGGCATCGTGTGCCTGCAGGACCACAGCCCCGCGGCGCTCGGCAACCCCCTGTGCATCGTCGGGGAGCGCGACGAACAGGTGATAGCCTGCGCCCAGCGCCTGCTTGCGCACCTGCGTTTCTCCGGATTCGCGAACTTCGACCTCAAGTACGACGAGCGCACCGGGCAGTGCGTGTTCTTCGAGATCAACATACGCGCGGGGCGCAGCACCTACTACATGAGCCTGGGCGGCGCGAACTTCGTCACGTTCCTGGTGGACGCCTACGTACTCGGGCGCGAGGTGCCCTATCAGGAAGCGTACCGGCCTTTCGCCTACTGCTGCGTGCCCCCCTACGTTCTGAAGCGGAGCATCGCCGATGCGGACTGTCTTGGGCGCACGCTGGATTTGCGCCGGCGCACGAAGGACCCCTATCCGCTCCACTACGCGCCCGACACGCTCGCGCACAACTTCTGGTCCTATGTGATGTACTTCAACCAGATACGCAAGTTCAAGCGCTTCTTCTGGGACACCGGCGGCAAGCAGTTCAAGGGTTAGGGGCGACCGCGGCCGGAGGGTGACGGGTGGCCGCCAAGGCGCGTAGGCCGCGCAGCCGGCGGGTGACCGCCACGGCGCGTAGGCCGCCCACCGGCCTTGCAGAGAAAAAGGCACGGGGCCTGCACGCCAACCGGCTTGCAGGCCCCGCCTGTTTCGAAGCGTTCGGAAATCCCTGCGCGCGGGCACGCGCAAAGGGCGCGAAGGCCGGATGACGCCAAACGTCCGCGCGGCACCAGATGCCCGGCGTCCACGCGCCAAGACGCGCTAGAAGTTTATGTAGGCGCGCGGGTTCACGCAGGTGCCGTTGATTTCCACGTTCAGGTGCAGGTGCGGACCCGTGGAATTGCCGGTGGACCCCACGTAGCCCACCACCTGACCGGCGCTCACCTGCTGGCCCTGCGACACCGCGTACCCGCTCATGTGCTCGTACATGGTGCGCACGCCGCTGCCGTGGTTCACGATGACCGTTTGCCCGCCACCGCCGTACCAGCCAACGTACTCCACCGTGCCGCCCGCGCAGGCGTAGATGGGCGTGCCCGAAGCCGCCGCGAGGTCGATGCCGGTGTGGAACGTGCCCGACCATTCTCGCCAGCCGAACTCGCTCGTCACGCGCGCGCCGGGAAGCGGATGGTTGAGGCCGACGCCAATGGTGCCCGGATACTCGGACGAGGAGCCGTAGCCCCCGTTGGGGATCTGCGTCTGGGCTGCAAGGCGGGCGGCTTCCTCTTCGCGCTGCTTGGCCGCCTCGGCCTCCATGCGCTCCTCCTCCTCGCGCACCTGCAGCGCCATGACTTCCTCGGTGAGGCGGCTGACCTCCTGCTGCATGCTCGCCTGCGTGGCCTCGTACTGCTTGCGTGCCTCGTCGGCGGCGGCCATCTCCTCTGCCGCCTTGGCCTTCTGGGCCTCGTATTCCTGACGCGCCGCCTCGGCCTCGGCACGGACGTCCTTGCTTTCCTGCACCAAGTCCTCGTCCTGCGCGATGATGCGCCCCATGGAGTCGAGCGTCGTCGTGAACTCCTTGAACGAGGTCGCGCTCAGAATGACGTCGAGGTACGACAGCGACCCGCCGGTCTTGTACATGGAGACGGCGCGGTCACTCAGCTGCACCTGCAGCTCGGCGATGCGCTCTTCCGCGGCGGCAATGCGCTCGGCGGCCTCTTCCGCGGCAGCCGAGGCAGCCTCGTGCGCGGCGGAGGCCCGCTCGAATTCGGCGTTCGCCTCGTTCAGCTGCGTCTGCAAAAGGTCGATGTTGCGCAGGATCTCGTCGGCTTCGGCCTGCTTCTGCGCGGCCGATTCGGCCAGCCGGTCGGCTTCCGCCTCGTGTTCGGCGCTGGTTTCGGCATATGCCGCAGACGGGGCAACCACCCCGAAAGACGTGGCCAGCGTGAATGTCAGAATGCCCGCCATGAGAAGCGACGGCAGGGCGGGCAAGGTGCGTGGTTCGTTGAAAGTGTCCATATGCGCCTTTTCCGTATCACAACCAAGAATACATGACGCGATGATAACAAGGCTTCCACGCATGCGCCAACCGCTTCAACTAAACCACACAAGCACCCAGCGCGCCACAGCGGGGCCGGGCCGCCGCGTCGCACGGGCACGCGGCACGGGATGCCGGCGCGGGACGGGTATGGGCGCGCGGGACGGGACGGGGTCTGCCCAAACGCGACACACCGCGCAGGCGCGGGTACCGAGACATGGGACGGGCGCGAGGGTGCGGGTCGGCGTCAGGCGAAGCGGGAGCGCAGGTCGCGGGCGGGGGCGCCGCACTCCTGCACACAGCGCCACGCGAGCACGTCCAGGGCGTCCACCACGCACGCGCCGCGGCACCGCGCAGGAAACGGCAGGACCGAGAGCTCGGTGCATCCGAGCACGACGCCGTCGCAGCCGGCGTCCACCAGCGCGTCCAACAGGCTCCACGCGTCCTGTTCGGGAACCGCACGGCCCGCCTTCACGCCCTCGTAGATGACGCGCATGACGGCGCGCTGGGTTTCGGGCGCGGGCGGCGTCATGCGCACGCCCGCCTCGCCGCACGCCGTTTGATACACCCCCGCCGCCAGCGTGCCGTCGGTTGCCAGCACGCCCACGTTCGCGCACCCGAGACCCTGCAGGAAGACGGCCGTCTCGCGGGGCATGTCCAGCAGGCGCGCGCGCGTCAGGCGCGCCGCCACGTCGTCCTTGCCCGCGTGGGCGGTGTTGCAGGGCATGGCGAGCACCGTGCACCCCCACGCCTCCAGGGCCTGCGCCATGTCCACCAGCGCCGGGACGAACGGCTCCGCGCCCTCCTCGCCCACCAGATACGCCGTGCGGTCGGGCACCGAAGGGCGGTTCAACACGGTGACGTCCACGTGCTCCTGGTCGCACGCCGCCGCCGTCAGCTCCACCACCCGCGTCAACAGGCGCGCCGTGGCGGCCGGCCCCATGCCGCCTATGATCCCCAGCTTCTCCATCGCCTGCGCATCCTTTCCGCCGCTAGACGGGGCGGCGGTGTCCTTCCTCGGTCGTGAGGACGACGGGGCCGTCTTCGGTGATGGCGACCGTCTTCTCGAAGTGCGCCGAGGGCTTCCCGTCGCGCGTGCACACCAGCCAGCCGTCGGGCATCTGGCGCGTCTTGTACGTGCCCAGGTTGATCATGGGCTCGATGGCCAGAACCATCCCCGGCTCCAGCTTGATGCCGGTGTGGCGATGCCCGTAGTTGGGCACGTTGGGGTCTTCGTGCATGTTGCGGCCGATGCCGTGCCCCACGTACTCGCGCACCACGCCGTAGCCCGCCTCCTCGGCTATTTCCTGAACGGCCGCGCCGATGTCGCCCAGCCGGTTGCCCGGGCGTGCGGCGTCGAGGCCCGCCCACATGCACTTCTCCGTTACCTCCAGGAGGCGCTGCTTTTCCGGAGAAATGGTTCCCACGGCATACGTCCAGGCGTTGTCGCCCACCCAGCCGTCCACCACGGCGCCGGTGTCGATGGAAATGATGTCGCCCTCTTTGAGCACCACGGCAGCCGAGGGAATGCCGTGGACGATCTGCTCGTTGACCGACGCGCAGATGGAGCCGGGAAACCCGCCGTAGCCCTTGAATGCGGGCACGCCGCCTTCCAAGCGGATGAGCGTCTCGGCGAACTCGTCAAGCTCGAGCGTGGACACGCCCGGCTGCACGCGCCGCCCCACTTCGCGCAACACCTTCGCCGAGATGCGCCCCGCTTCCTTCATGGCCTCTATTTCGGCGGGGGACTTCTTGATGATCATGCTGTATGCACCTTTCCCGTGCCTGCTTGCGGCATCGTTTCGCAGTATCGCCGAACAGTATAGCATTCGCTATCGCAGTTCAGGGAACGGAAACGAAAGCACCACGCAGGGACGGAAGGGAAGCGGCCCGGCGGGGCGGGACGCGGGGTGCGCAGGCCGCGGGACAGCGCGCGAGCCAGCGGGCCGGCGCAAAGGGAAGGCCCGCCAGGAGGCGGGCCTTACAGCAGAAACCGGTTGGGGTTGCCGGGACGCGGGCCTGCGGCCTGCGCCGCCCTTCCCTCGGGCGAGAGGTCCGGGCCGTTTTTCAGGAAGTGCTCGCAGAAGCGGCACACTTCCTTGACGGCGGCCTCGTAGTCGCGCTCCGGGTTCAGAAGCAGGTCGAAATCGGAAGCCACCACGTGCGTCGCGCGGTGACAGGCGGCGAAGTGGCAGTCGGCCGGACAGGGCTCCCCCGGTTGGTTGTGCGGGCAGCGCCCCTGCATCTCCTCGTCGCAGCCGCGCCTCTCCCAGCAGTTCGCCATGTTCCGGCCTTCCCTTCCCAACGCGCCCTAGTGGGCGGCGGGCACGACCCGCGTCACGCCCGGCACGCGCTCCTTCAGGATGCGCTCGACGCCGTTCGCCAGCGTCATTTCGGACATGGGGCAGCCCTTGCAGGCGCCCTGCAACTCCACGGTGACCACGCCGTCCTCGGCCACGTCCACCAGCTTCACGTCGCCGCCGTCGGCCTGCAGGCTCGGGCGGATCAGCTCGAGCACGGCAGCCACGTCTGTTTTCTCAACCATTCGGATCTCCTTCGTCCATGGGGATTTTCGCCTTGTTCGCATGGTACCATAGCGCACCCGCCCCGCAAGGCAGCCGACGAAAACGCCACGGGCGCAAACGGCGCGCGGGAGGGTGCGGGCGGCGCAGGGTGCGGGATGACGGGAGCGGCGACGGGAAGCCGGCGCCCGCCGCCGGAAAGCCACACGCACGCCGCACGCCGGCGCGGCAAGCGTCGCCCGGGCGGCGTCCTTTCCTACACGATGGGCTGGTAGTCGGCGCCCACCACCACCAGCACGTCGGCCTCGAACGCGTAGTACGCCCCGCCGTTGACGACGCGCCCCACGTCCAAGGCCGCCGCCACGGCCTCGGCGGCTTGCGCATGCGCCGTGTCGCGGTAGACCACCAGCGTCTCGGGATAGGTGGTGTAGTCGCCCATGTTGCCCGTCTCCACCACCTGAAAGCCCTGCGACGCCAGCGTTTCGGCCATCCGCGCGGCGCTGCCCGTCACGTCGGTGCCGTTGCGCACCGCCACCGTGAAGCCGGCCGGATCCACCACAGGGGCGTCCGCTTCGGGCGGGTTGGGATCCTCCCCCGCGCGCACGCGGTCCATCATGGCCGTCCAGTCGTCGTCCGAGGCGACGAACACCGCCACGCCGTCGCGCTCCGACTCGTAGCCGGGGACGCAGGCCGCATACGTAACCGCAGGGCCCCGCAGGGCGTCAGCGAGCGACACGACGTCGAGCGCCTTCCAGTCGGTCTGCACGTCGCCCGCCGTCTGGTCCAGGCGCACGAGCAAGTCCCAACCGCGAACCTCCACCAGCTTGTTCGCCAAGGAGAAGAAGAACGCCGCGCGGTTTTCCGCCTGGCTTTCCGTGCCGCCCGCGTAGTTGCTCGCACGCAGCAGCGTGAGCGCCGCGGCGCCGTCGAGCGCCTGCTCCCCCGCCGCCACGTACACGTCTCCCGCCGCAGGGTCGTCCACCTCTTCCGCCACCTGCACCAGCACCCCGCCCACGGCGTCCACCAGATGCACGATGCCCTGGGCATCGGTGCGCGCGAAGTGCGCTATGTCCACCCCCGCGAACGACGCCACCGCCTCCACGAGCGCGGCGTCGCCCCCCAGCGCCGCGGCGTCGTAAAGCGGGTGCTCCTGGCCGTCGGAAAGCCGCACCTGCACGTTCGACGGCAGGGCCACGGCCGTGAGCGTGCGGGCAGCCTCGTCCACGCGCACCAGCAGGTAGGCGTCGTCTTCGGGGCCGGAGGCGCCCTGCGCCGACCCCAGGCTGGCGGCGCACAGCAGGTAGTACGGCTCGGCGGCGGCTTGCGCCACCAGCGCCTCGGACGCATTGGAACCTTCCAGCGACAGCTTGCCGTCCACCGACCCCAGAAACGCCACGGCACCCACGCCGCCTGCCGCCAGCAACACCGCCAGAACCACCGCCACGCCCACGCCCACGCGCCGGCGTCGCGCCTTGTGCTGTATCTCCTCGGTGAACCGGCGGCGGCTCACGCGGCGGGAATAGGCCTGCGAGCTTTCCCCCGACGCGGTGCGCGGCGTCACGTGGTCAACCACCCCGCGCGCGGCGCGGCGGCTCCTCCGCGAGTTCGAGAATCCCACCGCCTCGGCATTCGCGCCCCGACCCGGCGTGCGGGTGCGGCGCGACACGTGCGTGCCGATGGTGGCCGATTGCATGCGACGCGACGTGAGCTTCGACTGGGCCGCCGTGAACCCCTTCTTGCGCCTGAACATGACGGGCGCAGCCTAGCGGGACGGGAGCGCGTCCGCCGGCGCGCGGCGCACGTCGGCGCCCAACGCAACCAGCTTCCCCACGTAGTCCTCGTACCCGCGGTCGATGTGCTCGATGTGATGAACGCGCGTCTCGCCCTCCGCCGAGATGCCGGCCAACACGATGGCCGCGCCTGCCCGCAGGTCGGTGGCCGAAACGGGCGCGCCCTGCAGGCGGGGCACGCCGCGCACGAGCGCGTGGTGCCCCTCTATGGTGATGTCGGCGCCCATGCGCCCCAACTCGGCGGCGAACATGAACCGGTTCTCGAAGACGTTCTCCGTGATGACCGAGTTGCCCTCGGCACGCGCGGCCAGAAGCATGAACTGCGCCTGCAGGTCGGTGGGGAACCCGGGGTGCGGCAAGGTCTGGATGTCGATGGGGTCGAGGGGGCGGGTCCGGCCGACCGTCACCCAATCGTCGCCCGCATCCACGTTGCATCCCATGGCTTCCAGCTTCATGAGGGCCATGCGCAGAAACGCCGGGTCGATGCCGCGTGCGGTGACCGGCCCGCCCATGAGCGCGCCGCCGGCCAGGAAGGTGCCGGCCTCTATGCGGTCGCCCACCGTGGTGTGCTCGCAGGGATGCAGCGACGAGAGCGGCACGCCCTCCACCTCGATGGTCGAAGTGCCCGCACCCTGCACGCGCGCGCCCATGGCGGAGAGCATGCGCGCCAAGTCCTCGATTTCCGGCTCGCGCGCGGCGTTTTCCACCAGCGTGCGGCCCTCGGCCACGACGGCGGCCATGAGCAGGTTCTCCGTTGCGCCCACGCTGGGGAATTCCAGCGTCACGTTGGCACCGTGCAGCCCCTTCGGCGTCGTGGCCTCCAGAAAGCCGTGATCGACGTCGAAGTGCACGCCAAGGGCCTCCAGCCCCACCAAATGCATGTCGATCTTGCGGGCGCCTATTTGGCAGCCGCCCGGCATGGCCACGCGCGCCTGACCGAAACGCCCGATCAGCGGGCCGAGCACGGCTATGCTCGCGCGCATTTTCGACACCAGCTCGTAGGGCGTCTCGCAGCGCGCCACCTGCGCGGTGTCCACGGCAAGCGTGTGGCCGCTGCGCTCCACGCGCGCGCCCAGACACGCAAGCACCTCGCCCATGATGTCGATGTCCGAGATGCGGGGCACGTTGTGGATGACCGTCTCGCCCTGCCCCAGCAAAGAGGCCGCCATGAGCTTGAGCGCCGAGTTCTTGGCGCCCGAAACGGCCACTTCGCCTTCCAGCGTGCCGTTGCCCTGTACGATGATGATCTCTTCAGCCATGGAAGCATCCTCCATGCCCGGACGCGGCGCGCCCGAGCCTCGCTCGTCTTCGGTGCCCATTATAGGAAGCAAAGCCCCGCCAGCCGCGCACTTCACAACGAAAGCAGAACGCCGTCGGGCCGGCGCGATAGGGTAAACTGTACGCTGGAAAGCCGCTGGCGGCGCATGCCGCAGGCAAAAGGGCGACAAGGCGCCCGGAAAGGACAGGCAGCATGGCATTCGACTTCAAAAAGGAATACAAGGAGCTTTACCAGCCCAAAAGCACGCCCCGCATAGTCGCCGTCCCGGAAATGAACTACCTTGCCGTGCGCGGGGAGGGCGACCCGAACGGGAATGGCGCCTACCAACAGGCAATCGGCGTGCTGTACTCCGTCGCCTACACCCTGAAAATGAGTTACAAGACGGACTACAGGATCGAGGGCTTCTTCGAATACGTGGTGCCGCCCCTCGAAGGGTTCTGGTGGCAAGACGGCGTGAAAGGCATCGACTACGGCAACAAAGACGCCTTCCGATGGATTTCCGTCATCCGCCTGCCCGACTTCGTGACGGAAAAAGACTTCGCGTGGGCGGTGGAAACCGCCGCGGCAAAAAAGGGAATCGACTGTTCCCCTGCAGAATTCCTAACCGTTGACGAGGGGTTATGCGTGCAAGCCATGCATGTTGGCCCCTTCGACGACGAACCCGCCACCGTCGCCCTCATGGATCGCCATGTGCAGGAAAACGGCTACGTCAACGATTTCGACGAACACAGGATGCACCACGAGATATACCTGTCCGACCCAAGGAGGGTCGCGCCGGAAAAGCTGAAGACCGTCGTCAGGCATCCCATTCGGAAAGCCTGACCCGCCAAACGGCCGCACGGGACCGGAAAGCGCCCGTCCCTGCCGGGGCGCGAGAGGGGCCGGGGTGCCCGAGATTCGCGGGATGGCGCGGGCGCCGCGTACTTCGGTACGCAAGCCCACGGCATCGCGCGAAGATTGGGTGCCCCAGCCCCTCGCAGCGTCGGCGGGTTCCGGCGGCCGGAGGCCGCCGGAACCCTACTCGCCCAGGACGAAGCGCTTGAAGTCCACGATGGCGATGGTGCCGCCGAGGCTCTTGGCGACTTCGGCGGTGTAGGCGGCGACGCTCTGGTCGGGGTTCTTCACGAAGGCCTGCTCGGTGAGGGTGTTCTCCTTGAAGAACTTCTCCAGGCGGCCAGTGGCCATCTTCTCCTGGATGGCCTCGGGCTTGCCGGACTCGGCGGCCTGCGCCATGTAGATGGCCTTCTCGTGCTCCACGACCGCGGGATCCACCGCTTCGCGGTTCGCCGCCACCGGGGCGGCCGCGGCCACCTGCATGGCCACGTCGCGACCGTACTGCTTGAACTCGGCAGACGCGGGGTCGATGCCCTCCACGTCGAACTTCACGAGCACGCCGATCTTGCCGCCGCCGTGGATGTAGGACGACACGGCGCCGCCC
>CAJFUR010000184.1 GCA_904420215.1 uncultured Eggerthellaceae bacterium
CCGAGCACAAGGCGGCCCACATCGAGGTGTCGGGAACCGGGTCGGCCACGTTCGGCGCGCACCGGCACGACGCCAAGGTGGGCGAGTACGAGGAGGACGTGGTCTAGGCTGCGGTGGGCCCACGGCTGGGAAGGTGCTTTCGCGGCGCCTTCCCAGCGGGGCGGGCGCACGGGTGCGTGGGTGGCACACGACAAAGACGACGGAGGGTTTGGTGGCATGGAGAAAGACCGCTTGGGAAAGACCGCTTACATCCACTACCGCGGCGGCGTGGCAGGCGAGACGCCGCACGACATCCGCATGGACGAACCGCTGGTCGTCCGCATTGGCGGGCACCGGGTGTGCAAGGGCATCGAGCGGGCGCTGGAGGACTTGGAAGTGGGGGAAAGCCGCACGCTCCTGATTCCACCCGAAGAAGGTTACGGAAACGCCGACCCGAAACTGGTGCAGTGGTACCCGCGCTCCATTCTGGATCATGGCTACGATCTGAAGAAAGGCTCCATGATCATGTGGCACAGCGCCGACGGCTTGGCGGCGAAGCCCGCCGTCATCTCCGACGCGACCAAGGACACGGTGCAGATAGACTTGAACCACCCCTATGCAGGCAAGACGCTGGAATACTGGGTGGAATTGGTGGCTTTGACCTAGCGACTGTCCGGAAGGAGGAACGGCGCATGTGCTATCCCTGCACGGGTTGCGGCCGGTGCGGCAAGTTCGATCCCGAAAGCCCCCTGTACACCCCGCCGCCGACGATACCGTGCCTCGAATGCGGCGGCACGGTGGACGCGGCCACTGGCACGTGCACGTCGTGCGGAAACGTCGCCTTCGTGCCGGTTGGCGACGGGGTGTCTGCGGGAAAGTAGCAGCCCCGCTACGGCGCTACAGCGCGCGCCCCACGTCGTTGCCGCCGCGGATGGCGAGCGCGATGTTGAACGGGCTGTCGCAGTCGCCGATGGCGTATTTCTCTGCCGTGGATATCTCGTCGAGCAGCCCCTTGTTGGGCAGCGGGTCGGCGGCGTTGACTATGGAATCGCAGGCGATCTCGGCATCGACGCCGTATCCCGTCTGTATGGTGATGCTGCCGTCGTTGATGCTCTTGATGGCCGCTCCCGGCCATGCCCGCACGCCCAGCGAGTACAGCGACGTGAGCATGAAGCGGCGCGCGTGCTGGGACTGCTGCAGGTCCAGTTCCTCGTTGGCGCTCGGCGTCACAATCTGCACCTTCTTCTTGTGCACGGTCAGCCACAGCGCGCAGTCGAACGCCTGCGCGTTCGAGCCGTACACCACCACGGTGTCGCCCAGATCGGCCGTTTCGAACGAGTCGAAGTCGATCACCGGCACGCCTCCGCCGGAAACGTCCAGCGCGGCCGGCGTGGAACCCACGGCCAGAACCACGGCGTCGGGCGCCTCGGATTCCACCAAGGCGGCATCGACTTCGGTGTTGGTCGCCACGTCCACCCCGGCAAGCTCCAGCTGCCTGGTCAGGTAGGCCTTGAGGTCGTCCAAGTTCTCGTGCGGGCCCTTGACGCGGCTCGCGAAGTCCAGCCGCCCGCCCAGCGCGCCGCTCTTCTCGTAGAGCGTCACCTCGTGCCCGCGCAGGGCGGCAACGCGCGCGGCCTCCATGCCGGCCGGCCCGCCGCCGATCACTATGACCTTCTTCGGCGGCCCCGCCAGTTCGGGCAATTCGTAGGTTGCCGGGCCGTTCTCGGTCATGACGCGCTGCGTGAGGGCGTTCACGCGGCAGTAGCCCATCTCGCGGTTGGCCTCGTTGCTGCCGATGTGGCAGTGCAGGCAGCGGCAGCAGGGGGCTATCTCGTCCCGCCGGCCTTCCCGCAGCTTGTTGACGTATTCGGGATCGACGGTGAGCGGGCGGGTCATGGTGTAGTAGTCCACCTTGCCCTCCGCGAGCGCCGCCTCGAAGAAGTCGGGGGCGTGCGCCGGGTCCATGTACGTGACCGTGCCGATGGGGATGTCCACGGCGTCCTTGAACAGCTTCGTGATGCCAAGCAGCATGCCGGCGCCTTGGTGCGAGCCGTCGAGCAGCCCTTGGAAATGGCGGTCGAAGTTGTACTGGTAGCCCCACGGCGACATGCCCTCCAGGCCGTTCAGGATGAAGTACAGGTCGCTGCCGAACTGGGCGGGATGGTAGTCCTTGATGCCCAGGCGCACGCACAGGGCGTCGAAGCCGGCTTCTTCGAACAGCTTTGCGAAAGCCAGTTCTTCCTCGGTGGTGGTCTGCTGGTTGTACGGCAGGTTCACTTCGATGTCGAGGGCGGCGAACGCCTCGCCGATGTTGTTGGTCAGGTTGTCGTTGTCCACGCCGCTTTCCATGAGCGCTTCGATGATGAAGTCCTGACCGCACGCCTCCTTGATCTTCCGTGCGGTTTCCACCACGATGCGTGCGCGGTTCTCTATGCTGTCGCAGCCGTACTCGTCGGTGCGGTGGTTGTAGTAGCGCGACAGGAACTGCGTGCACAGCGTGTTGCCGGTCATGTGGAAGCCGATGCCCTTGAAGCCCATCTCCTTGAACCACTGGCAATAGGCCACGGCGCCTTCTTCGAATTGCGCGATGTCCTCTTTCGTCATCTCGTCGCACGCCTTGAGGGGCAAAGGCACGAACTGCACGCCGAACGAGGCGCCGTAACTGGCGCATTCCTCGGCAAGCCGTTTGCCCCACGCCATGACGTCGTCGTTGGTGGCGCCTCCCGGAATGGGGCCCATGGGGTTGGGACCCAGCCAGTCGATGTATTCCATCATGATGAATTCGACGCCGCCCTTGGCGAAGTTGAGGTAGTACTGGTACATCTCGTCGGTGGGGCCGTTGAGGTAGGTGGCCGACCCCGCGGCCGACTTCATCATGCGGTGGCTCAGCTGCAGCGGCCCGAACTGCAGGGGCGAGAACAGCGTTGCGAAGTCGGTGGTTGCCTGACGGTAGTCGAGGTCTTGGGGGTTCACGTAGGCTTGCGAGATCAGCTCGGTGCCCTCCGGCGTGCCGGGGCTTCCGCTGCCCGAGTCGCCTTCGGCCGCGTCGCTGCCGGCGTCCCCTGCCGCGCCGCCGCTTTGCGGGGCGCATCCGACAAGCCCGGTGCCGGCCGCCGCGGCCGTCACGCCGGCAAGGCCGATGCCCGCCAGAAACTTCCGGCGGTCCAAGACGGGCTGTTTGGTTTCCATTTCCTCCCGCTTGGCCGGGTGCGCGCTTCGGCGTTCTGCTTGATGCTGCATCATCCTTCTCCTTCCCCTTGTGGCGGATGCATGGCGGTTGCGCGGAATGGCATTCGCGCGTGATCGCCGCAAGGAAGATGGTAGGCGTTGAGCGTGGGTGAGCGCATCACATGCGAAAGGTGGAATTGCGCGTGCGGCCGGCCGGGGAACCACATGCGAAGGATGAGACGGGGTTGCTCTGACATGCCATAAGCGTCCGTGGAGCCGCGGCCGCCTGCGCGGCCCTATCGCAATGGACTATAATGGAATCCATGAAGCGGGGGAAGGGATCGTTGGGGCGCGCTTCAAGGGGTGATTCGATGCGGGAATCCATGCAAGGCGCAGCCGTCGGCGGCTGCGGGACTTCCGGCGCCTGCGGCGGCGCCGCGCGAAGGAAGGGATCTGCGCGGGAAACGGTTGCCGTGTGTGCTGGGCTTTCGTTGTGTCTGCTTTCGGGGACGCTGACCGTATGGGGCGGCATGCCGCTGGCGGAACTCACGGGGCTGGACATTGCGGGAATTGTGCGGCATTGGACTGTGGCCCTGCAGTTGGCCCTTTCGCTGACGCTGTTCGCGGCGGTTCTGGTCAAGGCTCCTTTGGGCATGCGCGTGCAGAGGTGGTTGGCGGTGGCCGCAGGCGGGGCCTTCGTTGCCGGATGTGCGCTTCTCTACGTGCCTGCCGGGGCGTTCGGCATCATCCTGTCGGGCGTTTTGGTGGGGCTGGGGCAGGGGGCGTTCCTGCTGCTGTGGCAGCGCCGCTTCGCTTTGCTGGGCGCCGATGCGGTATCCAAACTGCCGTTTCTGGCGCTTGCCTTGTCTTCGGGGGCCTATCTCCTGTTGGCGGGGTTGCCGAAAAGCCTCGTATGTCCGGCGGCCATGGCTTCGGCGTGCGTTTCGGCGCTGCTGTTTGCCATGGTGCCGTGTGGCGCGCCGCCGCATGGCTCGATGTCGAAGGCGGTTCCGTATGCCCCGTTCGATGCCGATATGGTTGCGAGGGACCTGAAGAACCCCATCATTTGCGTGGCCGCCATGGCCGCTGCCGTGCTGTTGACACGGTTCGTCGCGCTGGGGTCGGCCGCCGATCCAGACACGGTGAACATCAGCGCGAATGCGGGCATTCTGGTGATAGCCGCGGCGCTGTACCTTGTGCGTTTCGGCTTCGGGAAGGGCGAGGCGCAGGACGGGTCGCAGGGGATACTGCTGGTCTACCACGTTGCATTTCCCGTGGTCGCCACGGCTTTGCTGGTGCTGCTGCTGGGCGGTGCTGCCTTGGCGACGTCCGTGGCGGCGCTGGCCTATGCCGGGTTCGCGGTGCTTGCCGTGACCCTCATGTCGGCAAGCGTTGCCATTGCCCGCGAGCACGATGCGCGCTCCGAGCAAATCTATGGCGTGCTTCTGGGAAGCATGTATCTGGCCTGTACGGCGGTGACGGCTTTGGGGGACGTGTGGCTTTTCCAGTTGGACGCCTCCGCCGACAAGGCCGTGGCCGTGGTGAGCGTCCTGACGCTGTACGTGCTGGCCATATCCCTTTTCTTCATCCACGGCATTCCCGGCAGGGGGCGCGTCTGCCACGAGGGAGCGGTTGCCGAAACTCCTTCTGCGGCCGCTGCGTCGCCCGCGCCGGCAGAGGGGGTGGAGGAGGTGTGCACGCGTCTGGGCGAGAGCGGCGAACTCACCGAACGCGAGCGGGACATCTTGGTGCTCATTGTAAAGGGACGCGACGCGCCGAGCATTGCGAAGCAGCTGGGCATTTCCATCAACACCGTGCGGTCGCACAGCAAGAGCATCTACCGCAAGTTGGGGGTCCACTCCAAACAGGAGCTTTTGGATCGGGCAGAGGCCGAGGGGCGGGGGCATCCGAAAACGCCCGGGGGCGCACGGGCCTGAGGTTTCCGCCTTTTGCGTCTTGTCGCTTTGCGTTTTGCCGTTCTCCGGCGGTCTCCCTGCACCTGCGCCCTGCCGCTCGCCGCCCTTGTGGCGTGTGCACGTCCTGTGTGGGTTGCGCGTATATCGTGTGGCGGGGGCTCACTCGGCGGCGGCATCACTATACTGATTACTTATATTTTAAGAGTATTTGTGCCGTTTCGCCGGGGTGCGCCGCGCCGTCGGAATGACGCCTTCCCGCAGCAGCGCCGCTTCTGGCTGCAGGCGCTGCGCCCGGTCCGCGGCAAGCCGGCGGCATCGGAGCGGCAAGGCGCGCCGCAGGAAGGCATCGGGACGGCCGCGCGATGGGAGTTGCGGCTGCTGCAAGACGCACAGACACGCTGTGCTACGGCTGACAGCGGCACGGCGCGGTGTGAAGACGGCCGATGGCAGGCTGGGCAATGGAAGACATGGCGGAAAGAGGCGATGGGCACGTGAAAGGGTTTTTCGACCGTTTGCAATGGAGAATGGCGGCGTGGATGCAGGGGCGGCATGGCGCCGACAGCCTGTCGAACGCGCTGATCGTCGTGGGGCTGGTGCTCACGCTGGCGTCGATCCTGCCCGGGTTGGGCCTGCTTTCGTGGGTGGCGTTCGTCTTTCTGGCCGTAGCTCTTTTCCGCTGCTTCTCCCGCAACGAATACAAGCGCGCGGGCGAGAACGA
Organism: uncultured Eggerthellaceae bacterium; assembly: GCA_904420215.1. Taxonomy (GTDB): domain Bacteria; phylum Actinomycetota; class Coriobacteriia; order Coriobacteriales; family Eggerthellaceae; genus CAJFUR01. Next base: position 5,782 of record CAJFUR010000184.1, read on the forward strand.
GGCGTACCTGCGTTTCGCCGCCAAGCCCAAGCGGGCGGTGTCCGTGGCGGGCAAGGCGTGGAAGAACCGCAAGACCACCTGCTACTTCAAGTGCAAAAACTGCGGGGCGGTGCTGTCGGTGCCGCGCGGCAAGGGAAAGCTGAGGGTGACGTGCCCGCAATGCCACGAACAGACCATCCGCACGTCATGAGTGCCGTCCTTGCGGCGAACCCCGACGTGTTCCGGCGCGAGCTGGTGCACGTTTCGCGCTCCCTGCATGGCTTCGTGCACGAGGGGATCATGCCCATCTGCCAAGGCCACGACGTCACGCCGCAGCAGATGTACGTGCTGACCGAACTGCTGAACGAGCCGGGGCAGTCCGCCGGCCAGCTGAGCGACCGGGCGGGCATTCTGCCCACCAATTTCTCCGCCGTGTGCCATAGGCTGGAGGAAAGGGGTTTGATCAGGCGAAACCGCAGCGCGCGCGACCGGCGCGCCTTCGAGTTGTACATCACCGATGCGGGCAGGGCGCTTCTGGGCGAAATAGACGAGGACGTCCGGCGCCGGTACGGCCCCGTGTTCGAGTCGGAGCCGCCCGAGACGTTCGAGGCCATCCTGGCCGGCTTCCGCGCGCTGCGCGGCCTTTCGGAAAGGCTGGCGCGCTGACCATGTTCGGATACGTCGTCGCAAACCTGGAGGACGCCACCGGTCCGGAAAAGGAGCGCTACCGGGCCGTGTACTGTGGGCTGTGCCGCGCGCTGGGGCGGCGCTGCGGGCAGCGTTGCCGCCTGGCGCTCACGTATGACATGGCGTTTCTGGTGCTCCTGCTCGGTTCGCTGTACGAGCCGGAGGAAACCCGCTCGCGGGCGCGCTGCGTGGCGCACCCGCTGAAAGCGCACGACTTCGTGCGGAACCGCTTCACCGACTACGCGGCCGACGTGACGGTGGCGCTGGCCTACCACAAGTGCCGCGACGACTGGAGCGACGAGCGCAAGGCCGCGGCGCGCGTGGGGCAGGCGGTGCTTGCGGGGGCGTACCGGCGCGTGCGCGAACGCATGCCACGCCAGTGTGCGGCCATCGAGCGGGAGCTGGCCGCCATCGACGCGCTGGAGCAGGCGGGCGAACCCGCGCCCGACGAAGCGGCGCGCTGCTTCGGCCGGTGCATGGGCGAGCTGTTCGTGACCGGGCAGGACCCGTGGGCGGAAACGCTGCGGAACATGGGCTACCATCTGGGCAGGTTCGTCTATTTGATGGACGCCGTGTGCGACCTCGAGCGCGACCGGCAGCGCGGCAGCTACAACCCCCTTGCCGCGCTGGACATCGAACCCGCCGACCAGGAAATGGCCCTTGCGGTGATCATGGGGCAGGCCACGGCGGCGTTCGAGAAGCTGCCGCTGGAGCAAGACCTGCACCTGTTGCGCAACGTGCTGTACTCGGGAGTGTGGCAGAAGTACAACGTGCAGTTCAAGAAGGGCGCCGCACCGGGCGCGGCGGGCGAAACTTCGGACGCCGCCAAGGCGGGCGGCGCCTGGCGCCGGCCCGCTGGCAGGCAGGCCCCGGCAGAAGGAGCGGAAGGCGAGGCTTCGGGAATCGCCTCGGACGCCGCCAAGGCGGGCGGCGCGGGGCGGCCGCCTGCAAACAAGCAAGCTCCGGCGGGTGGCGCAGGGCGGCCGCCCGCCAGCAAGCAGGACCCGGCGGGTGGCACGCCCGCGCCGGGGCGAAAAGGAACCGTGGAGGAACATGAGCGTCATGACCGATAACCCGTATGCCGTGCTGGGCGTGAGCGAAAACGCGTCGCCCGACGAGGTGAAGAAGGCCTACCGCAAGAAGGCCCGCGAGAACCACCCGGACCTGAACCCGGGCGATCCGGCGGCGGCCGAGCGCATGAACAAGATCAACGAGGCATACGACCGCATCATGAACCCGGAGAAGTACGCCGCGCGCGACCGGCGCGCCAGCGCGGCGGGCGGCTACGGCGGCGCGGGCGGTGCGCGCGGCTATGGGCAGGGCGGCCCCGGCTACGGCGGCGCGGGCACCGGCGCCGGCACGGGTGCGGGCAACCGCGGCCAAGGCGGGCAGACGGGCTACGGCACGGAAGGCCCCTACGGCTGGACGGGCGGCTTCGGCTTCGACTTCGACGACCTGTTCGGCTTCGGCGGAGCGGGCGGAGCCAGCAACGAACCCATCCATCCCGAGGCGTCGGCGGGCGACAGCGCGCAGGTGCGCGAGGCCATCGCCGCCATCAACGCGGGCGACTGCCAGCGCGCCGTGAACATCTTGAGCGCGGTGGTGAGCACCGGGCGCGACGCGCGCTGGCACTACTTGGCCGCCATCGCCAACCAGGGCGCGGGAAACACGCTCATGGCGCTGGAACTCATCCGCAAGGCGGTGCAGATGGATCCCGGAAACCCCGACTACCAGCGCGCGCAGCGGCAGTTCCAGCAGGCGGGCACCGCGTACCGGCAGGAGGGCGAGGCACGCGGGTTCAGCGTGGGCTTCATAGACCCGGGCACCATCTGCTGCGGCCTGTGCTTCGCCCAGATGATCTGCCGCATGTTCATGCCCTACTTCTAGCAGGGAAAACGGGCGCGCGGACGGGCGCGACGCGCGCTGGCGGGGAAACGCGGCGGGAACGCACGGAGGAAGAACGCGCGCGGGGCGGTGGGCGCACGGCGCGAACAGGCGCGCGGCGCAGGCCCGCGCGGCGCAAGACGAACGGAAGGAGCCTCAATGGCGACGATAGGCATCGACTTGGGAACCACGAACAGCTGCATGGCCACGGTGGAGGGCGGCAAGACCGTGGTCATCCCCAATGCGGAAGGCGAGCGCACCACGCCCAGCGTGGTGGCGTTCTCGAAGGACGGCGAGCGCCTGGTGGGCAACGTGGCGTGCCGGCAGGCGGCCATGAACGCGGGCCGCACGTTCGCCTCCGTGAAGCGCCACATGGGCACCGACTGGCGCGCGGACGTGGACGGCAAGCGGTACACGCCGCAGGAGCTTTCGGCCATGGTCCTGCGCAAGATGCGCCAAGACGCCGAGGCGTACCTGGGCACCAGCGTTACTGACGCCGTCATCACCGTGCCCGCCTACTTCAACGACATGCAGCGGCAGGCCACCAAGGACGCCGGGCGCATCGCGGGCCTGAACGTGCTGCGCATCATCAACGAGCCCACGGCTGCCGCGCTGGCCTATGGGTTGGACAACGGCACGCCGCAGAAGGTAATGGTGTACGACTTGGGCGGCGGCACGTTCGACGTGTCCATCATCGAGATAGGCGAGGGCGTCATCGAGGTGCTGGCCACGGCGGGCGACAACCACTTGGGCGGCGACGACTTCGACGAGCGCGTGGCCGACCACCTGCTGCAGGAGTTCAAACGCGCAAGCGGCGTGGACGTGCGGCACGACCCGGCGGCCCTGCAGCGCGTGCGCGAGGCCGCCCGCGAGGCGAAGCGCGACCTTTCGGCCATGGCCAGCACGCGCGTGAACCTGCCGTTTCTGGCGCAGGGTTCCGCCGGCCCCGTGCACCTGGACGTGGAGCTGACGCGCTCGGCGTTCGAGAACATGACGCGCGACTTGGTGGAGCGCACCACCGGCCCGGTGCAGCAGGCGCTCATGGATGCGGGCATCGCCGCGTCGGAGTTGGGACAGGTGCTGCTGGTGGGCGGCTCCACGCGCATGCCCGCCGTGCAGGCGCACGTGCGTGCGCTCACCGGCAAGGAACCATCCTCGTCCATCAATCCCGACGAGTGCGTGGCGGCCGGCGCCGCCGTGCAGGGCTCCACGCTGTCGAACGCGTCCCTGGGCATTGTGCCGGCAGGCGGCGACATCCTGCTTCTGGACGTTATTCCCCTGAGCCTTTCCATCGAGACGGTGGGCGGCGTAGCCACGCGGCTCATCGAGCGCAACACCACGCTGCCGGTGCATTACTCGCAGGTGTTCTCCACGGCGGCGGCGTTCCAAACCAGCGTGGAGGTGCGCGTGCTGCAGGGCGAGCGCCCCATGGCGGCAGACAACAAGGTCATCGGCAACTTCCGCCTGAAGGGCATCAAGCGCGCGCCTGCCGGCGTGCCGCAGATAGAAGTCACGTTCGACATCGACGCCAACGGCATCCTCACGGTGTCGGCGAAGGACCTGGACACCGGAAAAGAGCAGTCCATCACCATCACGGACACCGAGCGCATGTCCGATGCCGAAATAGAGGCGGCCATCCGCGATGCCGAGCAGTACGCCGCGCAGGATCAGCTGCGCCGCGACGACCTCGCCGTGCGCGAGGAGGCGCAGCGGCTGCTGGCCGACGTGGACCGGGCGCTCGGCACGGCGGGCAAGCAGCTGGACAAGGAGGAGAAGAAGGCCATCAAGGCCGACGAGGCCGCGTTGCGCAAGCTGCTGGACGCACGCCCCGCACGTCCCATTTTCGGGAAGAAGGGCAAGGACGTCGCGCAGGATGCGTCTGCCGCGGCGGGAAGCGACACGGCGGCCCTGCGCGCGGCGATGGAGCGCCTGCGGCAGTCGAGTGCACACGCGCGCGACGTGGCCGACGCGCAGTAGGCGCCCGGCGTCTGATGGCGAGCCGCACCCTGTGCGGCGGCAAGGGCCTGACGCGGACGTCCGGAGGCATGCTGCGCATGCGTCAGGCGGCGAGCCGCGTCCCGCAACCTGCAGCCCGCAAGCCGCAGGCGCCTCGCGGCATTCGCCGCCTTCCGATAGGCTTCTGGCGGCGAGCCGCGGGTGTTTGGCGGCCCGCGGCTCGCCGCCCGCAAGCCGCGCCCTGCAGGTGCTGTGTGCCGGATGTCCTGCCGCCTGCTTGTTGCCCGAACCGTTCCGGATCAAAAGATAGTTGAAGCTTGCCCCGCTCTGGAGGAATGTCCTCGGCGCGCAATATAATCTTGCATAAGAGAGTGCCATAGGGGAGCGAGACGGATTTGAACATCAAGCAAATCAAGTACTTCGTCGCGGCGGCGCGGCACAAAAGCCTGTCGGCTGCCGCGAAGAACCAGTACGTGACGGTGCAGGCGGTGTCGAAGGCCATCGCGGATCTGGAGCACGAACTGGGGTCGTCCCTGTTCGTGCGGGAAAGCCGCGGCGTGAAGCTCACCCCGTTCGGGTCGCGGTTCGTTCAGAAAGCCGAAAAGGTCCTCGAAGAATTTGCCGAACTGGAGGCGTTCGCCCAGGGCTCCGCCGCGAAGAAAGCCAGGCCGCCGCTCGATCTCATGCTGTGCGTGCCGGCGTTCTACACGACCGAGAAGGCATGCCGCAGCATCAAACGCTTCCTGGAAAAGCACCTCAACGTGGAGGCTTCCGTTGTCTTGGGCAACAGCCACGCCTGTCATCAGGCATTGGAGCAGAACTCCATCGACGCGTTCATTTCCGTGGGAGCAGTTGCGGAGGCGGGCATCGAGTGCATGCCCGTGGGCACGGTGTGTCCCGGCGTCATCATGCTGCGCAACCATCCCTACGTGAAGAAAGACGCCATCAGCCTGGAGGACATGAAGAAGTACCCCTTCAACGTGTCGCGCAAGTTCGACTACTTCTATGAAGCCGTGACGAAGGGATTCGAGGGCAATCCTGATTTTCCTCCCATTGAACCGGCCGACGAGAACACCAAGTCCATGCTGGCATTCTTCCTGCGGGGCGGCATGACGGCGTGCCCGTGCATTGCGTCTTTGGGCGAGCTGTTCCCCGGAACCGTCATGCGGCCTTTTGCTCTCGAGCATTCGCTCGCCATTCCCATCTGCCTGAACTTCGCCGCGGGGCGCAAAACCGCGTCACTCGTCTCGCTCGAGCGCCTGTTGCGCAACGACTTGTTCATGTTCAGCTTCGGCAACGGCGCCGACTAGCGGGTTGCCGAAGCTGGGAAGCGCGTGGCCGTTTGCAGGGCGGTCGCGCGCGGACAACCAAGCGCGCTTGCGAAAGTGGCACGGGATTTCGATAGTGGTCATCGCTTTGCACGAAAACCGTTGTCGGGTGCCATGGAGCACTGGGTGGTGCTCGAAATGTGAACGCGCGATCAGGGAAAACCGTGGGATGGCGTTGTTTGGAGGTGGGGTTCCTGCACGAAAACCGCAATCCAATGCCACATTTGGGGCTGCAAAGGAAGGGAGGCATTCCGGCTGGCGCAATGCCTCCGACCGGAATGCCTCCCTTCTGCGAATTCCGCCTAGTGCCGCGGCTGATGCAGGTTGCGCCTGCCTTGTGCGTTGCGTCAGTCCGCGTGCCGCCTTGTGCGTTGCGCGGACTGACGCGCCGTGACCTGATGCGCCTTACTCGGCTGGCGTGCTCCTATTCGGTGTAGACGGCGTGGTTCGAGATCTTGATTGCCAGGCCGGCGCACACGATTTGCAGCACCGCCATGACGGCGTTGCTGACAAGCGAGCTGTACTGCGCCTGCATGACGCCCATCGCGATTCCCACGATGGAGAGGATGGCGCCAATGATGCAGATGATTTTGAACAGGCCCAGCTTTCCGGGATGCTTTGCCCCGTGTGCGCCCAGAAGCGCGATGACGAAGTCGATGACGGCCGTCACGATCATGCCGACGCCCAGCATCTGGGCCGCTTGCGCCGCATCGAGCGCCCGGCCCTCCACGTTGAGCGTCTCGCCGGCCAGCAGGCCGCTTCCGAAGAGCAGCAGCACGCCCAGCGCTGCCATGATCACGGCGAGTATCATCATGATGGTGCAAATGGTTTTGAGCGCCCTTTGCGGGCCGGACAGCTGCGCGCTTGCCACTTCAATCACATCCTGTTCCTGTTGCATGTTCAACTTGGTCCGACTTGACCGTTTCCGTGGCTCGGGGCATGCGGGGCGCAACCGCCCTTCAATGCCTTTTTGCCCACGTTTTAGCGGCGTTACATAGTGAACGCCCGGCATGCATCTGTCAATGCAATTCAAAAAATGATTGAACGGCGATGGAGCTAGGACGCGTCGATGGCGGCAAACAGGTTGTTGAACGCCTCGGCCATGGTGGGGTGCGTGTAAATGGCGTCGCGCATGACGGTGTAGGGCACCTGCGCGTCCATGGCGAGCTTCGCCAGATTGGCCAGCTCGGGCGAGTCGGCGCAGAACAGGTGGACGCCCAGAATCTGGCCGGTGTCCGCGTCCACCACGGCTTTCAAAAGGCCGCTCGGCTCGTCGAGGATGCGGGCGCGGATGACGTTCTCGCCGAGAAGGAGCGCCGTCTTCACGGCATGGCCGGCTTCGCGCGCCTCGCGCTCGGTCATGCCGACGCGCGCGAAGGGCGGCGTGGTGAAGATGGCGTAGGGCACGGCACCGCGCGAACGGGTGGTGCGGCTGCCGTCGCCCAGCAGGTCGGACGCCACGATGCGGTAGTCGTCGTAGGCGATGTAGGTGAACTGCTGCTTGCCGCGCACGTCGCCGAGCGCCCAGACGTTCGGCACGGTGGAGCGCAAGTGGTCGTCGGTGTCCACGCCGCCGCGCTGGGTGAGATCGACTCCGGACGCCTGTATGTTGAGGCCATCCAAATTGGGGCGGCGCCCCGCAGCAACGAGCACCGCGTCGGCGGGAAGGCGCAGCGTCTCGTTGTCGCGCTGCGCCACCACAATGGCCTGCGATCCGTCGTCTTCTATGGCGGTGACGCGCACGCCCAGTTCCAGCCGTATGCCGCGGCCCTCCAGGCTTTCGCGCACTGCCTGGGCGATGTCGCAGTCCTCGCGCGGCAGGAACTCCCGCCCGTCCTGCACCACGGTTACCTGCGAGCCGAAGTTGCAGTACATGGAGGCGAATTCCATGCCGATGTAGCCCGCCCCCACAATGACCAGCCGCTCGGGAAGGATGCGCACGTCGATGAGCGTCTCGCTGGTGTGGACGCGCCGCCCGTCGATGCCGGGGATGTCTGGCATCACGGGGCGCGACCCGGTGGCGATGAACACCGCGTCGGCTTCCACGTCTTCCGGGACGGTGTTGCTTTCGATGTGCAGGAGGTTCGACGTGACGAACGACGCGGTGCCGTCCACCACGGAAATGTGCGGGTGGTTGGCGAGGCCGTGGTAGTTGTTGACGCGCAGCCACCGGACGAGCCGGTCTTTGTCGTCGATGGCGGCCTCGTAGCGCTCCTGGCGCTGCTCGGGCGAGCCGCCCAGTGCCTGCGACAGCTCGGAGGCGTGCACCAGCTCCTTGGTGGGGATGCAGGCGACGTTCGGACACGTGCCGCCGTACATGTGCTCGGACTGCTCGATCACGCACACCTGCAGCCCGCTGTTCGCGAGGGCGAGCGCAAGTGCCTTGCCGGCCGTTCCAAAGCCGATGATGACGGCGTCCACGTGCTTCATGGGTGGCTCCTTCTTCCGGGTTCGGTTGTTTCGCTGGGCAGAGGCACGGGTGTGCCGCGCGGACGCGGCCGCGCCATGCAGGTGCGGGCGCGCCATGCCGACGCGGCACGGGCGAGCAGGGCTTCCTGGTCGTCTGTGGCCGCCCACGCGGGATGTGCCGCGTGCGCACGGGCGCGCGCGGTGCGGGCATCGTGCGTGCATGGCGCGCGGGTGCAGCGTGCGGGTGCGGCACGGATGCGGGTGCGCTACGTTCACGCGGGCATCGTGCGGGTGCGGCCTTCGCGGTATCCCGTGCCATGGTAGCCCGCCACTCGGGCGCTCGGATGGCGCGGCCGGCCTTCGTTGCCGCGCCTGCGCCCGATGTTCACGGAACCGTAGGACTTGCAGGTCGTGCGGCGGGTCTGCGGGCGCGGGGCGAGGGGCGTGCCGGAGCAGGGCGCGGGGCGTGCCGGAGCGGGATGCGGGGCGGCGGGCGAGGAGTGCGGATGCGCGTTGGGGAGAAACGCACGGATGGCGGCACGCGGGGGATCGGCGCGCAGGCTGTGGGCGAGTCGTGCAGGCCGCAGGTGGTGCGGGCGTTTCTGCCACTTTTTTCGACGATTCCTGCATGTATCGAGGGTTTTGGTTGGCCGGAAACTCCGCGTGTCCGAAAAAAGGCCAGATCGGAATTTTCACAAGGCGCATCTGTGCGCGGTCGATGTCGAAAATCGGCGAAAATGTGCCACTACGCTTCGAGCGCGGACGCGAAACGCGCGAATTGCGGCGGGCGGTGGTGGGTTGTGGGGCACGACTCGTGCGAGGCGCACGGGCGGGGTACACGCTGCGCGGCTGCGACAGAGATGAGGGCGCTCCATGCGGTCGTGGCCGCGGGCATCGTGCGGGCGCGGCTTGCGAGACGCGTGCCGTGCGGCGCGTTTTGATGCAATCTCGTAGGTTCGAATTCGAGTTCGAGCGTTTATACTGGTAGTGCCGCAAGATGTGGTTTGCAAAGGGCCTCGGCAGGCGAAATGGGCGAAAGGAGAGGTTATGGCCATCGACAATGTGCTGGTAGCCGTTGACAACTCTGAAGGATCGCGCAAGGCCATCGACCTTGCCGCCAGCATCGTCGCCCTGAACCCGGCGGCGCATGCAGACGTGGCCTATGTGGTGAACATCCCCCTGCTGAGCGATTCCCAAATGGCCAATTTCAAGGACATTCTCGACATGATGATGGAGGATGGCAGGCAGCTGCTACAGGAGGCCATCGACGGCATGGGAGAAGTGGCCGACCGCGCCGACGCCCTGCTGCTGACGGGCGTGAGTCCCGCGAACGAGCTGATCAAGCTCATAGAACAGCGCGGCTACGACCTGGTGGTGATTGGCAGCCGGGGGTTGAGCGGGGTGCAGGAATACCTGGGCAGCGTGAGCCACAAGGTGCTGCACGGCTCCACCGCGCCCGTGCTCGTTGCGAAGTAGCGGGCGCACGGGTCAGCTGCTGCGGCGCCTGGCGGGCGCGCGGGCCGGCCTCGGGGATGCTTGGCGGGCGTGTGGGCCGACCTTCGGCTGCGCTTGGCGGGCGCACGGACGCGCGGCGGGCAAGCCGGGGCGTTCTGTGCGATGGCGTCGCTTGCGCGTGCGATATGTGGCATGGGTGCGGTTCCCTCGGCGCAGCAGGGTGAACGGGCATTGAACGAGAGAGAGGGCTTCGAAGGTCGTGAGAGTTCGCAAGAATGTGGTGTTGCTGTTCAGCAAGCCGCCCGTTGCGGGGTTGGTGAAGACGCGGTTGACCACGCTCAAGGATGGCGTGTTCGCCCCGGAGGTGGCTTCGGCGCTGTACCACTGCATGCTGTTCGACGTGGTGGAAATATGCTGCGCCGCCCTCGCCCAGCTGGAGGAAAAGGCTGCACGCACGTCCGCCGCGCTGGCGGCTGCAGGCGCAGCGGCCGCAGACGCCGAAGGGGCGCCCGCCGCGCTTGCGGGGAAACCCGTGTCGGCCGCATCGGGGGACGCGGGGTTGGCGGGCGCGGGCGCGGAGCCGGTGCGCGACGAGTACGAGCTGGTCATTTCCACCACGCCCGCTTCCAACGTGGAGGTCATGCGCAAGCTGTTCGAGGATGCGGGCACGTGGCCGCGCGAACTGGTGTTCATTGCCGACGAGGGCGCAAGCTTCGACGAGCACTACAACCACGCCTTCGCGCAGGCGTGGGAGCGCGGTGCCGACGTGGTGCTTTCCATGGGCGCCGACATGCCGGCGCTCACCGTGCCCGACGTGGTGGGCGGCATCGAGGCGCTGCACGGGCTGTGGGGGAGGCCGGGCGGCGGCGTCGTGTTGGCGCCCGATCAGGAAATGGGCGTGTCGCTGGTGGGGTGGACCCGCGAGACCGCCTTCGACCACACGGGCGTCTTCTACAATCAGGAGGGGCTGACCGTGCTGCCGGCCTACATTGCCAAGGCGCGCGAGCGAAACCTCCCGGCGCTCTACCTGCCGGCCGTGCCCGACGTGGATACCATGGCCGACCTCATGCACAACATCACCTTGGTGGAGGCGCTCAACTACTGCGCGGCGTTCGACGGCAACACGCCGCCGTGGCGCACCGCCGACGCGCTGGCGCAAATGGGCTGGAGCGAGGTGCGCGTCCCCCCGAACGACCTGCACGACCCCCGCGACCAGATAGACGTGTAGCCCCCCATCCCCTCCCAGCCGCCTCGTCGCGCCCAGCCGCTTCCGCCGCGTAGCCGTTCGTGTTCCCGCTCCGCTTCCGCCGCGTGGCCGCCCCGCCCCTCCAGGCGCCCGCCGCGTCGCATCCTGACGGGACGGTCGCAGGGGGCTGACGGTCCGCTTTCCTTCCGCGTGCGTGCCCGCGCCGTTTCGCGCCTTTGCCCATACTGGCAGGGATACGGCGGAAAACGGCAGTGCGGATGGGAGCAGCATGGGCGAAGGTGCGGCGACTCGGAAGGCGCAGGGGCGACAGGCGCGCGAGGCGCGAACGGCCCGGCGCGTGCAGCAGGTTGTGGGCGCTTCGGCGCAGCAGGGAGGCGCGTCCAATGCAGGAGCGTCTGGCGCAGGCGGTCCGGCGCCCCAAAGCAAGCGGCAGATCTACGCCATCTTCGCGGGCCTGCTGCTGGCCATGTTCGTGAGCGCGCTGTCCGAAACCGTCACCGCCACGGCGCTGCCCACCATCGTGGGCGACTTGGGCGGCGTTGACCATATGCAGTGGGTGACCACCGCCTACATTCTGGCCGTGACCATCACGATGCCCATCTACGGCAAGCTGGGCGACCTGTTCGGGCGCAAGTACTTGCTGGTGGTGGCCTTGGCGGTGTTCGTCGTGGGGTCGTCGGTGTGCGGCTTTGCCGGCTCCATGGGTATGCTCATTGCGGGGCGCGCCGTGGAGGGCATGGGCGGCGGGGGCCTCATCATCCTGTCGCAGGCCACCATCGCCGACGTCATCCCGCCCCGCGAGCGCGGCAAGTACATGGGCGTCATCGGGTCGGTGTTCGCGCTGGCCACGGTGGTGGGGCCGCTTCTGGGCGGCTGGTTCGTGCAGGTGACGGGCTGGCGTTGGCTGTTCGCGTTCAACGTCCCGCTGGCGCTGGCGGCCATCGCGGCGGTCATGGTGTTCCTGGCCAAGCCGGTGCGGCGCGCGGGCCGGCCTTCCATCGACGCGGGCGGCATGGCGCTCATGGCGCTTGCCGTGGCCTCGCTCGTGCTGGCAACGGCATGGGGCGGCACGCTGTATGCGTGGAACTCTCCTGAGATACTGGGGCTGTTCGCGCTCTGCGTGGTGGCGGCCGTGGCGTTCGTGCTGCGCGAGCGGCGCGCACGGGAGCCGGTCATCCCCCTGTTCCTGTTCAAGAACAGAAACTTCGTGCTGTGCACGGCAACGGGCCTCGTCATCATGCTGGGCATGATAGGCACCACGTCGTATTTGCCCACGTATTTCCAGATAGTCGATCAGCTTTCGCCGGAGCAGGCGGGCCTCATGACCGCGCCCATGATGGGTGGTGTCATGCTCACGGCCATTGGCGCGGGCTTCCTTGCCACCAAGACCGGGCGCTACAAGTGGATGCCCATCGCGTGCTGCTTGGTCATGGCGGTGGCGTTCGCGCTGCTCTCGCGCATGGCCGAGGGCACGCCGCTTCTGGTGGCCGGGGCGTTTCTGTTCGTGCTGGGCTTCGGCATCGGCCTTGGCCAGCAGATTCTGGTGCTCGTGGTGCAAAACGAGTTCCCGCACCAGATAGTGGGCACGGCCACGGCGGCCAACAACTTCTTCCGGCAGATAGGCTCTGCGCTGGGCGCTTCGCTGGTGGGCGCGCTGTTCACGTCGCGCCTTTCGGCCGACCTGTTGGCGCGTCTTCCCAAGGCGGACAACATCAACATAAACAACATCACGCCGAACTTCGTGCAGCATGTGGAGGAACCGGCGCGCTCCATCATCGTCTCGTCGTACAGCGACGCGCTGGTGCCGCTGTTCCTGTACATCGTGCCGCTTTTGCTGGTGGCGGCGGCCATCATGTTCCTGTTGAAGGAAAACCCGCTTGCCACCAGCGTGAACCACACCGGCCATCCCGCCGACAACAGCCTGTAGGCGCGCCGCCGCGCCGTTGGCGATGGCTCGCGGGCGCCTTGCCGGCGACGGCTTGCAGCCGCTTTGCTTATGGCGCCCGCGTGCGGGGGTCAGGCGGACCGGAAACGGCCCCGTGCGATGGGGCGGCCTTTCCCGCTAGCCTATTCCCTTGTGGCGGATGGCGCCGGCGGGGCAGGCGTGGTAGCAGTTGCCGCATTCGTCGCAGCGCTCGCCGCGGATGCGGTACGCCTCACCGCCCTCGCCAGGCACAATCGCCTTGAACGAGCACGCGTCGAAGCAGTTCCCGCAGCTTATGCATGCGTCGGGGTCGATGCGCAGGCCCGGCTCCTCGCATTCCGCGCCGCCCCAGCAGAAGCGGTCGCGCAGCAGCTTGTGGTCGCGCGTGACCATCTTGTAGTCGTAGTCGTAGCACTCGCCCCACGCCTTGTGCAGCACGAACACGCGCGTTTCGGGGTACTTGTTGATGTCGTACACCGCCACGTTGAAGTTGCGGTCGGTTTTCGCGCGCTCGTTCACCTCGTCCATCGACAGCTCGCGCACCTCGCCGGCCACGCGCATCATGATGCCGGGCTTGAACGTGGGCAGGTTGTTCTCGTCGTGCTGAATGGGCGCCTCCGAGAAGTCGCCCGACACCGCCAATTGTTTGCCCTCCACCAATTGCTTGTAGAACGGTTTTATCGTCATCGTGCGCAGGTACAGCCCCTCGTCGCTGTATGCGAAGAAGTGCGCGATGCGCGTGTCCACGCCGCCGTGCCCGTTCAGCGTGGAGAAACTGCACGCGCCAATCTTGTCGAACAGTTCGTAGACTTCCTTGATCGTTTTCACGCCAAGCCTCCTTTGCTTGCTTTTCCTCTGTGCTTGCCGTGCCGCAGCCTGCCGTGCATGCGGTGCAATGCTGGGCGTGGGCGGCCCGGTACCGCTTCCGATGCTTGTGGCCTGCCGCATCCGGACGGCGCAATGCCGCGTTGCACCGTCGTCCAGATGCGCCGCGTTGCACCGATCGGGCGCGCCGCGTTGTTCCGCCTTACTCCGCCACGCCGCGCCGACGCATGACATCGCAGTGGCGTTCCGCCAGGTAATCCGCGTGTTTCGCCATCAAGTCCATGCCGAACAGCTCCGTGCAGTCGGGCGAGACGTTCGACACCGAGTTCGCGTCGATGATGCACGGGCCCTCCGCCGTTTCCACCACGTCGAAGCTGCCCAGTTCTATGCCCAGAAGCGCCGCCGCCTGCTCCACCGCGTCGCGCACCTTGCGCGGGCAGTTGGCGTACATCGTGTACGTGGAGCCTTGGTGGTATCCCGACAGCCCGTTTTCCGCCACGCTGCGCTTCACCACGAGCGCGCACCTGCCGCCCACCACCTCCACGCGCGTGAGGAAGCCATGCGCCGGCGCGGCGTAGCTTTGTGCCACCATCAGCAGGTCGGGCGGCACGTTTTGCAGGAAGTCGCACACCTCGCGGGCACTGTGGGCCAGCGCCGTGTAGGTGGTGCGCCCGCCGCAGTCGGGCTTGACGATGCACGGGAAAGGGAAGGGGAGGGCGTCGCCGCCCGCCGCGTCGGCACTTCCGCCGCCGCCGTGGGCGGCCGTCTTTGGGGCCGCGCCATCGGGGGCGGCTGCGGCGCGCCCGCCTGTTGCGGGGCCGCCGCCCAGCATCTCCGTCAACTCGCCGGCCGTGGCGCAGGCGAACACCGTGGGTGCGAACAGCCCCGCCGCGGTAAGCGCTTCCGCCGTCGCGCGCTTGCTTGCTTCGAACGCGTGCGCCCGCGCGGGGTTCACCAGTACGATGCCGCTCGCCTCCGCGCGTGCCGCCACCTGCGGATACCGTGCGAGCGACGCCGCGTGCCCGCGGAACTGCGCGCTGGCGAACACGCGGCTTGCCAGCATGTCGCACGCCAGCGCCTCGCGTTCAGCTTCAGCATGCTCCATGTTGACGAGCCGCACGTCCACTCCGCGCGCCGCCACCTCGGCCGCCAGATGGTAGTCCGACCATTCCCCCGATTCGTACAGTATCCCAATCACGGCAAACGAGTCCTCTCTCCCCGGTTGTTCGAAACGTCAGCAGCGGCGGAACCTCAAACGCTCCATTCCAGCAGCTTCCCCAAAAATTTCCGCAGTTCGGGCGTTTGCGGGGCGGCGAACAGCCGGGCGCTTTCGCCGTATTCCAGCAGCGTGCCGTCGTGCAGGAACGCCACCTTGTCGCACGCGTGGCGCGCGAAGCCCATCTCGTGCGTCACCACGACGAACCGCACGCCGTCGTCGCGCAAATCGCGCAGGACGTCCAGCACCTCGTTGGTGTACTCGGGGTCAAGTGCGCTGGTGGGTTCGTCCAGAAGCAGCAGCTTCGGGCGCGGCGCAATGGCCCGTGCAATGGCGACGCGCTGCTGCTGCCCGCCCGAAAGCTGCGCCGGACGCTTCCCGCCTTCCGCCTCAAGGCCGAAGCGCGTCAGGAGCGCCTGTGCCCACGCATCCGCCTCGTCTGCGGGGACGCCGTGCACCGTGCGCAGCGGCAGCGCGATGTTCTCGCGCGCGGAAAGGTGGTGGAACAGCCCGCCCTGCTGGAACACGAACCCCACCTGCGCACGGTAGGCGGGCAGCGCGTTCTCGCGGAAATCGACCTGCTCGCCGTCCACGGCCACCGTGCCGCTGGTGGGCGTCTCCAGCCCGCCGACGATGCGCAGAAGCGTGGACTTGCCGCCGCCCGACGAGCCGATGACGGCTAGCGTGGTCACGTCGTCGTCGAACTCGATGCCGCGCAGCACCTCCGTGTTGCCGAAGCTCTTACGCAGCGCGCGTATGGTCATGCGCATAGTCCAACCTCTTCTCGAAGTAGCGGCTCACGAACGCGAGCGGCAGCGTGAGGCACAGGTACAGCCCGCCCAGCAGGAAATAGCATCCGAACAGGTTGAAGTTCGCCGCGCTTATCTCCTGCATGGTTTGCGTGAGTTCGATGACGGCGATGACCGACAGAAGCGACGAGTCCTTGATGACGCTGGCGAACTGCCCCGTGAGCGCCGGCAGCGTGCGCGCCACCATCTGCGGCAGGATCACGTGGCGCAGCGCCTGCGCGCGCGTGAACCCCACCGCGCGCGCCGCGTCCAGCTGCGTCTTGTCCAGCGAGATGACGCTGCCGCGGATGATTTCGGCAATGTAGGCGCCCTCGAACACCGACAGGATGACCACTCCCGCCAGAAAGCGGTTGCTGATGCCCCACGCCGTGCCGATGATGTAGAAGAACAGGTAGATTTGCACCAGCAGCGGCGTGCCGCGGATGACTTTCACGTAGAAGTCGCACAGGTAGCGCACCACCAGCACGCGCGCCCCCTGTCCCACCGCCACCGCCGCGCCGATGACGAGGCTTGCCACCAGGCTCGCCGCCGAAACCTGCACCGTGAGCGCGAATCCGTCCCAGATGCGCTGGCGGTACTGCACGGCGAACCCGAAATCCAAGTTGACGCCCACGGCAATGAGCGACGCCCACACCACGCCCACCACCAGCGCGCATGCCAGCGCGTAGTTCAACACGCCGCGCACCCACGAAGCGGGCGTGTTCGCGGGCGCCGTGAACGGGCGCGCCAGCGTGCGGAGTACTCTCACCATCCGTCCTTTCCCAAAGTGCCCGGGCCGCGGCCCGCCGGGGCGGGACGACCGCTGTCGTAGGTCGCACGCCCGCCGCAGCAGGTCGCACGCCCGCCGCCCTGCGCCCCATGTCGCATGCACTCGGCGCCGCTCCGCCGTCGAGCGCATGCCGCCCTGCATCCCATGTCGTGCGTCCGCCGTCCCCACGGCGCACGTGCCAGCCGCCGTGCCGCTTTCGCGCGCCCTGCGTCCCATGTCGTGCACGGCGCCGGGCGCCTCATGCTACTCGAAGTCGAAGAACCACCTGAAGCCCAGCTCGTCGAATGCCGCCTTCTCCTCGGCGAGGTACTTCTCGGTGAGGCGGTCGAACTCGCCGTTCTCCTTGCTCTGCGCGATGAACTCGTTGAGTTGCGCCAGCAGCTCGTCGTCGCCCTTCGCCACCGCGATGCCCCACGACTCCGCGTCTTGGAACGGGATGAACACCGCCGTGGTGGCGTCGGGGTTCGCCTTCTGATTGCGGTAGATGGTCAGCTGGTCGTACAGAAAGCCGTCCGCCTTGCCCTGCACCACCTCGGTCACGCACGCGCTCTCGTCTGCCAGCCGCACGATTTCGGCGTTCGCGAGGTTCTTCGTGGCGTACACGTCGCCCGTGGAGCCCGTTTTCACCGCGACCTTCTTCCCCGCTTGGTTGAGGTCGTCGATGCTGGTTATCCCCGAGCCGCTGTTCGCCAGGATGGCCAGCTGGGCGCTGGCGTAGGGGTCGGAGAAGTCCACCGCCTGCCGGCGCTCGTCGGTGATGGTCATGGAAGAGATCACGCAATCGGCCTTGCCCGTTTGCAGCGCGGGAATGAGCCCGTCCCACGAGATGTTGTCTATCTGCACGTCGTAGCCGTATGCTTCGCCGAAGTCGCGCATGAAGTCCACGCTGACGCCGCTGGGGTTGCCCGCGTCGTCCTTGCCCTCGAACGGCGGGTAGGCAAGCTCCATGGCCACGACGAGCGTTTTCTGCCCATCGCCTGCGGCCGTTGCCTCGCCGTTGCCGGTCGCCGCGCCGGTGTCGCCCGCGCCGCCGCCCGAGCAGCCCGCCAATGCAAGCAAGCCGCCCGCCAGCGCGAGCGTCGCCGCCACGGCGGCCGCCGCGCGGCGCAGGAACTTTCCCTGCGCGCGCCCGCAGCGCTGCTGGCAAGGTCGTGCGGGCTTCCGGTCCGGCTGCTTCGCGCACTGGTTCGGCTGCACGTGCCGTGCAGGCTGCCGGCTTGCCTGCGGCGCGTGCGCTTCCCGTTCCGCCTCCCGTTCGGGCCTTGCTTCTGTTTCCAGTTCCCGCTCCGGCTCCCATGCCGGTTTCCCGTTCGCTTTCATTCCCCGAGTCCTTTCCCATAGTCTTCGTCGAAGTTCCGTTGGATTCTCGCCAGCGTCGCGCGCAGCGCCGCCAGCTCATCGGCGCCGATGCCTGCGTTCTGCACGGCGTTCATATCGTGCGATATGCGGCGGAAGCCGTCCTCCAGCGCGCGCCCGCGCTCGGTGAGCAGCACGATGGTGGCGCGCCCGTCGTGCGGGCTGCGCTCCGTGCGCACGTAGCCTTCCGCCGCCAGCTTCTTCACCAGCGTGGTGACCGTGGATGGGTCGCGGTTGACGCGGCGCGCCAGATCGCGCATGGAAAGCCCGTCTTCGCGGAACAGCTGCCCCAGGATGTCGCCGTGCGAGGGGACCAGCCCGTGCAGCCCCATCTGCTGCATCCGCGCCGTCAGGAACCGGTTCGCCCGCGCCACCGTGCGCGACAGCATGAAGATTGTGTCATCCATGTACCTCCTTCCCGCGGTTCGCGTTTCTGCAATGCGCGCCCATGCAAAGGCGCTCGTGCAACGAGCGTTCCCGAAATGCGCGTTTTGGCAATGTATGTTCGTGCAATGGCGTTTGTGCAGCGAGCGCTCCCGCAATGGGCGCTCCCGCAGCGAGTGCTCCCGCAATGGCTGCTGCGCTCATTTGCTTGGATGTCCAAGATTATAATTGGATATCAAAGTATTTCAAGGGAAAATCGGCGAGCCGGCGCAAAAAGCGCGCTTGCTGCGATGCGGGCCAGTTGGATTGGCGGGCGGTGGCGACGTGCGCATCGGTGCGCGGGCCGCGGTGGCGGGGCGTCGGCACGCAGGGTGGCGGCGGGGCGATGGCAACGCGGGCGGCGATGGCGGCGAAGCGCGCCGTGATGCGTCAGCGGACAGCGGCGGGGCCGCGTGGCCGCAACGCGTCAGCGGGCGCGCAGTTCCCAGAACGCCACGGCGCTTGCGGCGGCCACGTTGAGGGAATCGACGCCGTGGTGCATGGGGATGCGCACGGTGTAGTCGCAGCGTGCGATGGTGGCGGGGGACAGGCCGTCGCCTTCGGTGCCCAGCACGAGCGCCAGCCGTTCCTCGGCGGCAAGCCGCGGGTCGTCAAGGGGGATGGCGTCGTCTGCCAGCGCCAGCGCCGCCGTCTTGAAACCCAGTTCGTGCAGGAGGGGAATGCCGCTTTCCGCCCACGATGCCGCCTGCGGTTGGGTTGGCCGCGGTTGCGCCGTCCGCCCGTCCGATTGCCGCCGCGCCGCCTGCGGTTGGGTCGGCCGCGCCTGCGCGGCATCCACATCCCCGATGCGGGTCCAGGGAACTTGGAAGACGGTGCCCATGGACACGCGCACGGCACGGCGGTACAGCGGGTCGTAGCAGGCGGGCGTGACCAGCACGGCGTCGATGCCGAGCGCCGCGGCCGAGCGGAAGATGGCGCCGACGTTCGTGTGGTTGGTGATGTCTTCGAGCACCGCGACGCGCCGCGCCTGGGCGCAGGCCTCGGCCACCGTGGGCAGGGCGGGGCGCCGGAATGCCCCGAGCGCCCCGCGGGTGAGTTCAAAGCCGGTGAGGCGTTCCAGTTCGGCATGCGGCACAACGAACACGGGCACGGAGGGGAAGCGCTGCGCCACATGGTCGATGACGGGCCGCATGAGCGGCAGCCACTTGGGTTCCATGAGCAGGGAGAGGGGCTGCATGCCGCCGGCGAGCGCACGGCGTATCACCTTGTCGGACTCGGCCACGAACACGCCCTTTTCAGGCTCCAGGCGGTTGCGCAGCTGCACGTCGGTCAGGCGCGCGTAAGCGTCGAGGCGCGGGTCGTCAAGGGTGGGCACTTCGACGATCATCGCTGCGCCTCCGCTGCGCGTGCGTCCCGCTTCAGCGCGGCGGCCGCCTCGGCCTCCCAGTCGCGCATGCGGGCAAGGCCCGTCGTGCAGAACTCGTCGCAGGTCACGATATGCGCGCCAACGTGCGCCATGTCTTCGATGTTGGCGGCCTGCACGCGGGGCGTGCGCGACGAGGTGCAGTCTTCGATGACTGCCACGTTGTATCCCAGCGACAGCGCGTCGTAGCACGTGGCGCGGATGCAGTTGGGCGTGGTGGTGCCGGCGAGCGCCACCGTGCGCACGCCCATGCGGCGCAGCGCAAGGTCGAGGCCAGTGCCGAAGAAGGCCGAGAACCGCGGCTTCACCAGCGTGCGGTCGCCCGGTTGGGGGGCCAGTTCGGGCGGCTCGTCCGAAGAGCGGGGGTCGGCGCACGCGGGGGACAGGGGCCGGCCGCCTTCCGCCCACGCCCGGTAGCGCACGGCTTCCACGTCGCTGCCGTCGGGGGCGTAGCGGCGCGTCACGTGGAACACCGGCATGCCCAGTTCGCGCGCCCGGTCGAGCGCCCGCGCGCATGCGGGCACGGTGGCCGCCGCCCCCGCCACGCAAAGCGGCGACGCGGCGTCGATGAACCCGTGCTGCATGTCGATGAGCAGCAGTGCCGCCGTGCGGTGGTCTTCCATGTGCGCTCCTTCGCCTCGTTGGCCTTCGCTTGTCGCTGCGCCCGCGCCCTCCTGCGCTCCGCCTCTGCCGTTCGCGGTCGGGCGTGTACGGCGGACGGGCGCATCCGCGACGCCTAGATGTCCACGCCCAGGAACTGCTTCACCAGCAGGCCGATGACGAACGACAGTG
The DNA here is from genome assembly GCA_904420215.1 of uncultured Eggerthellaceae bacterium. GTDB lineage: Bacteria > Actinomycetota > Coriobacteriia > Coriobacteriales > Eggerthellaceae > CAJFUR01. Next base: position 26,185 of record CAJFUR010000184.1, read on the forward strand.
CCGCAACGCCCAGGCTGATGCCCGCCATTTGGCCGAACCGCTTCTTGAACGACAGGTCCTGCGCCACGGAAAGATAGTAGTTGAACACCACCAGAATTGCCAGCACGATGAGCACCATGGTACCGAGCGCCCACAGGTAGTGCGATGCGTCGAACAGCAGGTAGGGCAGGATGAGCAGCGCCACGGTCACGAGGTAGGTCACGCCCGTGTACGTGGCGGACTTCAGCGCGTCCGGACGCCCCTCGCTCTTTGCCGAAAGGTATTCGCTCGATGCCATGGACAGCGTTGCCGCAATGCCGGTGATCAGGCCCGACAGCGCAATGAGCCGCGTGTTCTGCATGGCCAGCGTCAGGCCTGCCAGCGTGCCGGTCATTTCCACCATGGCGTCGTTCATGCCGAGCACCATGCTGCCCACGTAGTCCAGCCGTTCCTCGTCCAGCATGTCGAGCAGGGCCGCCTCGTGCGCCTCCTCGTCGTTGCGGATGCTGATGGCTTCGGGCACTTCGCGGGCCAAGTCGCCGTAGGAAAGCTGCGCTTTCTTCTCGCCGCGTTCCATGAGCTTGACGGCGAACGTGAAGCCGAGCAGCCGCGCTATGAGCGCGTAGCGGCGCACTATGCCGCGCTGCGGCAGCAGGCAGCGGCGGGTATAGCGTTCCCACATGCGGGCGTGCTGCATTTCCTCGTCGGCGATGCGCAGGAGGGTTTCGCGGTTCGCCGCGTCCTTGGTGCGCTTCGCAATGCGGCGGTACACGGCAGCCTCGGTGACCTCGTTTTGCTGGAAGGCGAGAACCTGCGCCAGCGCCGCGTCCGAAATCGGTTGCGGTGTAGTGTCGGCCGGAGTCGCGTCGGTTTCGGGGGAGGCGCTGGCCGGGGTGTTGGCCGGGACGCCGACTGGGGCCGCGCCGCCGCTTGCCGCCGCGCCGCCGTCCGCAGGGGCCGCGCCCGCAGGCGCAGGGGCCGCACCGCCGTCCGCGGGCGCAGGCGCCGCACCGCCGCTTGCCTCGGTGTACCCCATGGGGGCCATGCCGGCCGGGGCCGCGCTGGCCGGCATGGCCCCCATGGGGCGCGGGGCGTGCGGGGATTGCACGGGTTGCGGTTGTTGCGTTTCCGAGGGCATGGCGTTCTCCTTGGGGTTAGGCTGTGCGGTCGTCCGGCTCCGAGCGAGGCGCCCGGGTCTGGCGCCGGTTTCCGGGCATGCGTCATGCGAAGATTCTATCCGATAAGCCGCCGTGTCACTACGCCTTCCTTCGCTTGACACGAAACGGAGAACGCGCGCTCTCGCGCGCGTGCGCACGGTTTGCCGCCCCAGAAGGACCATGGGCACCTGCGCGCACAGGCCGTGCGCTTTCGCGTGCATGCGCGCGGTCTGCCGCACCCGGCAACCTGTTTTGCGTCCCCGTTTCCTGTCGTGCGCTCTCGCGTGCATGCGCGCGGTCTGCCGCGGCCAGCCAGGCAAGCGCCGCGGCCATGAGGGCAAGGCCCGCGGCGTCGAAGGCGATGAAGCGCTCGATGCTGGCGGCGAGCGTGGCGTGGCCGGCGGGCAGCGACGCGCGCAGCCATGTTTCGCCCACCAGCCCAATGGCCTGCTGCACGATGGCGACGACCCCGAGGGCGCGGAACCTGCGGGGGTTGACTACGACGGCGGGATAGGTGGCGTTCCACATGAGAAACGCAATGCCCAGGCCGCGGACGGCGGCGGCCCCGGGCACGCCCGAAAGCTCGTAAGACATCGCATAGGCGTCCGGCCACAGCACGAACGAGAGCGCGCAGTGCACGTTGATGGCAAACACAAGCGCGAACGCCACCCGGGTGGCGCAGAGGGCTGCGCGTGACGTGCGGGGCGGCTTTTCGCGGGTCATCTTCGGCTCCTTCGGGTTGTGCGGACGTTGTTCCGCAGCATACCACGGCGCGTCCGTGGCGGTATACTTTCGTGAAGCAAGCGAAGAAAGGACTGCCATGACCGACCATGATTCCGCCGCCCATGTGGCCGCGCATCCGGAGGCGCATCCGGCGTTCGACCAGTTCGTTGCCACCATTGCCGCTCTGCGCGCGCCCGACGGCTGCCCGTGGGACCGCGAGCAGACGCACAGCAGCATCGCGCACAACATGATAGAGGAGGCCTACGAGGCGGTGGACGCCATAGAGGCCGCCGACGTCGCGCACCTGCGCGAGGAATTGGGCGACGTGCTGCTGCAGGTGGTGCTGCAAAGCCAGATTGCCGCCGATGCGGGCGAGTTCACGATCGACGACGTGTGCGCCGACGTGAACGCGAAGATGGTGCGCCGCCATCCCCACGTGTTCGGCGAGGCGAAAGCCGAAAGCGCCAATGCTGTGCTGGATTTGTGGGACCAGGTGAAGCTGGCCGAAAAGCACGCTGCCGAGCAGGCGGCCGGCGGGCAGGAGCAGGGGTCGCCCGTTCCGGCGCGCGCGGGGCTGCTCGATGGCGTGCCGAAAAGCTTCCCGGCGCTCATGCAGGCGCAGAAGGTGTCGCGCAAGGCGGCGTCTGCCGGCTTCGAATGGGAAACGCTCGAAGACGTGTGGGCGCAGGTTGCCGAGGAGGAGGTCGAGCTGCGCGAAGCCTATGCCGCCGCACCGAAGACCCCCGACGGCAAGGTGTGCGCCGACGTCGGGGGCGATTTCGCCGCTGCGGTGGAAATGGAGCTGGGAGATGTGCTGTTCGCGCTGGTGAACGTGGCACGTCGCATGGGCGTGGACGCCGAGAGCGCCCTGCGCGCAAGCTGCGGGAAATTCCGCCGCCGCTGGGCCTTCATCGAGGATGCCGCGGAGAAGGCGGGCCGTGCGGTGGAGGACGTGCCCGTGGAGGAGATGGAGTCTCTGTGGGCGCAGGCCAAAGCCTGCGAATGAGAAGCGCGCGGACGGGGCACGTGGGGCGCGGGCGGCGCGCCGCGAAGCTTACAAGTCGCCTGTGTCCCGCCCAGCCGTCTGCGCTCCACGAAGTCCGCGCGCGGGGCGCGTGAGATCCACATGTAAAACCGCATAGACGAAAAAGGGGCCTCGAGGCCCCCTTCTGCTGCGCCCGGCCGGGTTGCGTCCGGGTGACACCCTTCCAACGCCTTGCCGCCAAACGCCCGAGCGCGCCTGCGCGGACGCTGGGCGGCCTTATCGTGAGCATGTCACTTGCAATGCGCCAGCCTCTATTTGATGAGCGTTAGGCTTATGCTTATGAACAGTCTCATGCGCGAAATAGGTGCCCGGATCAGGGAGTCGAGAGAAAGCAGCAACATCTCTCAGCGGCGCTTTGCCATGATGATCGGCATGAACCGCACCTATTTGAGCGGCGTGGAGAACGGGTCGCGCAACATCAGCATCACCAATTTGCAAAAGATCGCCAACGGTTTGGGCGTGACTTTGGAAGATCTGCTCAGGGGCTTGTAGACCGAACAGGGCCGGGCGCCTGTACTCCGGTTTGTCGCCCGCCGCGCCCGCATTCCGTCCCACCTCGCCTGCGTCTTGCCGCTCGTCAGCCCGTCCCGTCTGCGCTCCGCCGCTCGCGAGCCTGCATCGTCTTTCGGTCCGCTCGTGGGTGGGGCGACCCTCGAGCGCGGGCGCGGCCTTTCGAATTGGAAGAGGCACCCGCGGCGCGCCGCGAACGAGGCTTTCCGAATTGCCCTCCTTTGCCCCTTGACTTCGAGTGCGCTTTAGGTTCTATGATGGGAAGCGTCACAGACGAGAGGAGTCCCATGGAATCTGAATTGTTGGCAACCCCGAAGCTGGGTTTCGGCTGCATGCGCCTTCCGCTGCTTGACCCGGCCGACCAGCAGAGCATCGACATCGAGCAGTTCAAGCAGATGGTGGACGCGTTCATCGAGGGCGGCGGCACCTACTTCGACACTGCCTTCGTCTACCACGAAGGCGCCTCCGAGCGCGCGCTGAAAGAGGCGCTGGTGAAGCGCTACCCGCGCGAGGCCTACACCGTGGCCACCAAGTGCCTTGCCTGGGCCATCGGCAGCAAGGAGGAGGCGCAGAGCAACTTGGCCACGTCCCTCGAGCGCATGGGGCTGGACTACATCGACTTCTATCTGCTGCACAATGTGGGCGGCGAGCGCACGTCGAAGTTCGACGAGTACGGCATGTGGGACTTCGTCAAGCAGAAGAAGGAAGAGGGGCTGATCAAGCACTGGGGATTCTCCATGCACGACGGCCCCGAGACGCTGGATGCCCTGCTGACGGCGCATCCCGATGCGGAGTTCGTGCAGCTACAGGTGAACTACCTCGATTGGGAAGACCCGGTGATTCAGGCGCGCGCGTGCATGGAGGTGGCGCAGCGCCACGGCGTGCCGGTGACCATCATGGAGCCTGCCCGCGGCGGGCGTTTGGCGGAACTGCCCGAGCGCGTGGCCGAGCCGCTGCGTGCGGCGGCGCCCGAGGCCACGCTGGCGTCGTGGGCGTACCGCTTCTGCTTCAACCTGCCCAACGTGATCACCGTGCTGTCCGGCATGTCCACCATCGAGCAGGCGCGCGAGAACGTGGCGACGTTCCAGGCGAACAAGCCGTTCTCGGACGACGAGCAGCGCGCGCTGGACGCCGCGAGCGAAGTGCTGCGCTCGCTGGCCTCGGTGCCGTGCACGAACTGCCGCTACTGCGTGAAGGAGTGCCCGCAGGAGGTGTCCATCCCCGAGATCATGAGCCTGATCAACCTGGAGTTGATGACCGAGAACAACGAGTTCGTGAAGGACCTGTACCAGTGGCAGGCGCCCGGCCGCGCGTCGAGCTGCGTCGCCTGCGGCGCGTGCGAGGCCATGTGTCCGCAGAGCATCGACATCATCCACCAGCTCGAAGTGGCGAAAGACCACTTCGAAGACGGCGAAGCCGCATAGGCGAAGCTTCGGCGGGCTCAGGCGTGGCCGCGTGGGCGGAATTGCCCATCTGGCGAAGTTCGAAAACCGGGAGCCGCACGGCAACGTGCGGCTCCCGGTGTATGTAACTGCCCATTGTGGGCATAGCCGACGTCAAGAAATGGACGGGATTCACTGCGCAAGGGGGGATACAAAGTCATAGACCGTTTGATCGAGCTGGGAATACTCAAGCACATGGCGGGGGAGCGGGGTTCGTATGCAAGGAAGTGGGTCTACGAAGACCACTTGGACTTGTTTGCGTGACGGCTGTGCCGTTGCGGCGGCCTAGACCGCTGCCGACAAGGGCGCGCGCTTCGGCGGGCGACATACCGTAGGTGCTGCGGAAGGTGCGGTGGAAGTTCGCCTTGCTTTGGTAGCCCACGCGCTCGGATACGGCGGCCACGGGAAGGTTGGTTTCGTCGAGCAGAACCAGCGCGCGGTCCATGCGCTGCCCGCGCACGTACTCGGACACCGACTTGCCTTCGGTTGCGCGGAACCCCGCCTGCAGCTTGTTGCGGTTGAGGCCCACGCGCTGGGCGAGCGCGGCCACGGTGGGGGGATGGGCCAGCTCCCGCCTGATGATCTCCTTGGCCTGCTCGAGCGATTCCCGCTCGGCACCGGAAAGGCGGCGCACGGGACGCTCGGCATGGGAGGCGACGTAGTCCACGACCAGTGCGGCAACGGCAATGCACTGCCCGCGCAGGAAATCGAGGTAGGCGGTTCCCTGCAGCGGGCAGTTGTGCATGAGGCGGCAGATCATCGCCACGGGGGGCAGATCGAGTGGCGTGGCGTTGAGCACGTGGTTCGCCGCTTCCCAGAAACCGGGGGGCGTGCGCAGGCCATGCGTTTCGAAGAACGGTTCGAACAGGGAAATACCCACGTAACGCAAATGGGTCCCCTTGGCTATGCGCATGAACGAGGGGATGGACGAGATGGACACGAACGCATGCAGCCCTTCGTTCAGGATGCGCGTGTCGTTGCGGGCGGAATACGTTTGGATGGCCCCGTCGGTGTTGAGCGAGATTCCCAGGTACTTGCCGGAAAACCGCGTGCGCGAGAGGTGGTCGGCGGGCGCGGTGAAATCGACCTCGGAGTAAACGAACGAAGAGAGGTCGCCAAGCAGCCTGATGACGTCCTTAGAGACTTCCTCGCCCCCACCTTGTCCAAGGAGGTTGGCATCCGCCGTGCCACGCGGTTCCCGTGCGCTGTGGCCGCCTGTGGGCGTGGTGGCTGGGAAACGGTATTCGATGCCGTGTGGCAACGCATGCCGCACACCGCCCATTTGGGCGTAGAAACCGTAGGTTTCCTCGATGGTATCGATGCGTTCCATGGCACTTCCTTTTCTCGCGTTGCCGTTGTGGCCGTTTTCCAATTGCGGCTTGCCTGCCGGCCAAGGTTCGCCTTCCGTGCGCCGTGTCGGCGTTGCCTCCCAGCCGAGTCCCTCTGCAGTATCGAATTGGCACGGTTGACAGGGGTCGATCTGGCAGGGGGCGGTATTGTTTTGGCACGGGTTTTCGCGGATCCTTTCGTTGAAATAAAGCCTTCAACAGGTAAAACGTTTGCTTCAGACGTAGCTTGAGGGTATCTTCCTGCCGCGTTGCCCCACCTTGCACGCGCCTTTTCCTTCGAATATGTTAGCACAAGTTAACAAAAAAGAAGCAGTTTCGTGGCGTTCGGGAAAGGCATGTTCGTGGCAGACCGCAGGCAAAACACCATCGCTTGGACGTTTTCTCTGGCACAATGCGGAAAGGCGCGCTATGCGGCCGGCGTGGCCTGCGCGACGGCGGGGACGCTCTGCACCATGGTGCCTTTCGTTGCCGTGGCGGCCATGGTGTCGGACCTGCTGGAGGCGTTGCGCGTCGCTGCGCCGTTCGACGGTGGCATGGTGTTGTTCTGGGCTGGCGTCACGGTGGCGTCCATCGTGGCGGGGCTGGCCTTCTCTGCTGCGGGGTCGGGCCTTACGCATGCCTCCGCATTCGAGGCACTCTATGCGCTGAGGATGCGCGTCCTCGAGCACATGGGCAGGCTGCCGCTTGGCTTCTTCACGGGAGGCCGTGCGGGCGCCGTGCAGAAGACGATGGATGCCAATATCGAGAAAATGGAATCCATCATTGCGCATGACGTGCCCAACATCGCGGGGGCTGCGGCGTCCCTTGCCGTGCTTGCCGTGCTCCTGTTCTCCACGAACGTCGTGTTGGCCTGCGTGCTGTTCGTGGCGCTCGCCGTTGCGTTCGCCATTCAGTTCACGGCGTTCGGCGGCAAGCGCGGACGGCAGAACTGGGCCAACATTCTTCCGACAAGGAAAGAATACAACATCAGTACGACGCATTAGCAAAGAAAACTTTGGTTGGCGAAGCGAAAAGCCACCGCCGCA
>CAJFUR010000185.1 GCA_904420215.1 uncultured Eggerthellaceae bacterium
CGGAGCGAAAGGGGCAGAGAGGACAAGCCCTTAACTCCCGTCCTCTACTCCACGCGGGAAGGAGGTGAACTCTATGGAGCTATCTTAATCGCGCCCAAGCCGATTTGGACGCCGGGTTTTCCGAATACGTGGCGGGCATGCAGGAGGAGAAGATCTTCGGCGGCTCGCGCGCCGCATCGGCGCGGCTCGCGCGTATCATCGACCAGGCGCGGGACTACTATGCCGTGTACCTCAAGCGGGTGACGCCCATTTTCGGCGCGTTCAAAACCATCACGCTGTCCGTGCTTTCGTTCATTCTCATTGCAGGGGCGGTTCTCATTGCGGGCGATCCGGGCAATACGCGCCTGATAGCAGCCGTCGTGGTGTTCGTCATTGTTGGCCCGGCGGTGGTGAACCCGTTGCTCGAGCTGGTGGAGCTGGGAAGCGAACTGAACAATCTGGCGCACAAGCTGGGAGAGATAGAAGACGTTCTCGACGAAAGGCCGTTGCCGTGCCCGCCGGCGAGTGCGCCGCGGGCAGGCGCGGAGGTTGCGTTTTCCGACGTGACGTTTTCCTACCAGCCGGCTTCCGATCCGCTGCGCCGCCTTGCCCTGGATCACGTTTCGTTCGTGGCCCAAGAGGGCAAGCTGACGGCGCTCGTGGGCCCTTCCGGTGGAGGCAAATCGACGGTCGGGCAGCTTGTCGCCCGGTTCTGGGACGTTGAGGGCGGTTCCGTGCGCATTGGCGGCGTCGATGTGCGCGACATGACTGCCGACGATTTGATGTCCGCGGTGGCGTTCGTCTTCCAAGACACCTACTTGTTCGCCCAAAGCGCTTACGACAACATCCGCATGGGAAGCCCCGCCACGCGCGAGCAAGTGGAGGCGGCGGCCCGCGCCGCCCGCTGCCACGACGTGCTGTCGGCGCTTCCCCAAGGCTACGACACGCTTCTGGGCGATGGCGGCCACCGGCTTTCCGGGGGCGAGGCGCAGCGCGTCGCAATTGCGCGGGCCATTCTCAAAGACGCGCCCATCGTGGTGCTCGACGAGGCCATGGCCTTTGCGGACGCGGAAAACGAGCTGGCGCTGCGCGAGGCCATGGACGAGCTGCTTGCGGGGCGCACGGTGATCATGATCGCACACCGGCTGTATTCGATCTGCAACGCGGATTCCATCGTGGTCCTCGATGGCGGCCGGGTGGCCGAACAGGGGACGCACGAAAGTCTCATGGCGGCGGAGGGACTGTACGCCCATTTATGGCACGTGCAGAACGAGAGCGGCCAGTGGAGCCTGTGCGGAGAGGCGGGCAAAGGGGGTCTCCATGGGTAGGAGCGATGGCGGGCATGGCATGGTCCACCAGTTCACTTTCGGACATCCGCGCGACATAGGGGCGCCGGCGTTTTGGATGTTCCTGAACGAGTTGGTGGGGTGCTTTCCCGCCATGGTCGTGATCCTGGCCGTGTACACGCTGGGGCCGGCGTTCGTCGCCCCTTACGTGGTGGACGTGGCAATGCTCGGATGGCTTGCGGTGGCCGCCGGCGTGCTGGTTGTGGTGCAGTATGCGGTCGAAATGGTTTCGTACTGGTTCACGTACCACCGCGCCTACCGCGAGACGGCGGCCAAGCGCAAGGCATATGTCGCCCACTTGCGCGAACTGCCCCTGGGCTTCTTCTCGTCGAAGAGGTCGGGCGATCTGATCAGCTCGTTCAGCGACGATTTCGCCAACGTGGAATACACGATGTGCTACTGGCTTCCCTTCCCCATTGGGGTGGGGGCGCTTCTGGCTCTGTGCTTCGTCGGGTTGCTGGCGTTCGACTGGCGCATGGCGCTCGCCCTGTACGCGCTTCTGCCCGTCAGCATGGCGCTGTCGTTCGTTGCCGGACGCGTGAAGAAGCGCTTCCGCACAGACGTCCTTTCGGCCAAGGCGCAGGCGGCCACCCAGCTTTCCGCGTACCTCCGTGGGATGAAGGACCTGAAGGCGCATCGAATGACAGGTGCGGGCTTCGAGGCGCTCGAGCACGCCTACGGCGAGGTCAAGCGTGCGAGCATGCGCGACGAGCTGGTGGCCGGCACGGCAACGTTTCTGGCATCGGCGGTCACGCGCTTCGTCGTGCCGGCGACGGTGGCCGTGGGAATGTATGCGCTCTTGGGCGGGAGCATCGACCCTCTCGATTACATCGTGTGCGTCATTGTGGCCACGAAGCTGGCCTCGCCGTTGATGATGCTTTCCCAGAGCGTGTCCGCGCTGCAGAACATGGCGGCTTCGGGTGAGCGGCTGGACGCGGTGATGTCCGAACCCGCGCAAGGCGGCAGCGAGTCGGCGGGGGCGGTGGAAGGCTATGCGTTCGACCGGGTCGCGTTTTCCTATGGCGCCGCCGCAGAGGGCGAGTCTGCGCTCCGTGCGGCGAGTTTCGATGTTCCCGCGCGGCACCTGACGGCGCTTGTGGGGCCTTCGGGTTCGGGGAAGTCCACCTGCGTGCGGCTTATGGCGCGGTTTTGGGACGCGCAGGGCGGGACCGTTTTCGCCAAGGGGCCGGCCGGCGCGTCCGATGTGCGCGAGCTGCAAGCCGATTCGCTTCTGGGGAACGTGTCCATGGTCATGCAGGATGCCTACCTGTTTCGGGGAACCATTCGGGACAACCTGTGTTTCGGGCGTGCCATTCCCGACGACGTGCTTTTGGCCGCCTGCCGCGATGCATCGTGCCTGCAGTTCGTCGAGGCGCTTCCCGAAGGACTGGACACGCAGGTGGGCGAGGGGGGAGCCACGCTTTCCGGCGGGGAGCGGCAGCGCCTTGCCTTGGCGCGGGCGCTTCTGAAAGACGCCCCCGTCCTGCTTTTGGACGAACCCACGGCTTCGCTCGACGCCGACAACGAGGCGCTGGTGCAGCGGGCGCTCGACCGCATTGCACGCGACCGCACCGTGGTGATGATCGCCCACCGGTTGAAGACCGTGCGGAGCGCGTCGTCCATTGTAGTCGTCGAGGACGGGCGCATTGCGGAGCGGGGCACTCACGACGGCCTTTTGAGGCAAGGCGGCATCTATGCGCGCCTGTGGGAATTGCAGACGGCCGCCCACGCCCTGCGCTTTGCGCAGGCGGGTGCCGGCGCCTCCGATCCGTAGGCGCCGCATGTGCGCCCGGCCGGCATGGCGTCGGCCGGGCTCGTGCCGCAGTGCCATGCGCGCGGGGCGAGGCCGGGTGTCTGCCGCGCCCCGTGTGCGGGCGTGTGGGGTGCATGCAAGGTAAACCGGCCCGAAAGGGCCTTTGCAACAAGAGAAAGGAATCGTTATGGCGGAAGCGGTGGCAAAGGGCGGCGCACAGGAAGGGCGCGGCTTCATCGGCCTGAAAGACCTGGTGTTTTGCGTGTTGATGGGCGTTCTCATGCTGGCGGCGAGCTTGGCGGTGGCTTTCCCCTTCGCGGCAAGCCTGCCCATGATGTATTTCCTCGTGCCGGCGCTGGCGGCGCTTGTCTGGGGCATCCTGCTCGTCGTCGTCATGGCAAAGTGCCCCCGCACGGGAGCCGTGTTCGTTCCCTTCATCGTCTACGCGGCGTACTTCCTCGCCAGCGGCAGCGTGTATGTGGCGGCGATGATTGTGGTTGCGGGGCTGCTGGGCGAGTGCGTGCTTTTGAAGGGCGGCTATGCCTCCACGGTGCGCGGATTCGTTCCCGTGCTGCTTCTCGGCTGGATAAACGCCATGGGGTCCACCCTTACCATGCTCCTGTTCCGCGGCAGCATGGTGCAAACCTACGTGAACATGGGCATGGATGCCGCCACGGCAGAGGCGGCCATAGCGGCGCTCGAGGTGTTCTGGCTCGCGCCCGAAAACGTGTTGCTGGCGCTGGTCACCTCTGCGGTGGGCGCGGTCGTGGGCTACGCGGTGGGCGCCAAGTTCCTTCGCCGCCACTTCCGTCCGGCCGGCGTGATGTGAGTCGATGCGGGCGAGGGCTTTTCCGGGGAAAGGCGGGGTTTTGTGGACATGACGGACGGTCGGCGCCGGTCCGATGCGCGCATGCTTTTGGCGTGCTTGGTGGCAAGCATCGTGGCTGCGGTGTTCGCCGCAACTGAGGCGGCGCTTGCAGTTGCGTTTGCGGGGGCCATGGTGGCGCATGTTTGGTGCGGACGTGCGGGCAAGGTGCCCGGATACGTGGCGGGTTACCTTGTCTTGGCGGCGCTTTCGTGGGCGTCGGTTCAGATGATCGCCGCGAATCCGGCTGACACGCTGGCCATGGGGCTGGGCAGCATCGGCATCGTGGGGCGCCGCGCGCTGCTGCCCCTCACCTTTGCGGCTGCCCTTGCCGAAGTGCCCACAGGCAGCCTTCTTGCGGCGCTGCGCGCCTGCCGGCTGCCCAAGTCGGCGGGAATTGCCCTTGCGGTGGCGCTGCGGTTCGCTCCCACGCTTTCGGGCGAATACGTGCGCATCCGGCAGTCGCAGAAGTTCCGCGGCGTGGGACTGGGCATAGTGCGCACGTTGGCGCACCTGCCCTCCACGGCGGAGTGCATTCTGGTGCCGCTCGTCATTCGCACCATGCGCGTGTCCGACGAGCTTTCGGCGTCCATCACGGTGCGCGGCGTGCGTTTCGATGGCGAGACGACGAGTTTTCGGCCGCTTTCGTTTTCCCTGCACAATGCGGCCACGCTTGCGTGGTACTGCCTGTGCGTGGCGCTGTCCGTGGCTTTGGCGGCGCTGACCGCCCAGCCCTTGGGGGTCGGCGCGTGAGCGCGCAGTGCATGGCGGCCGATGCGGCGGGCGCTAGGGGCGTTTTCGGTGGGGGGCCGGTGTTGGAACTTTCGGGGGTGTCCTTCGCCTACGCCGGCGCCCGGAAGGGTGAAAGGCAGCTGGCCGAGGTGAGCCTTTCGGTTGCCGCAGGAGAATGCGTGGTGCTGACGGGTGCGTCTGGTTGTGGCAAGACCACGCTCACGCGCGTCGTCAACGGGCTGGCGCCGCACTTCTACGGCGGCTCGGTCGAAGGGGCCTATGCCATTGCCGGACGCGACGGGTTCGCGCTGTCGGTTGCGGAACTGGGGCGGATGGTGGCAAGTGTGTTCCAAGACCCGCGCAGCCAGTTCTTTGCAACCAACACCACGGACGAAGTGGTGTTGGGCATGGAAAACGTGCCCCTTCCTCGGGCGGAAATGCTCCGGCGCATGCATGAGATGGGCGCGTTTCTGGGCATCGACCGCCTGCTCGACCGGCGCATATTTCCCCTTTCAAGCGGAGAGAAGCAGCGCATTGCCATTGCGTCGGCGGCTGTCATGCAGCCGCGGGTGTTGGTGTTGGACGAGCCGTCTGCCAATTTGGATGCCGAGGGCATTGCCCACCTGTCCACGCTTCTGGCGCGCCTCAAGGAGCGCGGTGTTGCCATCGTCTTGTCCGAACACCGCCTGCATTGGGTGCGCGATGTGGCCGACCGCGTGGCGCTGATGCGCGCCGGACGCATCGAGAGAATGTGGAGCCGTTCGGAGGCGCTGGCGCTTACCGAAGGGGAACTTGCGGAATATGGCATGCGGTCGTTCGCCGAACCCGTGTTCACGGTGGGAGCTTCGTTGGGGGACGCGGGGGCGTTTCTGGACGCCAAGGCCCTTTCTTTCGCATCTGGTCGCACGAATGTGCTCGATGAGGCGTGCCTGCGTGCGCACAGGGGGCGCGTGCTTGCCATAATGGGCGAGAACGGCGCAGGCAAATCGACGCTTGCGCGCGCGGTGACGGGCGTGCTGCGCGGATGCTCTGGTTCGGTGGCGCTTGGCGGGGCGCCGGTTTCGCGGCGGGGTCGCGTGCGTGCGTCGTTCTTCGTGCAACAGGATGCCGACTACCAGCTGTACGCACCGCGGGTGATAGATGAATTCATGGTGGGCGTCAAACCGACGGCAGAGCGCGAGCGGAAGGCGCGCGAGGCGCTTGCGCGCGTGGGGCTTGCCGGCTTGGAGGAGCGGCATCCGCTTTCGCTGTCCGGGGGGCAGAAGCAACGGCTCCTTTTGGCGGTCGCTGCGGCAAGCGGACGCGATTTGCTGGTGTTCGACGAGCCGACCAGCGGACTTGACGGGAGGAACGCCGCCTTGGTCGCCGACTTCCTGCGCTGGCTTGCAAACAGGGGGGCATGCGTGCTGCTTATCACCCACGACCGCGATCTCATTGCCCGCGCCGCCGATGAGGTGTGCTATTTCGCGCGGGGTAAGCCCGCATACCGTCGGCGCATAGAGGAAGTGGCGAAAGCGCAGGGCGTTTAGGGCAGGAGGCCAGCGGCCGAAGTCTGGAGCGCCTTGGGCGGGCAGGGGCAGGGGATAGCATCCGCTGTTCGGGAGTCTCGGGCAGGCAGGGGCGGGCAGCCTGCTGCTCGGGGCGTCTTGGGTGCCGTATGGTAAAATCGCACCGCGCAAAACGACCATCGGAATGGGAAGGTGATCGGCATGAAATGCCCCTTGTGCAGCGTTGACCTGGTCATGAGCGAACGCCAGGGAATCGAGATCGACTATTGCCCGCAGTGTCGCGGCGTCTGGCTTGACCGCGGGGAGCTGGACAAGATCATCGAACGGTCGGCGGTCGAGGCTCCCGTGCCATCCGCTTCGCCCCGCAACTCTTGTGACGGTCGCTGGGATCGGGAAGGCCGCGACTATGACCGCGATTGGGAGCGGCGGCGCGACCGCGACTACGACCGCGACTATCGCCATGGTTCCCACAAAAAGAAGAAGCGCGGTTTTCTGGAAGACCTGTTCGAATTTGGCGACTAGCTGCCTTGCGGCGACTGCTGACTGGAACACCTCGGATAGGCAGGGGCAGGGGACGGCATCTGCTGCCTGAGATGCTCGGGTCGCTTTGCCTGCCGGGCCGTGGCACGGTCCCCCTCGCTTTCCGCACGCGGCGGCTTCGCCGTCTTTTCCTGCATGCCCTCGCCGGTTTCCCCTGTCTGCCCTCGTTGGGCCACACGCTCCTTGCGTGCCGTTTTGCAGTCGGTTGCGTGGCGGGGGTGTTACGTTTCGCCGGTAAATGTGAGAACCTGCGTCATCCTGCCCCGGTGTTTTGATTATAATGACTTGTTGTTTTCATGAAGGGCGCTTGCGTCACGGGCCGTCGTGCCTCTGGCTTCGCGCATGGGTTTCTATGCAAGGGACCCACGCGACGCAGACACAAGGTGGCGGCGTTCCGGGTGTTTCGCGGGAGTTCGGCGCGCCATGCGGGTCGCGTCGGCGCGCGGGATGGCGGGAAGGCCGCGGCGCAGGCACGGGAAGGGAGTGAACATGAAGGTGAAGAAGTTTGCGGCAGTTGCCGCTGCGGGCGCGCTTGCCGCGTCGCTCGCGCTGTTCGGATGCTCGTCGGGTGGCGACGCTCCTGCGCAGACCGACGAAGGGCAGGACGCCTCCAACGCGGAGGCCGGCTACACGCTGGTGAGCGAGGGCAAGCTGACCATTGCCACGTCTCCGGACTATCCGCCGTTCGAGAACCTCGAAGGCGACGAGGCCGTGGGCCTCGACATCGATATCGCCCAGGCCATCGCCGACGAACTGGGCCTTGAGCTGGAAGTGAAGTCGCTGCAGTTCGACGGCATCCTCACTGCCATTGCCGCCGGTGGACAGGCGGACATCGGCATCTCCGGCATCACGGTCGATCCCGACCGCGCCAAGCAGGTGGACTTCACCGAAACCTACTACATTGACGACCAGGCCATCGCCGCCATGAAGGGCGGCACGGTGAACAAGGACAACGCCGCCGAAGAACTGAACAAGGAGGGTGTCGTCATCGCCGTGCAGTCCGGCACGTCGGGCGAGGCGTACTGCCAGGAGAACTTCCCGAACGCCACGGTGCAGCCCTATGGCAACTCCACCGACGCCTTCGCCGCCATGCAGGCCGGTCAGGCGGACTACGTGTGCACCAACTACGCCGTGGTGTCCAAGATGCTCGCCGACGCCTATCAGGACGCCGAGATCGTCCTGCCGGTGGCAACGGGCGAGGAGTACGCCATCGCGGTTTCCAAGGACAACCCCGCCCTGCTCGAGGCTGTCAACGCCGCCATCGAAAAGCTGAAGGCCGACGGCACGATAGACGATCTGACGAACAAGTGGCTCGGCTAGCCTAATCTGGCCCCGGACGCGCGCATTCCCCGCCGCTGCAGCCTGTGCGGCTGTGGCGGCAGGGTGCGCCGGCGGGCAAAGGATGCGGGTCGGGAGTCGGGCGTGTTGCGGTTTGGCCGTGCAGAGGCCGCCAGACCAGAGCACGCCGGACGGCGCCGAGGCGCACGGCGGGGCAGCCGCCGTTTTGCGCTGGCGCAGCCTCGAGGAGGAACGGGTTTCATGGTCATGGTGAAGGAACACAGGACGAATGCCGCCGCGCTCGTTGCAGCGGCATTCGCGTTCGTGCTGGCATGCTGCTTCCTGCTGGCGCCGTTGCAGCAGGCGTTTGGCCTGGACGTGGTGAAGTGCACGGCCCGTGTGAACGCCGAAGGCTCCAACGAGGTGCTGGGCGGCACCGAGACGCGCGTCACGTGGGAGGGGCAGGCCGCCGCGGAGGAGCAGGTGGCGGGCTTGTCGCTCACCTTTCCGGCGGGCACCTCCTTTTCCGGCGAAGACGCGCGCATCACCATGCTCACCGGCGACGACCTCATGACGCGCACCTCCATAGACGCGGAGTTTTCCGTTGACGGCCAGACGCTGCACGCCGCCTTCGCCGAGCCGGCGGAAGCGGGCGGCTATTTCCGCTTCGAGGTGTATGGGGTGTTCTTCCCCGCCGAGGGCGGCGACATGGTGCTCGCGGGCGCGTACGCCACTGCCGACGGCACCGAGGTGGCTATGGGCGCCATCCCGGCGGTGAGCGTCAAGGGCATAACCGCCACCGAACAGCTCTCCTCGTGGCTGGAAGAGCAGGAGTGGGTGCAGGCGTGGAACTCCAACAAGTTCCTGCGGCTGTTTTTGAATCCCCCGCTGCTGGTGACCAGCTTCCCTGTGGTGTTCAACGGCTTTTTGATGGCGTTGGGCATTGTGGCCGTGGCGTTTCCGCTGGCCATCCCCTTCGGCCTCGTTTTGTCGCTCATGCGCATGGCGCGTTTTCGCATCTTGCGCGGCATCGCCTCGCTCTATGTGAACGTGGTGCGCGGCACGCCGCTGTTCCTGCAGATATACATCGCGTTTTTCGGGCTGCCCTTGGCGGGCATTCAGATTCCGTCGTTCCCGCTGGGCGTGATCGTGCTGGCCATGAATTCGAGCGCGTATTTGTGCGAGATATTCCGCGCGGGCATCCAATCCATCAGCAAGGGGCAGTTCGAGGCTGCGCGGTCGTTGGGCATGAACGGCGCCCAAACCATGCTGTTCGTCATCATCCCGCAGACGGTGCGGCGGGTCATTCCCACCATGACCAGCGAATTCATCTTGCTTTACAAAGACACGTCCATGTTGGCCGCCGTGGGCGTCATGGAAGTGGTCATGTACGCGAAAACCATCGTGGCCTCCACAGGGTCCATCACGCCCTACATCGTGGCCGCCTGCTTCTACCTGGTGATCACGCTGCCGCTGGCCAAGCTGGTGGGCATGCTGGAGGCCAAGCTTGCCGGCAACGACGCCGGTGCCTCGGGACGCGGGCGCAAGAAGCGCTCCAAGAAGGGATCTTCGGCGCCTGCCTTGAGCGAGGCCGACGCCCTGCGCCGCCCTGACGCCGTGGATGGCGGCTTCATCACGCCCGAGCAGATGTCGAGCCTGTGAGGAGGAACCCGATGGACACGAGCGAAAAAGCCTCGCAGGATTGCGCGGGCGGCCCGGCAGGCCCGGCCGGCGCCGACGCTTGCGCGCAGAGCGTGCCGGATGCGGGCGCGGCCGGCATGGCGGCCTCTGCCCCGGCCGCCGGCAGCGAAGTGGTGGTGCGCATCGAGGATTTGCGCAAGAGCTTCGGCGACTTGGTGGTGCTGCGCGGGGTGAACTTGGAGGTCCACCGCGGCGAGGTGGTGGTGATTCTGGGCCCTTCCGGTTCGGGCAAGTCCACGCTTCTGCGCTGCGTGAACCTTCTGGAGACGCCCACCGGGGGACGCGTGTTCTTCGAGGATACCGAGATCACCGGCAAGAAGACCGACATCAACAAGGTGCGCGCCAAGGTGGGCATGGTGTTCCAGAGCTTCAATTTGTTCCCGCACCTTTCGGCAAAGTCGAACGTGATGCTGGCGCAGCGCAAGGTGCTCAAGCGCTCCAAGGAGGAAGCGGAGCGCATTGCCATCGAACAGCTGGAAAAGGTGGGCCTGGGCGAGCGGGTGGACTACAAGCCCTCGCAGCTTTCCGGCGGGCAGCAGCAGCGCGTGGCCATTGCGCGCGCGTTGGCCATGGACCCGCACGTCATGCTTTTCGACGAGGCCACCAGCGCGCTTGACCCGGAACTGGTGCGCGACGTGCTGGGCGTCATGAAGGAGCTTGCCCGCGGTGGCATGACCATGATCGTGGTCACCCACGAGATGGGGTTCGCGCGCGACGTTGCCGACCGCGTCATCTTCATGGACGGCGGCGTCATCGTTGAGGAAGGCACGCCCGAAGAAGTCTTCGACCACCCGAAGTCCGACCGCACGAAGGACTTCCTGGGACACATAGCGTAGGGCCCGAGACGGGCGCGCTCGGCCCTGTTTCGTGTATAATCCAGAGGTTGGGTCGCGAAACAGCTGAGGGCAGGAGTTCGGCGTCGTGAGACAGCGCATGCAAATGAAGGACGTAGTTGAGATGGGGGGCGACTTGGCGCTCAATCTCAACCAGTTTCTCGATGACTTTCGCCACGAGACGGAGGATAAAGGCTCGCTGATTGCCATCGAGCCTCCTTTGACGGGCGATCCGTCTTTCGATGCGCGACTTGCCGCAACGGCGGAGTGTTTGGCGAAAGAAAGCGGCGTGCGCATTCCCTTGTGGGTGTGGCACGATGCACGCTATGCGGCCGAGCCGGTATGGGCGTTTCAGGGGTCGAACCCCGAAGCACGCATCTACTTGAGGCAGACGACTCCTGCCGAATTTGCCAGTAGGAATCTTTATACGGGCGACAACGTGTTGTCGAGGTGCTGAGCCTCTAGAGGATACGCGCAGGAAGTTGTCTCGGCCTCCCTTTCCGGGCGCATGCCCGCATGCCCGGGTGCTGACGCTTCGGCGACGGGAGGGTGAAACCTCGCGGAGCGTTCCATGGCGTCTCCAATCCCTGTGATAGAACGAAACCCGCATTTGACAACTGCGCCTGCGACCGCGTGGCCTGCGGCCTCGCGGCTTCGCGCGGCGTGGTTTCCGTTTCCAGGGAAGGAGTTGAGAGCATGAGCGATCCCCGTCAAGCCGGCGCCCCCGTTTCCGCCGCGCCTGCGTCCGCAGGTGGCTCGGCCGCAACTGCGGGTGCCGCAGGTCCGGCCGCCACCGCCACCGCCCCCGCAGCCGGTCCGGTGGGCGCAGCCGGCCGCCCGAGCTTCGCGCGCACGCTGTCGTTCTTCGGGTTCTTCGCCATCACGGCCTCCATGGTGATGACCGTGTACGAGTACCCGTCGTTCGCGTCGTCAGGTTTCCAGCTGGTGTTTTTCCTCATCATCGGCGGCGTTCTGTGGTTCTTGCCCGTTGCGCTCTGCGCGGCCGAGATGGCCACCGTGAAGGGCTGGGAATCGGGCGGCATCTTCGCCTGGGTGGGCAACACGCTTGGCCGCAGGTGGGGCTTCGCCGCGTTGTTCTTCCAATGGTTCCAAATCACGGTGGGGTTCGTCACCATGGCGTTCTTCATTCTGGCGGCCTTTGCCTACGTGGTGGGGTGGGATGCGCTGTACAAAGACCCGCTCGTCATGTTCTTCGGCGTGGCCGCCATCGTGTGGCTGCTCACGCTCACGCAGCTGGGCGGCACCAAGTACACGGCCCGCATTTCGAAGGTGGGCTTCATGGGCGGCATCATCGTGCCGGTTCTGGTGCTGCTGGTGGGCCTGCTCGTCTACTTCGCCACGGGCGGCGCGTCTCAAATCGCCATGACGCCGGCCACGTTCGTGCCCGACTTCGGCAAGGTGGACACGCTGGTCATCTTCGCGTCGTTCATTCTGGCCTACATGGGCGTGGAGGCCTCCGCCTCCCACGTGAACGAGTTGAAGAACCCCAACCGCAACTACCCGCTGGCCATGATCGTGCTGGCCATTCTCACCATCGGGCTTGACGCGCTGGGCGGCTTGGCCGTGGCCACCACGCTGCCGGCAAGCGTGTTGGACGGCAACCTGTCGTTCGGCGTCATCGAAGCGTTCCGTGCCATCTACGTGCAGCACATCAGCCCGAACCTGGGATGGGTGGTGTTCGTGGTGGCTCTGCTTCTGGCGCTGGGTGTTTTGGCGGAAATTTCCGCATGGATCGTTGGCCCGTCCCGCGCGCTGCTGGACACAGCGCACGACGGCATCCTGCCGCCTTCGTTCAAGAAGGTGAACAAGCACGGCGTGAGCGTGCAGACCGTGGTCATCCAGGCCGCCATCGTGACGGTGTGGGACGCGGTGCTGTGCGGCTCCATCGCCCTTTCTGGCGGCTCCAGCTCGTCGGTGGGCTACCTCACGGCCATCGGCCTCACCGTGGTCATCTACCTGGTGGGGTACGTCATGTTCTTTTTGGGGTACTTCGTGCTGATCTTCCGCAGGAAGAATCTGCAGCGCTCGTTCCAGCTGCCGGGCGGCACGCCGTTCAAGGCCGTCGTGGCGGGTGTGGGCCTCGTCATGACCGTGGCGACGCTCGTCATCTCGTTCTTCCCGTCGTCCGAGCTGGACGCGCAGTCGAACATGGTGTACCAGTTGACGCTGGCCATCGCGTTCGTCGTGTCCATGGCCATTCCCTTCGTCATCTACGCGAACCGCCACCGCTGGAGCGCCGCGGGCGCCGCGCCGCACGCGGGTGCGGCAAGCGCCGCCGGCACCGCTCCGCGCGCGGGCGCGTCCGGCTCGGGGCATGCCGGCGCCACGGGCGCCGCGTCCGGCTCGGCGCCGAGCGGGGCCGAGCCCACCATGCGCGGCGCGGGAGGCGCGGCGCGGGGGCCGCAGCCCACGGGTGCAAGCGGCCTCAAGCGCGACGTGACGGGGCTGGGCGGCTTCACGGCTGCCGTGGCCAGCGTGACCCGGCGCCCCGCCGCGCCCCCGCAAGACGCCGCCGACGCTTCCGCGCGCCCGGCGCGTCCGCTGCGGGGCGAAGGCGGCCCCGCGCGCCCGTCGTCCGACATGCGGGACGCAGCCGATTCCGAGCGCCCGTCGTACCCGGCGCATCAGGCGCGCCCGGTGCGCCGCGCGCCGCAGGCGCACGACGACCAAGGCAAGTAAGCGAAATCCGATGCAACAGGAGGTTTCACCCATGGAGCAAACCAGTACGAGTAAGATCCTCGACAAGATGGACGAAGAGACGAAGTACCTGACGCCCATTTTCGGCTCGGAGTCTTCCGACGCGCAGATGCCGCGCACGAAGATGAACGCGCAGCCGGTGGAGCCGCGCATCGCCTACGAGATGATCAAGGAATACCTGTCCATCGAGGGCAACGCCACGCAGAACCTCACCACGTTCTGCCAAACCTACATGGAGCCCATGGCCACCAAGATCATGGCCGAGGTCATGGAGAAGAATGCCATCGATAAGGACGAATATCCCATGACGGCCGACCTGGAGAACCGCTGCGTCGCCATGATCGGCGACTTGTGGCACGCCGACCCGGCCGAAGAGCCCATGGGCACCTCCACGGTGGGCTCGTCGGAAGCCTGCATGCTAGGCGGCCTGGGCATGCTGTTCCGCTGGAAGAAGCTGGCGCGCGACGCCGGCATCGACATCTACACCTCGCAGCGCCCGAACCTGGTCATTTCGTCGGCCTATCAGGTGTGTTGGGAGAAGTTCTGCCGCTATTGGGACATCGAGATGCGCCTTGTGCCGCTCGAGAAGGACCACATGTCGCTGAACATGGACACCGTCATGGACTACGTGGACGACCACACCATTGGCATCACGGCCATCCTCGGCATCACCTACACCGGCACGTACGACGACGTGAAGAAGCTCGACCAGCTGGTGGAGGCCTACAACCAAGAGCACCCGAAGATGCCCATCCGCATTCACGTGGACGGCGCGTCGGGCGCCATGGTGGCCCCCTTCGTGGATCCCGACTTGGAGTGGGACTTCCGCCTGAAGAACGTCTGGTCCATCAACGCCTCCGGCCACAAGTACGGGCTGGTGTATCCCGGCATTGGCTGGGTCGTCTGGCGCGGGAAGGAAGCGCTTCCGGAAGACCTGATCTTCTGGGTCAGCTATCTGGGCGGCGAGGAGGCCACCATGGCCATCAACTTCTCCCGCAGCGCCTCGCAGATCGTGGGGCAGTACTACGTGCTGATGCGCAACGGCTTCGAGGGCTTCAAGGAAATCCAGGAGCGCACGCTGGACGTGGCGCGCTACTTGGCGCTGGAACTTGACGACATGGGCATCTTCGAAATCTACGAGGACGCCAGCAACATCCCCATCGTGTGCTGGGGGCTGAAAGACGATGCCGGCGTGGAGTGGTCGCTGTACGACCTGTCCGACCGTTTGCGCATGAGCGGCTGGCTGGTGCCCGCCTACCCGCTGCCGGCCAACATGCAGGACGTCACGGTGCAACGCGTGGTGGCGCGCGCCGACTTCTCCATGCAGCTGGCCATCAAGCTGGTGGCGGACATCAAGAAGGAAATCGACAACCTGAACAAGGCGAAGTTCGTCACCGGCAACACGCAGGGCGTCATTCAGACGGGCTTCAACCACGGCGGGCGCTCCGCTGTGGACAAGTCCTCGCAGGAGCAGGCGAAGGCCGCCGCGAAGTAGTGGGCGACGGGGCGCAGGCCGGCAGGGCCGGCGCGCCCGCATGGCGAATTGCTTGGCACGAAGGCGCGGGAGTCCGCAAGGGCGCCCGCGCCGTTGCGTTGGGGGGGGCGGGAACGGGGAGCCGGTCGGTTGGGGAGCGCCGGCGCATGCCGCAGCGGTGCGCGTTTCGACCGGACAGCGCGCCTTCGCCGACCGATAACCGTACAAATGGTGACATTCGCCGCAAGGTAAGGCTAAAATAAAGCACGACTTGTCGAATGCGGAATTTGCAAAATGGGCTTTTTCGGATTCCCCGAGAGGTTCGGCTGCTTTGACCGCACAGGGAGGAAGGGAAAGCTGCATGAAAAAGTTCAAGGCGGTTCTGGCCCTCGCGCTCGCCGGCGTGATCGGCCTCGGTTTGGCGGGCTGCGGCAGCGGCTCGGGCGGCGACTCGTCCGAGGGCGGCACCACGGGCGGCACCACGAACATGCGCTTCATGACCGGCGGCGAATCCGGCACCTACTACGCCTACGGCAGCGTGCTGGCGCAGTACGCCACCAACGGCGACTACGGCCTGTCCGTCACGGCCCTGTCCAGCAACGGCTCGCAGGCCAACGTGCAGGCGCTGCAGGACGGCGACGCGGACATCGTGTTCTGCCAGTCCGACGTGCTGGCGTATGCCTACGACGGGACCAGCCTGTTCGAAGGCGCCGCGTACCAGGACTTCTCCATCGTGGCCAACCTGTACCAGGAACAGGTGCAAATAGTGACGTGCGACCCGAACATCAAGACGGTGGCCGATCTTGCGGGCAAGACGGTGTCGGTGGGCGCCGCCAACTCGGGCGTGTACTTCAACGCCGTTGACATCCTGGCGGCATACGACCTCACGCTCGACGACATCGAGCCGGTGTACCAGTCGTTCGCCGACTCCGCCGATTCCCTGAAGGACGCCAAGATCGACGCCGCCTTCATCGTGGCCGGCGCTCCCACCACGGCCATCACCGACCTGTCCACCACCAAGACCGCGTATCTGGTGTCCATGGACGACGAGCACGTGGAGAAGCTGCTGGCCGCTTCCCCGTACTACATGAAGGACGTCATTTCCGCCGACACGTATGGCCTTGACGCCGACGTGACCACCGTTTCGGTGGGCGCCGTGGTCATCGCGAACGACAACGTTCCGGAAGAAGCCATCTACAACTTCACGAAGTCGCTGTTCGACGGCGCGCAAGACAATGCGAGCGCGCATGCCAAGTACGAGGAGCTGGAGCTGCAGAACGCCGCTTCGGTGGCTTCCGTGGGATACCATCCCGGTGCCGCCAAGTACTTCGAGGAGCAGGGTGTCACGGTGAGCGCCAAGTAGGTTTCGCTTTCGGGCCGGCCTTCGAGAGGGAGGTCGGCCCGCTGGCTTTTTCGAAGGCTGCTGCAGACCATGGTCTGGCGCGGCCTTCGCTTGGATTTGCAAGTGTTTTGGGCCGGATTGGCCTTCGGGCTCCCGGCTGTTTCGGCAGTTTCTGGGCGCATCGTCGCATCGCGCTGCCGCATTCGGGGGATTCGCGCAAAATGCCGCATGCGGAAACGGTGCCCGCAAGACGCAGCGCCCGTGTAGCACGCCCGATAGGCACGCTTTGCGCGCGAGCCAGGTTCATGGGACATGCTGCACGGCAATATCGTCTGCGCGCCATGCTGCCGTGCGTTGTGTCTGCATCCAAAAAACATTTACGAATCCAAGCACATGTTCGCTGCGTTTCCCTGCCGCGTTCACCGCGGAAGGCTCGAGGAGGATGCACATGGTACGGTTCCTGGGGAAAGGCAAGGCCAAGGCGGCTGAAAAGGAAGCTGCCGCCACTGCCGCCACGGCAGCTGCCGGCGCCAACGGCGCGTCAGCGGAGGCTATAGACGTCGATGAGGTCATGCGCAAGTACGACAAGGAGTCGAACACGCGCATCTGGGAGGGCATTCCCAAGATCGTGGTCACGGCCTGCATGGTGGCGTTTTCGGTGTACTGCCTGCTCATGACGCTGCTCTCCACCGAACAGGCCGAAGCGCGCCTTGCCCGCTTCTTGGCCTTCGTCATCCTGATCGGCTACATGATGTACCCCTCGCGGAAAAAGGAGCACCGGGTCAACCACATTCCGTGGTACGACGTGGTGCTGGCGCTTGCCGGGTTCGGCGCATTCATGTACTTCGCCGTGAACTGCACCGAAATCCTGCTCATGGGCGCGCGCATCGAACCTTTGCACGTGGCGCTGGGCATCGTGGGCATTGTGGTGCTGGTGGAGCTGTGCCGGCGCTGCGTGGGCCTGCCCATCATCGTCGTCGCGGGCTGCCTGGTCATTTACGCCTTCTACTGGCAGGCCACTTCCGGCGCCGTGTTCGACGCGGCCGGCGCGTTGCGCAAGGTGGTGCAGAAGCTGTTCTACACCACCAGCGGCGTCATCGGCACGCCCATTAACGTGTGCTACACCTATATCATCCTGTTCGTCATCTTCGGCGCGTTTCTGGAGCGCACGGGCATCGCCAACTTCTTCATTTCGCTTGCCAACCGCATTGCCGGCTGGTCGAGCGGCGGCGCGGCCAAGGTGGCCGTCATCTCGTCGGCCTTGTGCGGCATGGTGTCCGGGTCTTCGGTGGGCAACACGGTCACCACCGGCACGGTCACCATCCCCATGATGAAGAAGACCGGCTACAAGCCCGAATTCGCCGGCGCCGTGGAGGCGGCGTCGTCGTCGGGCGGGCAGATCATGCCCCCCATCATGGGCGCGGCGGCCTTTCTCATGGCCGAGTACATGGGCATCCCCTACATGGAAGTGGCCGCCAAGGCCATCGTGCCGGCGCTTCTGTACTTCGCGGGCATCTTCATTGCCGTGCACTTGGAGGCGAAGAAGCTGGGCCTCAAGGGCGTTTCCCGCTCCGAGCTGCCTTCCATAAGCTATTTGGTCAAGAACTGCTATCTGGTGCTGCCGCTGGTGCTTCTGGTGTGGCTGGTGTCCTCGGGCGCGCGCACCATGGCAGCGAGCGCGGCCATCTCCATTGCGGGCGCGTTCCTCATCGGGTTCATCAACTTCCTCATCACGAACTGGAGCCGCCGCGTGGAAGGCGAGACGTTCGGCGCGGTGTTCGTCGAAACGTGCAAGGTGGCGTTCTTCACGGCCGTGGACGCGTTCGCCTCGGGCGCGCGCAACGCCATCGCCGTGGCCGTGGCATGCGCCATGGCCGGCCTCATCGCGGGCAGCATCACGGTGACGGGCCTTGCCTCCACCATCATCAACGTCATCGTCATGGCGGCGGGCGACATGATCATCGTGGGCCTGGTGTTCACCATGATCTGCTGCCTCATTCTGGGCATGGGCGTGCCCACCACGGCGAACTACTGTATCATGGCTTCCACCTGCGCGCCCATCCTCATGCAGCTGGGCATCGACCCCATCTGCGCGCACTTCTTCGTGTTCTACTTCGGCATTGCGGCAGACATCACGCCGCCGGTGGCCCTTGCCGCCTATGCGGCCAGCGCCATCGCGAAGTCGCGGCCCATGGCCACGGCGGTGAACGCCACCAAGTTGGGCATCGCCAAGTTCGTGGTGCCCTACATATTCGCATTCAGTCCCATTTTGCTCATGGTGGGCGACGACGTGACCATTTTCGCGGTGGTGGCGAACACGCTGACGGCTCTGGTGGGCGTGTTCGGCCTGCAATGCGCGCTGACCAACACGCTGTTCGGGCGACACCAGAACCCGCTGTTCCGTCTGATTCTGGCGGCGGGCGGCTTAGGCATGATGATTCCCGGCACGGCTTCGGACATCGCGGGCCTTGCCGTCATCGTGGTGGTGTGCGGCGCGCAGTGGATGCTTGCCAAGAAGAGCAGCTTGCGGGGCAAGGAGCCGGAAACTCTGGACGCCGCCGCGCCGGAACTGATTGAGGAAGTGAAGGAAGAATCCTAGCGCCGGCGCGTGCGCCGTGCGGCTGAGGGCGACGTGTGGGCGGCGCGGCGGGTTGCTGGGTTGCCGGATTGCCGGTAGAGTCGCGGGTTTGTCATCCTGAACGGAGACGCGAAGCGGCGGAGTCGAAGGACCCCCTGCTTTGGGAGCGGGGAAGCAGGAAGCCGCCATGCGGGCGGCTGGGAGACACGCGAAAGCGAGAGGAACATGGACAGCGGAAACACCGTGTGGGTAACGGGCAGCAAGGGTTTTCTGGGCAGCGTGGTCTGCCACAGCTTCGAGCAGGCCGGGTTCACGGTCGTGGGCACCGACGAGGAGCTTTCGGTGTGCGAGCCGGAGCGCCTGGAGGCGTTCGTGGAGGAAGTGCGGCCGGCGGTGGTGGTCAACTGCGCCGGCATTCGGCGCGACGCCACCACGATGGGCACGCGCGCGAAGGCATACGAGGTGAACGCGCTGGGCGCGCGCAACGTTGCCGTGGCGGCGAACGTCATCGGCGCCACCGTGGTGCAGATATCGTCCGACGACGTGTATTCCTCCAAGCTCGACGAGCCGGTGAACGAGTTCGACGGTCCGCATCCCAACTCGGCCTACGGCAAGTCGAAGCGCGCCGGAGAAATGATGGTGCGCGACATCACGTCGGACCATCTGATCGTGCGTTCGTCGTGGCTCTATCACGCCTACAGCGGGCGCTTCAAGGGCGTCATGGACGCGGCGCAGGCGGGCGGGCGCTACGAGGCGCGCACCGACCAGTTCGCCGCCCCCACCAGTGTGCGCACCTACATGAACTTCCTGATAGAGGCGATAAAGCGGGAGAAGAAGGGGACGTTTCACCTGGTGAGCCACGGGCGTGCCAGCCGCTACGAGTTTGCCGCCAAGGTGCTGGAGTATGCCGGCTACGACCCCGAAAAGGTGCTCGTGCCCACTTCCGACGCCAAGACGGCGGAGAACGTGGTGCTGGAGAGCATGATGCTGGAAATGGCCGGAGTGCAGGTTCCCACGTGGGAGGAAGACCTCGCCGCCTACATGAAATCCGTGGGATTGTACGCGCCCAAAGCCTGACGCGGGGACGCCGCGCGACGCGATGCGGGAGCGCCGCGGGCGGGATGCGCGGCGCCGCGCGGCGGCCGGCGCTTGGGGTGTCCCGCGCGATAGCGCGTTCGGGCGGCGGTTGGCTCCCGGGGCATGCGTGCGGTACGGCGCGCACCGCACGGGGGCGCCGCGCCGCGTGGCCTCACGCTTGCGGCGTCTTCTGGGCCACGTGCCCGACGACCTTCTTCAGCAGCATCATAAGCAGCACGAGGCCGGCAACCATGAGCACGCCGCCAACCACGCCCACTGCTTCGTACACCGTGTAGGCAAGGGGCGTGGCGGTGCCGGTGAGCAGCGACAGCCCCTTGACCAGCAGGGAGCCTGCGGTAAGCACCACGCCCACGTTGTACACGATGTAGAAGGGGCGGAACAGCGTTTCGCCCGAATAGTCGGCGCGCAGGGCGAACAGCGTTGCCGCCAGAAAGACGAGAAACCCGCCTACGCCCAGATGCCAAGGGATGGAGCCCAGAAGAGAGGCGCCCGCAATCCAAGGCTGCTCGGCAATGCCGTGCACGCACAAGGCGGCCACCGCGCCGAGCGCCAAATAGACAATCGCCGTGTTGAACAAGGTTTTCATGAGGACACCTTTCGCGAAGCGCAACGGGAAGCGCATCCGTCATCGAATGCACCTGCAAGTATCGCGCATGCTGGGAGCTTCCGGCGCGTTCCGCCGCTCAAGCGTTGCCAGCAGGTAGGCAAGCCGTAAGCCTGCCGAATCCCCGCCGCGGGGTGGGGCGGGTTCGTCGCTCGCGCGCGCTGCCTCGCCTATGCTGGATTCGTCGAAGGTTCGGACTGGGCCGCGCATTCGCCCGAGCGGGAGGCGGGGCGCGCCGGCAGGGCGCGACGGCGGAAAGCTCGCGTTCGCCCGAACGGGCGGCAGGGCGTGCCGCTTCGCTATGCGGGTTCCTTCGCGGACTCGCCCTCCGGGTTCTCCTGCGCGCCCGCCGCCTTTTCCGCGCTGCCCTTGATGGCCGCAAGGCCGCCGGCTATGAAGGCGTCGAGCGTGCGTTGGATGTCGCCCCAGTCTTCCAGCTTCCCCAAATGCGAGCGGGCGGTTGCCATGCAGCCGGACAATTGGAAGGTGACGACGGCCTGCGCCTGATGCGGCGAAAGCCCAGATCCCACAAGCGCCTGCTCGTACTCCTTCATGACCGTTCCTTTGGACACGTGGAACCATGTGCTCATGAAACGCGGATCGGCCAATACGGCTTCGAAGTCGCCGGGATGGCGCGCCTTTTCGCACAGGGGCACCAATTCCTGCGAGTTGCGGCAGGTCACGCAGTCGAGGTGCTCGTGGAGGGTCTGTATGTCGTCTTGGAAGTCGAGCACCAGCTCGTCGTACACGCTGGCAAGGCAATCGTAGTGCGTGTAGAACGTGGTGCGGCTGATGTCTGCCTCGCGCGCCACTTCGGCGATGGACACGTCGGCCAGGGGCTTGCTTTTGAGCACGGCGAGCAGGGCGCGCTTGATGTCGCCTTTCGTGCGTTGCGAGCGGATGTCGGTCTTTCGCGGCACGGCCTGCCTTTCCCGGATGCTTCCCAGTACAGGATACCGCAAGGCCGTGAAGCGGGGAAGACCGCCTACGTTGTGGACGCGGCGCTTCGGTGTCGCAGCCCCCACTTTTCCCAGCTGTATGCCCGCGTGCTCCTACAGCGCCACGAAGGCCACCAGGGGAAGGGTGGCGACGCTGAGCGCGAGCGTGACCGCCGTGATGCCTGCCGCATATTCGCCCTCGCGGCCGTACTGGCTGGCTATCATGGGCACGACGGTCATGGTGGGCAATGCCATGATCATGGTGAGGCTGGCAACCATTTCATAGGGTAGGCCGGTGAGCATGAGCGCGCTGCCGCACGCCATGGGCAGGGCGATCATCTTCACGCCAACGCCCACGTACAGCTCTTTGCGTCTGAGCACGCCCATCCAGTTCGAAAAGCACAGGAGCGCGCCAAGGTACATCATGCACATGGCCGAAGTCGCGTTCTTGACGGTGGCAAGCGCGTCGCACACCACGGAGGGGAGCGGCAATTCGAACACGACGAACACGAGGGCGAGTACCAGGGCAACGATGTTGGGCGTCAGCAGGTTCCGGGCGTTGAACGAGGCCCGCTTTCGGTCGCGCGCGGTGGCGAGCCAGATGCCGAACGTCCAGAACAGCAACTGGTCCACCACGGTGAACAGCATCATGTACAGGACGCCCGTCTCGGGAAAGAGGGCGAGCAGAAGCGGAAGGCCCACGAACCCGGTGTTGCCGAACACGAAGCAGAACATGAAAATGCGGTCCTTGTCATGGGGAAGCCGCAGCGCTTTCGAAAGAAGCCATGTGACGGCGATGACCAGTGCATAAAAGGCGACGGAAAGGCCCAGCATGGACAGGTTTTCCACGAGGGTTTGGCGGGTAATGCTCTCGTAGGACGAGTAGAACATGAGCACGGGCAGCAGTATCTTCGTGATCAGCTGGGCGAAGTGGGGCAGGTAGTCTTTCTTGACGACGCCCAGCTTCCCGGCGGCGAACCCGGTTGCCAGAATAAGGAAGAAGATGGTCATGGTGTTGAGCGTGGTCTCGAATATCATGTTGGCGTCTCTCGTGCTCATACTCCCGCGGGAGCAGGTTTTTCTGCAGTCTCTGGCTTGTGCGCCGTTCCGTCTGGCGCCGCGTGGCGTGCGGCGGTGTTCCCCTATGGTGGCGTGCGACGTGCGGTGGTGCCCCTCGGCATGCCCTCCCACATGCGCCGACAGCGATTATCGCGCTTCGGCATTTCTCGTTCAAAGTACGAAATTCTCCCACCTGTTCAGGAATTGACGCATTCGCGGAAAGCGTCGGGAAATCGCCGGGCGAAACGCCAAGGGGGAATGCGCCGTGGTATCATACGTTCGCACGATACTTTGGAAGGCGAGGTTTGCTCGGTTGTTTGAGGCATTGCGTATAAACGAGAAGTCCGGCGTGCCCGTGTGGGTGCAGATCAGGAACCACCTGCTGTTCCTGATCAAGTCGGAGCAGATCAAACCGGGCGACGTGTTGCCCACCGTGCGCGAATTGGCGGCGCGGCTGGGGGTGAACTACAACACGGTGCACAAGGTGTACCAAGACTTGGAGGCAGACGGCCTCATATGTTCGAGCAGGGGAAAGCGCTCGTTCGTGGCCGACGTGGACAGCGGGAAGCTCGATTTGCCCGAGTCGCCGGTTGACCTGGTGATAGACGAGTTGGTGCGCGTCGCCCGGGAGTCGAGCATCACGCTTGCCGACGTGCTGCTGCGCGTGGAGCAGCGCTTCGGGGAGGGCGGCTGGTAAGGAGCCGGCGAAGCGGGTGCAGGGCCGATGGCGGGACGCAGGGCGCGGCGCATAGCGGCGCGCAGCAGGATGGCATGCGGCAGTGGCTCGCAGCGGCGTGCAGCGGGGGCGGCAGTGTTCGGCGTGCGGCTCGCGGCGGCGCGCGGCGAGACGGGGCGACACGTGTAGGGGAGAATGGCGCAAGGCAGGGGAAGGCGTCGGAACGGAGCCAACATGAGCAAGAAGAAGCCCGACGAAGAAGAGCCGAAGGAAGAAAGCGAGATCACCGAGATCGACGCTGCGTTCGAGGAAACGGCTACCAGCCGTTTTGGTGCCACGCTTCTACGTTGGATCATTACACTGGCGGTGGCGCTCGCGTTCGGCGCGGCGGCGTACCTGCTGGCGCAGCCCGCATGGGCGGTGGTCGGCGTTGTGGCCGCGGCCATTCTGTTCAGCTGCATGCACGTGGTTCTGGAGTGGGAACGCGCCGTGGTGCTGCGCTTCGGCAAGTTCAACCGCGTTGCGGGCCCCGGCCTCATTTTCATGATCCCGTTCGTGGAATATTCCGCGGCCACCGTCGATTTGCGCATGCGCTCGACGGCGTTCAAAGCCGAACACGTGCTCACCAGCGACTTGGTGCCGGTGGACGTGGATGCCGTCTTGTTCTGGATGGTGTGGGACGCGGGCAAGGCGTGCTCCGAGATACGCAACTACGAGCGCATGGTCTACTGGGTGGCGCAAACCACGCTGCGCGACGTCATGGGCGGCGTGGGCATTGCGCAGATGGGCGTGCGCCGCACGCAGATAGACAAGGAAGTCGCCGGCATTCTGGAGCGCAAGACCAGCGAATGGGGCATCACCATCGTGTCGGTGGAAATCCGCGACATCGAGATACCCGCCGACCTGCAAGAATCCCTTTCCGCCGAGGCGCGCGCGGAACGCGAGTACAACGCGCGCATCATTCTGGCCGAGGTGGAAAAGGAAGTGTCGGAAATGTTCGTGGACGCCGCGCGCACCTACAAAGAGGAAGACGCGGCGTTGCAGCTGCGCGCCATGAGCTTCGTGGCCGACAGCGTGAAGGAAAAGGGCGGCCTAGTGGTGGTCCCCAGTGCGCTTTCCGAAGCCTTCGAGGGCTTGGAGAAGATAGCGAAGGGATAGCCTCGGCAGGCTGTTCGCTCGTGCCGCGCGCGGTGTGACCGCTTCTCTGCCTGTGGGTTCGGATCCCCGGATGGAACGGCGGGGCGGCCACTTGCGTCGAATACGCCCTTTCATGCACTAAAACCGCAATCTAGTGCCCATTTGCGGAGCGTGGGCACTTCGGCTTTCTCCGATCAAGCTTTGAACGCCCATCCGAAGCAAGCGCGCCCCGTTTCCTGCCACTCAAGCTTTGAACGTCCATCCGAAGCGAGGGTGCCCCGCTTCCCATCGGCCAAATATTGTGCCCGTTTGGAATGCGGGCGTTTCGCTTCCGGTCATTCAAGTATTCTTAAAAAAGAATCATAGGATACTGCGATAAGTATCATAAATTCGTATGATTTATGATAAGATACGCGCAGAGGGGTATTGACAAAACCGGGGGATTCCCGAAAGAGGCGTGGGACAAGTCGGTTTTGCAGTACTGGTTCGCATGTTGGCGTTGTGCTGACAGGTGCGGCGCCGGCGTCATGTCGGCACCAAGCCGGGAGGAGGGAAAGGAGAGACATGAGATTCACGCGAAATCGCAAGATGGTGGTCTCTGCCGTGACGGTGGCGCTGGCAGCCGCTGCTTTAGCGGGATGCGCCCAGAACGCCTCGACGGGGGAGACGACCGAAGAGGCGGGCGCGGTTGGCCAGGCCACCGTGCAGTACCAGTCGGAAGGGCGCTACAAGGACAACGTGGCGGAATTCCCTGCCGGTATCGACGCCGACTTGGGCACGAAGAACGCCGAGCTCAACGCGCCTTTCAGCTACGTTGACCGCAGCGGCTTCACCGTGCAGCCGGTGCCGAGCGACGACATTGGCTGGAACATCAGCTACTTGAATGCCGACCAGCGCGGCTGCACCTCGTGCCACACGCTGGAAGACGCGCTCATGATGCTGGACACGTACCACGGCACCATCTTCATGGGGTATCCCACCGAGCAGACGCTGTCCACGTGCGTGGCCTGCCACATCTGGGCAGACCCGCTGCGCACCTCCATCCATTCGACGCACTTGGGCAACGAGCTGTTCGAGAACAAGAACGGCACGTGCGAGTCGTGCCACTACATCGACGAGAACGGCGACTTCAAGCGCTGGGATTACGAGAAGTACAACCTGTACAAGGGCATCACCGACGTGGCGGCCAGCGACGCCGACCTCACGGTGACCTACGACCAGGAAACGCTCACCTCGAACGACGACTTCTTCTACAAGAGCATCAAGGAATACGGCGACTTCGACGCGAGCGACTGGCGCACCGACGACGGCAACATGGACCCCGAGCTGTACAACAACTGGGTGTTCTCGGTGGGCGGCAACGTGGAGAACCCCATTGAAATGACGCTTCCCGAACTGGTGGAGAAGTTCGGCACGGTGACCACCGTCATGAAGCAGCAGTGCACCATCAACGGCGCGGGCAACGCCGCCATCGCGCAGGTTGAGGTCACGGGCGTTCCCATGCAGGCGATCATCGACTACGTGAAGCCGCAGGGCGGCGTGAACGCGGTGGAATTCCTGACCGAGGACCCGTATCCCAACGTGGGCAAGACCTACAACATCCCCTTCACGGCCATGACCGAGAACGATTCCGTCCTGGTCATCGAAATGAACGGCGAGACGCTTCCCAACACGCAGGGCTACCCCTGCTCCGTGTGGACGGCGGGCGGGTCTGCCGCCGGCGGCATCTTCAAGGTGTGCACGGGCGTGAACTTCCTGGAGACCGACGAAGCCGACGCCGCATCGGGCTACTTCCTGGGCGGCTTCGAGGATGCCGGCTTGGACGGCGCTCCGGCCGACAAGCCCAACAGCGCCGTGCTGAACTACCCTTCGGGCGTGGTTCTGGAAGGCGTCGCTGGCACGGAAGTGCAGCTGGAAGGCTTCGCGGACGCGTTCGACGAGCCGATTGCACGCATAGAGTTCTCGTGGGACCACGGCCAGACGTGGACGACGCTGGAAACGCCGGATAACGACCCGCAGTACTGGACGTACTGGCGCATGGGCTTCACGCCTCCTTCGGAGGGAGCCTATCTGCTCGACATTCGCACGACCAGCATCCAGCCCGACGGCACGGAGCGCGTGAATGGCGTCAACACCCAGTTCCTGCTCAATGTGAAATAGCGGAGGCGACAACAATGGCTGACAAGAAGCAAATTGCAGTAAGCGCCGTGGCCGCCACTTCCTTGCTGCTGGCGGGTGCGACCCCGGCCTTGGCGGCAACGGCGGACGAAGCCGCCGGCGCGGCGGGCCAGCTTGCAAGCGAAAGCGCCGCGCAATCGGCCGAGACGGCAGGCGGATACGTGGCGGCGGACGCCTCCGAGGGGCAGTTCGCATGGGACCAGACCACCATCACGCCGAACTCGGTCATCAGGGAGGTGTTCCGCACGGCTACCAACGCGCTGTGCAACGCCACGAACGACCTTGCGGTTGACAATCCCCTGCAATGGCGCCTTTCGGTTTCGGGGGACGTGGAGAACGCCTTCAGCGCCACCATCGACGAACTGGCGCAGGAACAGGCGGTGCAGCAGACGATGACGTGCACGTGCGGCGGCAACCCGTCGGACGGCAAGGCCATCATCACGGCCGAGGTGAAAGGCATCCCGGTGAGCTATCTGGTGGGCCGCGCCGCCGCGCAGGAGGGCGCCAACACCATCACGTTCGTGTCCGCCGACGGCACCGAGGCGGCCATGCCGCTGGTGTATGCCGTCGGGCACCATGGGGTGGTTTCGTTCGAGATCAACGACGAGGACCTTTCGGCCTCGGTGGGCGGCAACAACCAGCTGTGGCTGGCGGGCGCGCCGGCGAACTACTTCGTGCGCGACATCGTCGAGATCCGCATCACGTGCGAGGAAACCGTCCCGCCCAACCCCGGCGAGGGCATGGAGTATCCCAACAGCCCCAACGTCGGCGTGCTTTCGGGCGCGGTGGCATAGGGCGGCGAAAGCCGCAGGGCGTCGCGCCGGGTCGCTTCGGCCGTCCGGCGCGGGGCTTGCCGCTAGCCTTCCACGTGAAGCTCGGCGACGGCTGCGAAGGGGCTGGTCCTGCCGTCTTCGGTGACCGACCGCACCTTCAGCTGGTAGACGCCTTCCCGTTGGGGGGTGTAGGTGTACGTCCAGTGGATCATGAGGTCGGGGTTGGACGCGCGCGTGTCCTGGCGGGTCCAGGTCTTTCCGCCGTCGAGGGAGAATTCGAGGGCCACGATGTGGTTGCCGTAGTCGTCGGCGTACCCCTCGAACGTGGCGGGCTGGCCGACCTTTCCTTGGACAGGGGCTATCATGCGGCTCCTTTCGGGGCTGATGGGGAACAACGGGCGGATGCTGGTGACAGTATACCGCTTCGGCAAGGGATTGGAGAAATCATGCGAGACGATACGGGCATCCCACGGCGCACTCTGCTGCAAGGGGCTGCCGTGTTGGGGGCGGCGGCGCTCGCTGGGGGCGCCGTTGCCGGCGGGTACGCGCCGGCCTTCGCCGAGGACGGCCAGAAGGCCGCTCCGGTGCAGGCCGGCGGGGATGCCGCGCCGCAAGAGGGCGTTCAGTACGGGTTTTTGGTGCGCATGTCGAACTGCGTGAACTGCCAGCAGTGCGTGGAGGCGTGCCGCAAGGCGAACAACACGCCGGAGGGCGTGCCGGCGCGCCGCACGGTCGTGCCGTACAAGACGGCGAACGGCCAGAAGGTGTACGTTTCCACCGCCTGCATGCATTGCGAGGACCCGGCCTGCGCGACCGTGTGTCCGGCCAAGGCCATTGCCAAGGGCGAGGGCGGCGTGGTGACGGTGGACCGCAACCGGTGCATCGGCTGCAAGTACTGCTATCAGGCGTGCCCGTTCGGCGTGCCGCACTACACCTCCGAAGGCATGGACAAGTGCGACTTGTGCCTGGAGGCCGGGGTGGCCCTGGGCGACACGCCGAACTGCGCTTCGGCCTGCAAGTTCCGCGCCTTGCACTTCGGCACCATCGAGGAGCTTGCGGCTGCGTCGGGTGGACGGGCGCAGCGCATCGACGCGTCAACCGGCCCGTCGTATCTGCTGGCTTGAGCGCGTCGTGCGAACGGAATGCAGTCCGATATGCAGGTAGGGAGGTAATCGATGGCCGAATTGCAATCGGTGTGGGGGTGGCAGCCGGCCCTGTACTTGTTCTTGGGGGGCATGGGGGCCGGCGCCTTCATCATGGCTGCCATCCTGTTTTTCTATGACAGGGAAAGCAACAAGAGAACCATCGGCGTTGCGGCGTGGGCCGCTACGGTCTGCTTGATCGTCGGCTTGCTCTTGCTGCTGTCCGAGCTGACGAACCCGCTGCGGGGCATGCTGATGTGGCAAAGCTTCAGCAACACGGCCTCGTGGATGACGTTCGGCGCCTGGGTGGTGTTCGCCGCGGTGGTGGTGTTCGGCGTGATGGCCGTGCTTTCCACCGAGCGGTGGGTCAAGCCGGTGTCCAAGAAGTGGAAGGGCTATGCCACGGTGCGCAAACGCCTCCGCCCGGTGCTGGCGGTGGTGGGCATGGCGCTGGGCCTGTGCGTTGCCGTGTACACCGGCGTTCTGCTGATGTCGGTTCCGGGCGTGCCGCTGTGGAACACCGTGCTGCTGCCGTGCCTGTTCACGGTTTCGGCTTTGGACACGGGCGTTGCCTTGGTGGAGATAGTTGCCGCGTCGCCCAAGCGCGCGGCGCTGTCCGCCAAGACCCACCGGCTTCTGGAGACGTCGGTGGTGGTGCTGGTCGTGCTGGAGGTTGCCGTGTTGGCGGCGTTCGTGCTGGCCATGCAGGGAAGCGATGCCGGCTCGGCCGTGGGCGCCACGGCTGCGGCATCGGCAAGGCTTTTGACCGAAGGGCCGCTGGCGCTTGCCTTCTGGCTTCTGGTGGGCGCATGCGGCTTGGTGCTTCCGCTGGTCATGGCCGTGTACGGCATGATTGCGCACCGGAAGAAGAAGCAGACGCGCCCGGGCATGCTGGTGGGTGCCGCCGGCGCGCTGGTGGGCGGCTGCGCCCTGCGCTTCCTGGTTCTGATGGCCGGGCTGCACGCCGACGTGGTGGCGGGCGCGGTTGCGAAGATGGTGGCCTAGCGGCGTCGCGCTGCGAGGCGTTGCCGCTTCGCAGCGCGACGCAGGCGGTTGGAGGTCGTTCGGAGGGGAGTTGCCATGGGGAACGGGACGACGACGCGGAGGAATTTCCTGAAAGTGGGCGCCGCCTGCGGTGCGGGCGTGTTGGGGGCGTCGCTGCTGGGCGGCTGCGCTGCCGGAGAAGGTTCGCCTGCGGGGACTTCGGCGGCCACGCTCGAGGAAGTCTCGTGGGACGGGGAGTTCGACGTCGTGGTGGTGGGCTTCGGCGCGGCCGGCGCGTCGGCGGCCATTGCCGCGGCCGAAAGCGGCGCGCGGGTCCTCGTTGCCGACAAGGCCCCCGAAGGGAGCGAAGGCGGCAACAGCCGCTACAGCTCGCAGCTGTTCGCCTCGGCCGAAAGCGAGGAAGACGCGCTTTCCTACGTGCGCGCCCTTGCGGGCGGCTATGCCGTGCCCGACGACGTGCTGGCGGCCTATGCCGCCGGCCTGTCCTCCGTGCGCGGCCAGATGGCGGATTGGGGGCTGGACGAGGGGGAGCTGCTCGACGTGACCGACGTCACGCCGGACGACATTGCGGCCTTGGCAGAAGGCCGGTGACGAAAGGCCGGTAGCGGCGCATCGCGGGGATGCGAGGAATCCCTCGGGCATGCGGAAAAGGAGGGGCCATGTGCTTTAGACCTTCGAACTCGGAAGCGACCAGCGTGATTGCCTGCCCCAACTGCGGCAAGTCGAACAGCATGGACGCGACGACCTGCAAGAGCTGCGGTGCGAGCCTCGACGGCTCCACGCCGCCGGAAATTGCCGCCCCGCAGGCGCCCGTGCTGGCGGGCGCGGTGATTCCCGGGCGCTACAACCTGCCGCCGCTTTCCGTCAGCTATCCCGAATTGCCGGGCGCTTCCGCCATCCGGACGAACCTCGTGGGGTCGTCCATCAACGACGGGGCGCTGTGGCGCTTCCTCAAAAAAGGCGTGGTGGCGCGCAAGGACCGCATCGACTGCTGGTATTCCTCGCCGGTGACGGCGCTCATCCAAGACCCCGAAACCAAGGCCGTCGTGGGCGTGGAGGTGGAACGCGACGGCAGGAAGCTGAACATTGCCGCCCGCAACGGCGTGGTGCTGGCCTGCGGCGGGTTCGAGAACGACGGGCCGGGAATCCAGCACTACCTCGACCGCCCGAAGGCGTTGCCGGTGGGGTCGCTGTACAACGAGGGCGACGGCGTGCGCATGGCGCAGGCCGCGGGGGCGCGGATGTGGCACATGGGCGCATGGGAGAGCGGGGGCGTGGGCCTGGTTGCCGAAGGCGACCGCACGCGCAGTTTGGGCGAGGACATCGCGTTTTTCAAGTCGGGGTCGGTGATGCTCGTGGGAGGCGACGCCCGGCGCTACCTTGCCGAAGACGCCGAGCAGCGCGGCGGGCGCGTGCTTGTGGGCGGCACGTGGGTGGTCCCTGCGCGGCCGGACGCGAACTGCTTCGTGTTCGACGAGGCGCAGCGCCGCGCCATGGAGGAAGGTGCGCTTCCCAAGCCGTACCCCAACTGGAGCGACGATATGTCCGAGGAGGTGGCGTCGGGCAAGGTGGCCAAGGCGAGCACGGTGTGGGGGCTGGCCGAGGCGTTGTCCCTCGACCCGGCGACCCTGCAGGCCACCATCGACGCCTTCAACGCCGCCGCGGCATCCGGCACCGACCCCTTCGGGCGCAAACCCGAAACCATGCGGGCCTTTGGCGAAGGCCCCTATTACGGGCTGGCGGTGTTCCCTGCGGTGCTTGCCACGCAGGGAGGCCCCGAGCGCACGGCGAAGGCCGAAGTGGTGCACGCCGCCGGCGACCCCATCCCGCACCTGTACGCGGCAGGGGAGCTGGGAAGCGTGACGGCGCGCAACCGCCAGGGCGGCGGCAGCTTGGCGGAGTGCATGATTTTCGGCAAGATAGCAGGCGAACAGGCGGCAAGCGAGAAGGAGGACGCCTTTTCCGTGCCCGGAGACGTGGCGTATGGGCCGGGGTCGGGCGACGTTTCGGTGTACGACGAGGCTCCCGACGCGTCGGGCTTAGCCGCAGGCGAGGCGGTTGGCGTGGGGGAAGGGCTGGGAGGCCCCATTTGGGTGAAGGTGCGCGGCACTGCGGGCGCACTGCAGGCGGTGGAAGTGCTGCGCCACAGCGAGCACGCCGAAGTGGGAGCCGTGGCGCTTGACGAGCTGGCCGCGCGGATGGCGCAGGCGGCAACGCACGAGGTGGACGTCGTGGCTGGCGCGACGGTTACCAGCCTGGGGATGCAGGAAGCGGTTGCGAACGCGCTGGAGGGGGATGCATGAGAAAGCGTACGGGGAAACGCTTGGCGGAGCACATGGCGGAGTGCGCGGGGGAGTGCATCGGCCGTCGGGGCTTCGTGGCGGGTGCCGCCGGCGCGGCGCTTGCGCTGGCAGGCGCGGGGCTGACGGGCTGTGCCGCAGGCGGGCAGCGCAGCGACGCGGCGGGCCGGGGAGATTCGCAGGAGGGCGCCGGTGCGCTGGAAGATGCCGGCGCGCAGGAGGTCGCCGGCAGAGCGGGGGATGCCGGCGCGGCGGGCGCGAAGCCGCTGCCTGCGCCGGAGGCCGATCCGGCCAGCGAATTCGGCGTGGACGCGAACATCTCCATGCGCACGATCGACGAGTGGCTTGACCGCGACGACGTGGCGTACCGCGACATGCGCATGCTGTTCGACCCGGCGGACTACGGCGCCATGGGCGGCGACCCCGACCTTTCGGCCACCATCGAGGGTTTCAAGGTGGTGCCGTTCCCGCTGGTGGCAACGCTGCCGCCCCTGCCCGTGGCGGGGGCGTACACCGGCTTGACGGCGTGGAAGGTCGAGTGGTCCGACGATGGCGGCGTGTCATCGGCCGCGCCGAACTACCGGGAATCGGAACGCTTGCTGGAGGACTTGTTCCCGAAAGACCGGGCGATCTTCCTCATGTGCGGTGCGGGCGGCTATGCGGGGCAGATGAAAGCGCTGCTGGCCTTTCTGGGTTGGGACGCGCAGAAGCTGTACAACGTCGGGGGGTTCTGGTCGTATGCCGGAGCGCGTGCCGTCCAGCTCATCGAGCGCAGCGGCGGCGAAACGCTGCACTGCATGTGGCGGGCCGACGTGGCCCCCATCGACTTCACATGGATGCACGCCCTCTAGACGCCCGTTAAGGCGGGCGCGGGGCCTTGTTCCTCGAGGAGCGCAAGGGCGCGCCACTCGTTTTCCGACAGTGATCCGCTTGTTCCACTGCCCCGGAACGTCTTGGAACCACTTGGAACTCCATCGGCTCCAAGTGGTTCCAAGTCTGCATAGGGGTCGGGGCGATGGACAAGGTTCATCTGCGCCCGGCTCCCTTTGATTCGGTTTCGGGGTGCTGCGCAACGCGGGGATGCACGGTACGCCCCCCCCCCGTCGTCTCTGCGTTTCGTGTTCCCATGGTAGCGACGTCATCCGACTATAAGATGGCGAAAATCCAACAGAAGTGCGGCGTCAAGCCGGAAAACATGTTCTATCGAAAATTCGACACATTGCAAATGCCCCTTTATCCAACGGCGGAGCGCTTGCAGCAAGACATCGTGGAAGCGTGGGAGAGGTCGGACAAAGATGCGCTGTTCTACGTGCTCCTTGACGAAGTGCAAGACGTTGAGGGCTGGGAGCGTGTGGTCAGGCGGCTTCACTCGCAGGATGGCATCGACGTCTACCTCACCGGGTCGAATGCCAGCATTCTTTCGTCCGATCTGGCCACTTTGCTTTCGGGAAGAAGCATTGCTCTTGACGTGTACCCGCTTGGTTTCGCGGAGTACGTTGACTTCTCGGAAGGCTTCGGTTCCGACTCTATGGAGAAGCTGTTCGCCAACTACGTGCGCTATGGCGGCATGCCGAGCCTCTTTTCGCTGATGGAACGTTCGGAAGACTTCATAGAGCGGGAGCTTTCGGCCATTTTCGACACCGTTTTGCTCAACGACGTGGCCCTGCGGATGGGGATACGCGACATGGCGCTGCTCGAACGTCTGGTGACCTATTTGTTTTCGACGTCGGGCAACCTGTTCTCCACCCGCAAGATTACGGGGGCGCTTGCAAGCGCAGGTCGCAAGACATCGAACGACACGGTGGACAACTACATCAAGGCGCTCGAAGAGGCGTTCGCGCTTGTGGGCGTTCAGCAAACGGGCCTCGCGGGCAAACGGGTGCTCTCCCCACTGCGCAAGTTCTATGCCGCTGACACGGGGCTGCGCAACCTGCCGAACGGGTTCGCTCCGGGCGATTTCGGGTTTCAGCTGGAAGGTGTCGTGTTCATGGAGCTTTTGAGGCGCGGGTACCGGGTGGAAGTGGGGCCGCTCGACCGGGCGGAAGTGGATTTCGTGGCAATGCGACGCGACGAAAAGCTGTACGTGCAGGTTGCGGAATCCATGCTCGATGCGGCAGTATACGAACGCGAGCTTGCCCCGCTCAGGCTCATTCCCGACTCGTTTCCCAAGATGGTTCTTGCCCTCGACCGTTTCCGCATGGGCACGACCGAGGACGGTATCCGCGTCGCCAACCTGATGGACTGGCTGCTCGGCGCGTAGGGGGGTGGCGGACAGCTCACTCCCCGCCGTTGCGGGTCAGGTCGATGATGTCTTGCTTGGAGTGGACGCCAAGCTTCTTGTAGAGGCGCTTCATGTGGGTCTTCGCCGTGTTTTCCGACACGCCCAGCGCGTCTGCCACCTCGATGGTTGAGCAGCCCTGCGCCAGCAGGGAGCATGTCTGCCGTTCGCGCTCGGTGAGGCCATGCTGGGCCGCAAGACGCGCCAAGTCGTCTAACTTTGCGGCGTCCGCCCTGAATGACGGCGTTGGCGGCGCTGCCGCGGACGGTTGCGGCAGTGCTTCGGCGGCGGGTTCGGAAGGGGCCGCTGCAGCCATGGCGGGAGCCTCTTCGTCAGCGGCGCCTTGCATGCCTCCCACCGTTGGCGGTTGGCGCATGAGCGCCATGAGCTCGGCGCGCGAATGCACGTCGAACGCGCGGTAGATCTTTTGCGTGTGGTATTTCACGGCGCTTTGCGACAAGTAGAGGTCTTGCGCAATGCGCGCGACGGTGCGTCCCCGCAGCAGCTGCTCGAAGATGGCCGACTCCTGATCGTTGAGGCGCTGCGGGTTCGGGCAGCCCGGTTCGGGGTCGGGATGCGCGCTGACGTGCGGGAGAGGGGCGGCCTTCCCCGCGCCATGGAGATCCGTGCCGTCGGGGTAGGGGGAATAGGAAGGGCGCGCGTTTGCCCGTGCGCCACGCAGTGCATTTGCCCCTGCGCCCGATGTCCCTGCGGCATCGATGCGCGAAGGCCCCTCGTCTGAACGGACCACGGATGCGGGTGCAGGCGGGAAGGGATTGCGGGGGTGCGCCGTGCCCGCATCGCCGTCCGCCTTCACGGCTTCGCCTTCCGGCGCTTCGCGCCGCTTGGGAACGCGGTCGCGTCCAGCAAGCCACGAGGCGCCCACTGTGAGCAAGTAGAGACACCCCATGCCGATCACGGTGAAGCCCGCATCGGCTTCCGGAAGGTACGCCTCGCAAAGTGCGCCCGTTGCGCTTCCCGCAAGCAGGCACAGCAGACTGACTGCCTCGCTTGCGGTATAGAGCGGCACCGAGGGGATGTGCGCCGTTTTGCTCACTTCGGCTATGGTGCAGGAAAGAATGATGCCGCACATCATGTATCCCGTGGTGGCAAGCGTGCCGGCAAGGGAGGGCGGCACGGCGTCGGTCAGTCCCGGCAGCACCAGAAAGCCCAGCGCCGAAAGGGGCAATGCAACGCGATAGCTGCTCTCCAGCTTCAGAGGCTGGTGGTAGGCGAGTGCCGGAACCGACATGATGACAAGCACGCAGGCCGACACCCCCAGCACAAGGTATTGCTGGTGCGTGGGGTCGGCGGCCCCCGGTTCCGCCATGCGCGAGACGAAGCCCGACACCAAGGCGAACAGCCCAACGGCCAGCACGCCCTTCCCCAGAATGGGAATGACGTCGGGCGCTTGAGCTGCCAGAGAGCTGCACGTGGAGTGGCTTGCGGGCACGAAGCGGGCGCAGGCCCCTGAAACCGCAAACGCCAAGGCGGTCAAAGGCAGGTACCATCCGGCGGGCAGCAGGAGAACGAGTGCGCACAGCCCCGTGGCGGCGGCATGGCTGCCGAGCACGTACAGGTAGCTTTGGCGGTAAGTGAGCAGGGGAAGCACCGAAAGCCACAAGAGACTCAGCAGGGCTTGGGCGCAGCCGATGCATGCCGCGCCCAGACGTGCCGTGGCTCCGATTGTTGGGGTGGGGACCCCTGCCAATTCCGAAGAGCAAGCCATCAGCGCAAAGCCCACAAGGCCAAGGCAGATGCCCGTTGCAGCGGTTGCACGGGGCGGCAGCGGCTCCGAGGTCTTTCTCCAGAATGCCCCGGCAAGCACCGCGTACACGACGATGCGGGCGAAGGCCGCCGTGGACGAGTAGGCGTTGGCGTCGAAGGAGGGCAGGGCGGCAAATGCCGTCGTGGCATGCAGGCTCAGAATGCTTGCCAGAAGAAACGGCGTGTATCCCGCCAAAGGCGCCCAGGCGCGCAACTTCATGTTTCGCTCTCCCCACCCCGACAACAAGGCAAGTGCCAGTCCTTTCGACCTCTTGACCCTTCGGCGCGTATTGATGCGGGTTTCGCCCGTGCGGGCTTCTGCCAAGCCCGCACGGGCTTCCCCTTAATTCTGCCGTCCCGATTGTACCGGTGGGGCTTCGGCGCGGTTGCGCACAACCGCCCGCTTTCCGCGGATTTTGGCCGTTTCGGGTGACGGGTTGCCAAGTTGGGCGGGTTTGGGTGATGGCGCCTTCGCCGGAGCGTCCGTATGCTGGGCGCCAGCCACTTTTCGGGTGGCGGAAATCACGGGAGGGCGGTTTCGGCACGCGACATGCGTTTCGCGTGGCGGAGCCCGGGCGAAAGAGAAGGGACGAACATGAAAGACATGAAGCTTTCCCGCAGGTCGTTTTTGGGTTTGGGGGCCACTGCCGCCGTGGTGGCGGGCGCGGGGCTGGCGGGATGCGCCCCTGCGGCGAAGGGCGACTCCCAAAGCGGCGCAAGCGCCGGGGATGCGGCAGCTGCAAGTGGCAATCCGACGGAATTCACCCCGTCGTGGATGAACCCGCCAGCGCCTATCGACGAGTCCACGGTGGCGGAAACCATCGACGTTGACGTGTGCGTGGTGGGCCTCGGCTTGGCCGGCGTGTGCGCGCTGCGCGAGGCTGCCGATTCCGGTGCGAAGGTCATCGGCATCGAG